>CACLGU010000001.1 GCA_902606505.1 uncultured Prochlorococcus sp.
AGTTTTGATGGCCTTCATGCTGGCCACAGACAATTAATAAAAAGTGTAGTTGAAGAAAATCAATATACACCAACAATTGCAAGCTTCTGGCCTCACCCCCGAGAAGTCCTTTACAAAGAGATGCGTCTTAGACTTGATCTCCCTAATGAAAAACTATCAATTCTTGAAAATCTGGGGATTGAACAATTAGTTCTGATTCCTTTTGATATGGAACTATCCAAATTAAGTGCCGAAAGGTTCGTAAGAGATATTTTGATAAATCAATTACAAGCAAAAAACATTTCTGTAGGCGCTAATTTTAAATTTGGTTTCAGAAGAAGTGGAGATATAAATACAATAAAAAATATGATTAAGGATACTAATATCAAGCTAAAAATTATTCCAATTTTAGAAGACAAGGAAGGTAGGATCAGCAGCAGCAGAATAAGAGATCTATTAGAGAAAAGTGATCTTAAAAATGCTTTCAAAATTCTTAATAGGCCTTATAGTTTTTATGGAAAAGTTGTTAAAGGTAAAGGAATTGGGAAAAGTATAGGATGGCCTACCGCAAATCTTGAAATAGATGGCAGAAAATTTTTACCTGGAGAAGGAGTTTACGCATCTTGGACAACTATAGAAAATTCCAACAAAAAAATTGAATCTGTTATGAATCTTGGCTCTCAACCAACAATAAATCCTTTATTGCCTTCTGCAGTTGAAGTTCATTTAATAAATAAAGATATCGATCTATATGGTTTAAATCTATCTGTTGAACCAGTTGAAAAACTTAGATCTCAAATCAAGTTCAAAAATATAGATCAACTTTCTAATCAAATTAAAAAAGATAGAGATAAAGCTTTGAAAATTTTTAAAAACTACAATAAATAAATTACAAATGCTGAATTCCAATCCTAGAGACAACGAAGATTTAAGAATTTATCAAATTATTGACGCTAATCTTGATAGAGCCAGAGAAGGACTAAGAGTATTAGAGGATTGGGCTAGATTTGGCCTAGGCAAAGAAACATATGTTGAAAAGATTAAAAATTTTAGACAAATTTTAGGAAAAAATCATTTAGATGTTTATAAACAATCTAGAAATCACATTGAGGACAAATGTAAAGGATTTACTCATCGAGAGCAATTCAACAGAAAAACTTCTGAGCAAATTATAAGTTCTAATTCAGCCAGAGTTCAAGAAGCATTAAGAGTGATAGAAGAATTCTCAAGGTTACAAAATCATGAGCTTTCAAAAATTGCTTCGGAAATTAGATATGAAATTTATACTATTGAAACTGACTTATTAAGTTATAGCAAGTGTAAGAAGTTGGAGGAAATATTAAAAGAAAATGACTTATATGTAATCACAGATCAAAAGGACAATTTATTAGAAATAATAGAAGAGATTTTAATTGCGGGAGTAAGAATTATTCAACATAGATTTAAAAAGGGAACTGATCAAGATCATCTTCGAGAAGCAATTCAGATTAAAAATCTATGTAAAAGATATAATTCTTTGTTTATCATTAACGATAGACTTGATATAGCACTAGCATCTAACGCGGATGGAATTCATCTTGGACAAGACGATTTAGACTTAAAAACCGCACGAAAACTATTAGGGTATTCAAAAATTGTCGGTATAAGTGCAAATAATGCAATTGATATTTCAAATGCTCTCAAGGATGGTTGTGATTACTTAGGAATAGGGCCAGTATTTGAAACTACAACAAAAAAGAATAAAATACCTTTAGGTATTGAGAATATCAAAACATTAACAAAGGATTTAAATATTCCTTGGTTTGCTATTGGAGGAATCAAGTCAAATAATATTTCATATTTAAAAAGAAATGGGTTTAAAAAAGTTGCTTTAGTTTCGGAATTAATGAATTCTGAAGATCCTAAAGAAGACGCTATGATGATTATAAAAAAGTTGTCTAATGAAAATTAGAGTAAATGGAGAAGAAAAAAAAATAGAATTTGATCAAGAAAATGCTCTACTATCTAAAGCTCTTCACCAAATGGGATATAAACCAAACACAATTGTAGTGGAATTAAATAATTTAATTATAAATTCAATGAAATGGGAAAAAGTGAAGCTTAAAGATGGTGATAATTTAGAAATTGTTTCAATAGTTGGTGGCGGATAAAAGAAAAATACTTAGTGTATTAAAAATCTTCATATTTTTTTAAGTTTAGGCTTGAAACAATAGCCAAATTTCTCCTTTTTTCGTTTTATATTTTTAATACTTAAATTTAACAATGAAAGAAAAAATTGATAGCAACTCAAGGTCGCTAAAATGGGAGCAAAATGGGGAGTTAGCACATAAAGACCTCACCGATCTGATTGAAAGATTAAAAAATGTAGAAAGTGAACATACCTCATATGAGCTGTCTAGATTAGGTACAAAATCAAACATAAAAGATTAAATTTGTTACTTAGATCTTGTTTTTATAAAAATTTGTACCAAATTAAAAATACTGAATATAAAAATAAATGCCGAAAAGATTTCCAGAATGGGTAAATACAGAAGTCGTGATAAAAGCAATCAAAATGAGGGAAGAAGGAATGCTATCAAAACAACTAAATCTATGGATAGAAAACCTATTAGAAATAGAAAAAAAGTGATTATCTAGGAAATACTTTTAATAATTCTGAGAGCCGCCATTGCTGCTCCGTATCCATTATCTATATTCATAACTGCAATACCAGGAGAACAGCTTGACAACATACTATTTAAGGCAGTTTCTCCATCCTTGCTAACGCCATATCCTACTGAGACAGGTACTGCAATTATCGGTTGAGCCAACAATCCGCCCACAACTGTTGCCAAAGCTCCTTCCATTCCAGCACAAACTATTAATACATCATATTTATTAATTTCTTCTAACTTACTCATCAATCGATGAAGTCCCGCTACTCCAACATCTATAAAAGATTGACAATTCACTCCATAAATTTCGAGAGCTAATTGTGCTTCAAGTGTTACGGACAAATCGCTTGAGCCGCCTGAAATTATGGCAACTTTTTTATTAGTAAATATTTTATTAAAATTTTTCCCAATTGTTAAGCAATTTGCTTCCTCGTGGAATCGTGCATCTTCATACAAATCTAAAAGATAATTAGCCTTTTCACTATTAATTCTAGTAATGAAAACAACCTCATTTTTACTTAATACATTTCCACATAATCTTTCTAATTGGTCGATACTCTTATCTTGCCCCCAAATAGCCTCAATGAGTCCAAGCCTATCTCTTCTTTGAAAATCAAACTTGATATCAAAATTCATCTTTGTTTATCTAATTCTCCCTCGTAAATTAATTCAAAAGGATTATCGCCTACATTTAGAGCAGCTTTAACATTATCTTCAAATTTTTGTTGAACTAGATTTACTTCTGACATTGGTATGCTTTTCCATAATTTCTTACTTTTCCAATTTACTAATATTAAAGCTTCTTCTTTTTCTTTATCCCAAAATAATTGTCTACCCAAAAAACCATCTTGAGAAGATAACCAAGGTTCCCATATTTCTTTTTCAGCATTTAGCCAAGCTGCTTTTACATCAGCAGGTACTTTAAGTCTTAATTCCTCTATGACCATTTCACTTTGAAAATTATCCATTGTAAGAGCTTTTAAATTGGGAATATCAGATTGAAAAATTAAAACTACTAAGCAAATTAATAATAAACAAAATCTTTGAATATTTTTTTTCAAACTTAATTCAAATCTCATTTTCTCTCAAGTAATACAACTGAGTGACAACTTATACCCTCTTCTCTGCCCTCAGGTCCCAGTTTCTCATTTGTGGTCGCTTTAATTCCTACGAAGCTATCATCAATTTCTAAAGTATTAGAAATATTTTTTTTCATTAATCCTACAAAAGGTTTAATTTTTGGTCTTTCTACAACAATAACGCTATCAATATTATTAATTTCCCAACCTTGCTTTCTAATTAATTTAATTACTTTTGACAATAATAATAAGCTATCGGCATTTTTCCATTTTTGATCGGAAGGAGGAAAGTATTTTCCTATATCTCCTAGAGATAATGCTCCTAATAATGCATCCATTATTGAATGGCTCAAAACATCAGCATCGCTATGACCATCAAGTCCTAAATCATCAGGATGCTTCAATTCGACTCCCCCAATAATTAAGTTTCTATCCTTAACTAATCTATGAATATCATATCCATTACCAATACGAAAATTTGGAATTCTTTTAATCATGCAAATATTAATAAATCCACTTGTAAGAACATTAAATTATTTTATAGTTGTACAAAGATTTAACTTGACAATTTAGTTAAATTTTTCAAAATTTATTCTAACAAAAAAATAAGCATAGTTTATTGGCATTTAAAAAGTATTTAATTATTATTCAGCAAAAAGTAATCGGAGAAAATAATGTTAACGAAATCTTGATATTTAATTAAAAAAAAATGTTTTTGAAATCGCTTTGAAACTTATATCCTGCACATTATCCAGAACTTTATTTAATATCCACTAATCCAATTTAATTCTTGATTTATATGGAATTATTAATCTTTTAATTTATTGCTGATCTGAAATTGATTTGATAAATTTATAAATTTCAGGAGTTAGTATATCTTTTGCCCATTCATATGAAAGATGGTCATCATCTCTATAAATATCAACCCCTTCCATAGTAAACCTACAATTACTTTCAGGACAAACGAATTTATAGGTATCAAAAAGAAATATATTTTCATGAGAATTTGCTAGTTGATTCAATTTTTCAATTAAAGGGCTGAAAATTCCTCTATCTTCTTCAATAAAAAATTTGCTTTCAATTTGACAGTTTGTCTTTACAAGAGAGTTGAACCACTGTTTATTAGACGTTGAACATTTTGGATTTATAAATTCTTTCTCCCATTCTGGTATTGGAGTTTGAACTATAACTTTGGCACCTTTTTTTTGAGCAAAGCTAGCTAGATTTTTTACAGCTGAACTCCAGTCGATAAAGTAAGTTTCTTGAGTACCCAAAGAGCCATCTTTTCTCATGAATATAAAGGCTGATTCTGGGTATTCATAATAGGTTCCACCAAAATGATAGGGAGACCTCATTGTAATTAAGACTATGTCGCCATTATTTATTTCCTTATATAGTTTTTTTTCGACAAATTTGAATTCATCTAACGCTTCTAGGTCTCCTTTCTTATTCCTCTTTCGATAATGTCCAACTGGGGGGAAGGGAGTTCCTGCTGCTGAGATGAATTGTAGGTTCATCCCAAGCGAATTTGCTACTTCTGCACCTGCCCCATAGAGAGAATTTGCATGACTATCACCAATTAGCCAAAGTTTTTGGTCGCTTTTATTATCAATTAAGTAACATATAGTGTGCTTAGAAAGATTATCAAGACAAGATTCTCCAAAAGGGAAATATACTGGCAGCATACTAATTTTAAGTTCTTTCCCTGTATATAATTGCCCTCTGAGAGGCTTTCCAAGCGTGATAAGACCACCAGAAAGCAACAATATAGCTCCTCCTCCTGCGACAAGCGTTCTCCATCGTCTTCCGAACCAATTCCCCTTACGAAGAGGTGTTTCGATATAATAATGCGAAGCAATTGCTAGACCAAACATAAGCATGATTTGGAAAGGTACTGACCACCAATGTATTCCAATAGTCCAACGACTAATTGCAAGAACTCCCCAATGCCAAAGATAAAGTGAGTAAGATATTAAGCCAATGTAAACAACCTTGGAGTTGGTAAAGATTTTGAATGCTTTAGTTTCTTTTTTTATAGAGGCAATTAGCACAACTGAGAGAAAAACCACTGCAATAGTAGATTCTGCTGCTAATGACATAGGTAAGTACATTACTCCAACAATCAATGTAAGTACCAAAAGAGGTGGAGCCTTTTCAAGGTTTCTTTTGATAAATGGTTTTTTATATACTCCAATAAAAAGCAAACATCCAACTGCCATTTCCCAGAACCTTGCTGGCATCAAGAAATATGCTGCTGATTGGTTATTTGGATAGAGATAAAGGAAAATAATCAATGATATAACCGATAGCACACCTACTGTTAGTAACAAATTACGAGCACCATTTTTTGTTTGCCTTCCAAACCCAGTGAACCATACCAATAGAGGGAAAAAGATATAGAACTGTTCTTCAATTCCCAGAGACCAAGTATGTGTGAATACATTGAGTTCCGTTGAATTAGCAAAATAGTCCGTCATTTGATGAAAAAGATATAAGTTAGACAATCCAAATAATGATGCCAAACCTGTTTTCAAAGTCACACCTGGTATTGGATTGAATAAACAAATAGCAATGCTCATTATGAGAACAAAAACTGATAGTGCTGGAACTAGTCGTTTTACCCTTCTTTCATAAAAACCACTAATAAAGTCTTTAAAGTTTTTAGATGGTCTTTGATAAAGAGATGATGTTATGACAAATCCCGAGATAACAAAAAAAATATCCACCCCAAGATATCCATTTGGTAGTATTTCTTTATTGAAATGATTAATGATTACAGTTAATACTGCAAAAGCCCTAAGTCCATCAATTTCAGGACGGTATCGATTTTTAATAGCTAATAAATTATCTTTGATATCAACTGACATCAAAATTCACCAATATTTTAATAACTCTATTATATTTTTAACTAATTTTTAAAGTAAGACTTACCATATTTGTTGAGTTTTGAAATAATATATAAAATTTTTTAGAAGAATATTTTTTAAACAAATCAATAACAAAATGTGTAAAGTAATTAGTATTATTTATTAAACTTTTAACTAATAATAATGTTTAGAGTATTTTATAAATATTCGGCATGTATAAAAATCTGCACTGATGACATAACTATTTTATGTGATCCTTGGTTTGATAAAAATGCTTATGATGGAAATAGGGGAAAATATCCAGAAATTATAAATCAATGAAAATTACTAGTAATAATGAAATGACAAACATAAAATAAGAGGCACATTCAAATTATTTTTAATTAGATTTTTTAAAATTTAAAAAATTGAATATATAAATGGAGCCACAACTGAACCTTGAGTAAATATTATGAGTGCCCCCATCAATAGAATTGTTATTATGAGAGGTGCTAACCAATACTTTTTGCGAATTCTCAAGAAATCCCATATATCATTTAGAAGATCTAAAAAAGCTTCCATTCCTAAAAAATCCTTTTCAAATCAATTTTATGGTTTTTTTTATTTTCTTTATAAGTTTTTTTACCTTTTTTCTTTAATCTTAATGGATCATAACCTATAAATCTCATAACTAAAGAAATAGGTTCAAGAATAAATATAAAGATTATCCCGAGTATTATACGACTATTAATCCAGCCAAGAATAAGACCCAAATTCATCCAAAATTTATAAGGATAAATAAGAGTATTCGGTGCAAATATACCTAAAACTAAAAGAGGAAGTCCAACCCCTAATGTCCAAGCTTTAAATAAATGCCCTCCAATTACTGGAATAATCCATCCAATAATCAATGGGAAACAAAAACCAACAAGCAATCCAAATTCTCTTAATTGTTTTTTTGAAATAGATTCTTTCATAATCAATCAAGTTCAAATTCTTGTCTCCAATTCTCCTTTTGCTCGATTAAGATCTGGTCACTTTTAAAAAGTAAAATATTTTGCATAACAAGTACATCCATTTCCGTCCTCATAAAGCATCTGTAAGCATCTTGAGGAGTACAAACAATTGGTTCTCCCCTAACATTGAATGATGTATTTACTAATGTGGGACACCCAGTCCTTTTTTTAAATGCTTTAATTAACCCGTAATAACGAGGATTTGATTTTTCACTAACAGTTTGAATTCTCGCTGAATAATCAACATGTGTAATCGCTGGTAGTGAAGATCTAGCTATATTCAATTTTTCAATACCAAACAGTTTCTTTTCTTCTTCATTAATTTCATTACATAATTCTTTTTTTAATGGGGCAACAAGCAACATATATGGGCTTTTAGTACTTAGTTCAAATTGGTTAGATACTTCTTCTTCAAGTATTGATGGAGCAAAGGGTCTAAAGCTTTCTCTAAATTTTATTTTAAGATTCATCATACTTTGCATTTCCTTATTTCTAGGATCTCCAATAATTGATCTAGCACCTAAAGCTCTTGGACCAAATTCCATTGGTCCATTAAACCACCCAACAACTTTGCCGTCATCGATAATTTCCGCAAGTTTTTCGAAAAGCTCACTATCTTTAAGTTCTGAAAAAGAAGAATTAATCTTTTCCAAATAAGAAATAATTTCTTTATTAGAAAATTCACAGCCAAGGTAAGTTCCTTTCATTGAATCATTAATATTTGGTTTTCTTATTTTTTTTAGATTTTCATACCATCCAATTAAAGCTGCTCCAAGAGCTGAACCAGCATCACCACTAGCAGGCTGAATCCAAATATCATCAAATATCTTTTCTTTAATTAACTTTCCATTAGCTACGCAATTCAATGCGACTCCACCTGCAAGGCAAATTTTTGATAATCCTGTTTCTTTCTTCAATGATCTTGCGAGTTTGATAACAATTTCTTCTGTAACAACTTGAATAGATGCAGCGAGATCCATATGAAATTGGGTAAGTTTCATTTCTTTCTCTCTGGGAGGACTCTCAAAAAGTTGATGAAATTTTCTACTTGTCATGCGAAATCCACGATGATATTTAAAATATTTCATGTTCAACTTAAATGATCCATCATCTTTAATATCAATTAGGTTATCTCTAATTTTATCTACATATATTGGATTACCATAAGGAGCTAAACCCATTAATTTGTATTCTCCTGAATTAACTTTAAAACCACAATAATAAGTAAATGAGGAATAAAGCAGTCCCAAAGAATGAGGAAAACTTATTTCCCAAAGAGGATTAATTTTGTTTTTCTTTCCGATCCATGCTGAAGTTGTAGCCCATTCCCCTACTCCATCCATACATAGAATTGCAGCATTTTCAAAAGGACTCGGAAAAAAAGCAGCGGCTGCATGCGATTGATGATGTTCTGCAAAAAGTATTTCAGGCAAATATTCTTCATCACTATTAGTAATTTCTTTTTGAATAGTTTTAAATTCTTTTTTTAGTAATGACTTTAAAAATAATTTTTCTTTTAACCAAACTTGCATTGCAGCAATAAATGATCTAATTCCTCTAGGAGCTGATCCAAGATAAGTTTCTAATAATCTTTCAAAAGTTAGTAATGGTTTCTCATAGTAAATGATTGACTCAATATCTCTCAAATCAATTTTTTGCGATTTCAAACAATATCTAACAGCATTAGTTGGGAATCGGGCATCATGCTTCTTTCTAGAAAAACGTTCCTCCTGGACTGCGACAGTAATATCACCTTCGCACAATAAAACAGCCGCACTATCGTGGTAATAACAAGATATTCCTAATATAAATTTCTTCATCTTCAGAAAAAACTGGAAGTTCTTTTAAAAATATAATAAGGATATTAATCATAATAATATCAAAAGTTTTATTATCGTATCTTGATAAGGTTCTTCTTTGTGTTGAAATATTGTTGTTAAAAAATAAAAATTATTTTGACAATTTTTTAAGTTACCAATCTGGATAATCAATAAATTCAATAACTTCAAGCGTATTTATAGAATTATTAATAACTTCTTTATTTTGACTATTTTCTTCATGATAAACAGAATTTTGTTTGCCAATAAGATCTTTTCTCCTTTCCATAGTTCTCTCAATCATTTTTTTGTTTCTCCATAGTTTTATCTCTTCATGATTTCCACTTAATAAAATATCTGGCACTTTCATTTTTTTAAAAATTAAAGGCCTAGTGTAGTGAGGATATTCAAGCAAATTAGAGTTATGGCTCTCATCCACTAGAGAGGCTGGATCTCCAAGAGTTCCCGGTAATAGTCTAGTCAAACCATTGATTATTGATATTGCAGGTATTTCACCTCCAGAGAGCACATAATCTCCTATGGATATCTCTTCATCAGCTAGACATCTAATCCTTTCATCAAAACCTTCATATTGACCACAAATAATTATTATTTGATCCAAAGTTAACCATCTAACAAGATCCTTTTGCTTTAAAACTTTACCCTGTGGGGTCATTAATAAAGTTTTACTTTTCAGAGATTTTTTAATAGATGCGTGAGCCTTAAAAATCGGTTCAGGTTTAAGAACCATTCCTGCACCTCCTCCATATGGCTTATCATCCACTTGTCGATAAGGACCTTCTCCATATTCTCTTAAATCATATAAATTAACGTCAACTAAATTTTTTTCTAATGCTCTTGTTATGACTCCTGAATTTTTTATTAATTCAAAAGCTTTAGGGAATAATGTAATTACATCAAAATTAAAACCACTCATCTAAAAATCTTCCTCATAACCAAACTCAATTAACCTTGATTCTTTTTTTCTCCAATTTGGAACAACTTTCACAAACAACTCTAGGTGAACTGGACCATCAATTAATTTTGACATATTTGATCTTGCTGACTGACCAATCATTTTTAACATCGATCCTTTCTTTCCAATAAGAATGCCTTTTTGAGTTGATCTTTCAACAATAATAGTAGCCAAAATAGCTGTAAAAACTTTGCCATTTTTTCTTTTCATTTCCTCTTTCTTTTCTATCTTTACTGCGACACTATGGGGTACCTCTTCTCTTGTATTTTTTAATACCTGTTCTCTTACTAAATCAGATAATAAGTTATTTAATGGTTGGTCGCAAATCGTCTCTTCGCCATAAAGTTGTGGTCCCTCTGGAAGAAAATTAAGTGCCATATCGACTAGTTGCGAACATCCTTCTCCTTGAGAAGCACTTACAACTTGAAAGTTTCTATTAATTCCAAAAAATCTTCTATATTGATCTAATCGTAAATTCCTAAATTCTTTATTAACCAAATCCCACTTATTTAATGCAACAATAAACTCAGTTTTATTTGCAATTAGAAAGTTCAAAATATATTCATCACCTCTACCAGGTTCTTCACTTGAATCAATTACAAAAATTACCATATCAACTCCATTAATTGCAGATTTCGCGTTTTTTACTAATATCTCTCCTAGCCGATGATGAGGTTTATGAACACCTGGCGTATCAACAAAAATTATTTGCCCATTATCTTTAGTAAGTATTCCTTTTAATTTATTTCTAGTAGTTTGCGCTATTGGAGAAGTAATTGTTATTTTTTCTCCAATCAATTTATTTATTAAAGTAGATTTACCTACATTTGGCCTTCCTAGTAAAGTAACAAACCCAGATCTATAATTGGCCAAAGACTTTTAATGCATCAATAATAAAATTCTGATTGAAAATGGAAAAAAAAACCATAAATTTAAAAGAAGCTTCGTTCACGCAAGCAATAAACATATCCGCACAATGGTGTAAAGAGTGGAGTGAAGATTTACTCAGCGATGAGGTTTTAGCAGATAGAATCGCAGAGCTAATAAAGACAAGAAAAGGACTCAGAGGATTTTTTGCATACGCTTTATCAGATAAAGATTGTTTTTTGTTGGATAAACTTCCTTTTTCACTAATTTACAAATTGAACGAAGGTGGTGATGCTGTAACTGAAATAGTAGTAAATAATTTAATAATGAGTTCCGCTCAAATTATTATTCATCGAAGAGATAATAATCATGAATATGAGATAACTTCGGAAAACATTTCAGATAGATGTAAGGCTATTTTAAGAGTGCTAGAAACTAAGTCAGTTACAAAGTCTGTCAATCAAGTCCTTAGAAACCTCCATGATATGGGCAATAGTTTTGATAATTCAGTAAAGTATGACTCAGAGCAAAAGGAATTCATAAAAAAACAAATTCTTGATATCGCCCAATAAAAAAGCGTAGAAACAAATCTACGCTTTAGGTTAGTTATTTACGTAATGGGTTTAGTCTCTTCTTCCACCGCCTTGTAGTGCAATCATTAATCTCAATATAAAAACAAAAAGATTTATATAAGTTAGATACATACCTAAAGCACCTGCAAGGTATTGATCATCATTATATCTTCTTGGCATTGTATAGAAATCAACGAAAGACATTGCAACAAATAAGACTGTTCCAAATCCTGCAATTATCAATTCGAGTCCTGAACCTCCAAAAACTCCTGGAGCAAAAAATCCTCCTATTAATTGGACAAACATCGCTATAAGCAGTCCTATCAATCCAAGACCAACTACTCCACTTAGTGCTTGACCAACACTGTCACTCATTCTTTGGCCAGTGTAAGAGGCAATGACGAAAGTTATACCAGTAGCTAAGGCAGCTGTTCCAACAGAACCAATACCAATTGTTCCTATTGCTAAAGCAACTATTCCACTTAAGGTGAATCCAGTTAACAAGCTAAATCCTGTTAGTAAAGGCAAAGCCTTCGCATTATTTGCATTATTTGCAGCACTTGTGGCTATAAAAAACAAAATCAATTCCGCAATTAATGCGACTATTGAAAGAGGCTGGAAAAGCCCAGGATTTGTTGCTATTAGTGAGACACCTGCTAAAACGCCTAAAGAAGTTAAAACCATACCTCCACCAACGTAAGGTAAAGCTTTTTGAACAACATTAGGTCCAACAATTGAACTAGTTTGTGCTTCACGAATAGCTTGATTGAAATTACTACTTGCTGGCATTTTTTTTTTAATTATGGTTTCATTCTACTAGATTTTTAAAATTTCAGGGTACGGATCTCCAGAGTTATGAAGTTATTGATAAGCCTCAATAATTTTCTGAACTAAAGGATGACGAACTACATCTTCAATAGTTAGATAACAAAATTTTATACCTTGAGTTTCAGAGAAAATTCTCGATGCTTCGATGAGGCCGCTTTCCTGATCTTTTTTTAAATCAATTTGTGTAATATCTCCATTTACAACCATTTTTGATCTCTCTCCCAATCTGGTCAAAAACATTCTCATTTGAGAGCAAGTAGTATTTTGTGCTTCATCTAGGATAACTATGGAGTTGTCTAAGGTTCTGCCTCTCATAAATGCCAAAGGAGCAACTTCAATAATTCCCTTATCAATTAACGAATTTGTTCTGTCAATCCCGAAAATACTATGTAAAGAATCAAATAGGGGTCTTAAATATGGATCTACTTTTTGTTGCAAATCACCAGGTAGAAATCCCAAACTTTCACCAGCTTCTACAGCTGGTCTGGTTAAAACAATTTTTTCAATTTTTTTCTCGTTCAATAGTCGTGCCGCGCAAACAGTTGCTAAAAATGTCTTACCAGTTCCAGCTGGACCAATCGCAAAGGTAAGATCAAAGTTTTCAATTGATTCAACATATTCTTTTTGCCTTATAGTTCTTGGTCTTAAAAATCTTCCTTCTTTGGAACGCGCAAGAATTTTTTTTCCTAGTTCCGCATGTGAAGACGATTCGCCCATATTTAAAGAACTTAAAGCCGCTTTAAGATCTACCTCTGGGACTTCTAAACCTTGTTCCCAAATTGGTCTTGTTAGTTCTACTAATGCTGAGGCTCTCTCAATTTTAGATATGACACCGTTCATCTCAAGTTGTAAGCCTCTTATAGTTAAAGAAACTCCTGTAAGAGACTCAAATTTTTTTAAGAAAGAATTACCAGGTCCAGATAATGCTGTAGCGGCATCAGAGCTTGGCAAATCTATTTTGAAGTGACCAGTTTTGGAAACTTCCTTCATCTAGTTATTGAATAAGAATAAAAATTTATCAACTCACTAGCTTTCAGCTTCATTACCCTCGCTTTCAACTTTACTACTATCATTTTCTTCGTCTTTAGTTTTAGCCTTAGCTAATTTTTCCTTCTCTAACTTTGCTTTACCAATTGCGATAGAGGGTCTTTCTATTTTTTCTAATAAACCTCCCTTTTCTAATAAAGTTCGCACAACATCAGTCGGCTGAGCACCCTGAGTAAGTCTTTTTCTTAAAGCTTCTGTGTCAAGCCTAGTTTCCTTAGTCCTTGGATTATAAAAACCTAGTTCTTGCAGGGGTCTACCATCTCTTCTGGAAGTACTGTTGCATGCAACAATTCTGAAACTTGCCTCTTTTTTCTTTCCAAAGCGCTTAAGGCGCAATTTAATCATCGTAAATTAATGCATTTTTAATAATAATATCATTTAAAGGTGAAGATATAGAAACTATAAATCGGCAAAACCTTTTTTCTTTTTATTACTTTTTTGTTTTTTGATTGGCTTATTACCACTCATACCTCCCATTCCTGGCATTCCTCCCATTCCTGGCATTCCTCCCATTCCTGGCATTCCTCCGTTAGACATTTGTTTCATAAAACCTCTCATTCTTTGAAAATCGGCTAAAACTTTATCTACATCTTTTGCTTCATAACCGCTACCTTGAGCGATTCTTTGTCTTCTTGAAGGCTGAGCAGCAAGAACTTCGGGTTTTTGTTTCTCCTCAAGAGTCATTGACGAGATCATAGATTCTATTTTCTTAAGTTGATCTTCTCCATCTTTTATCATCCCATCATCTATTTTATTCATTCCAGGAATCAATTTAATCAATCCACCAAGTGAACCCATTCTTTTAATTAATCTCATTTGCTTTACAAAATCATTAAAATCAAAAGTCGCTTCTTGAAGTTTCTTTTGCATCGCTTCTGCATCAGCAAGTTCAACTTCTTTTTGTGCTTTTTCAACAAGTGTCAATACATCGCCCATGCCTAAAATTCTGCTGGCCATTCTCTCTGGATAAAATGGTTGCAATGCCTCTATTTTTTCACCTACACCTATAAATTTGATTGGTTTACCACTTATTTTTCTTATCGATAAAGCAGCTCCACCTCTTGAGTCACCATCCAACTTAGTTAATATCGCCCCTGTGATTCCTACTTTTTCATGAAATGATTTTGTTAAGTCTGCAGCTTCTTGCCCAATCATTGAATCAACAACAAGCAAAACTTCATCAGGATTAGAAACTTCTTTTATTCGAACCATTTCACTCATCATGGAATCATCAATTTGCAGTCTTCCTGCAGTATCAATAATTATTGAGTTAAAATCATTTTCACTAGCAAAATTCAATGCTTCCTTTGCTATTTCTTCTGGTTTGCTATTTTTTTCTTTAGCTGAAAAAACTTCCAAATCATATTGACTTCCCAATGTTTTAAGCTGCTCTACAGCTGCTGGTCGATAAATATCTGCAGCCACCAAAAGAACTTTTTTATCTTTTTCCTTTAAATAAAGTCCTAATTTTCCTGTTGCAGTTGTTTTACCCGCTCCCTGAAGTCCAGCCATCAAAATGACTGTAGGACTATTTTCATTTTCGATTAATGGAGAATTATCATTCCCCATAATATTAATCAATTCTTTATTTACAACTTCAATAAATTTTTGACCTGGGTTTACACCCCTTACTACTTCTTCTCCAATAGCTTTATCTTTGACATCTGATATAAACTCTTTTACTACAGACAAACTTACATCTGCATCAAGGAGTGCTCTTTTTACCTCCTTCAAGGCATCGTTTATATTATTTTCACTAATTTTTGCTTCGCCTCTTAAACCCTTTACTGCGTCTTCAAAGCGTGAAGAGAGTTCATCAAACATTATTAAAAAGTAATTTCAATTATTATAGATGATCTTGAAGTTTGTAATTACAAGCCGCTCACGAAATCAACCAATTTCCATGATTTATTTGAAAAACCCAAAATATATTTAACTTTAAGGGGATTTAAAGATGTTTCATTAATAAATTCTCCAGAATTCTTTACTAACCTCTCTAGATAATTCAATTCTACTAAAACAACTATCCGAGATGAAGTTTGTGATTCCAAATCAATTTTACTTATTTGGGAATTAATCTCCTTATAAATTCCTTTCTTGATATCGTTCTGTCTTTCTTCTATTGTTCGATCAATTAGGCCTTTACTAACAATCTTAGAAAGATTAATTTCATTCGTTCCTGCTAAGTAATTACTTTTACTTAAAAGCCATCCATTAATTAAATTTTTTATATCTTCCAAAGAAGGCGAAGCTGTATTAAGTTCTTTTAATTCATAGGAAATAATTGAAGAAGATTGCTGAACAATAGCATCCATTTTACTTGAAGGATTTTTTTTTATTTCTTGAATAATATCTTTCTCACTAAGGTTTTTATTATTTTCTATGGCAATTAAAGTTGTTTCAGCAAGAGATTCATCCTGAATTGATTTTTTTAAATTATTTCTTAAAAATCCAATCCCAATACCAAATGCAAATAAGATCAAAAACGCATAAATATAAATTAAATAAGGTGACCGATTTATAATTTCTTTATCCTTTAAGAATTCCCCAAAACTAAACTTTAATTCAGCAATTTTTTCAATTAAAAAATTATAAAACTCTATTGGTTTTTTCTTAAAGTAATCCTCATTAAATTCTATTTCTTTGGTCTCAACCTTTTCATAATCTTGTTTTATGCCACCAGGCCAGGGTAATCTCCTTTCATCAATATTTCCTAATAAATTATCAAGATTTTCAGCCTTATTTATAGACGATTCCTTCTCAATTTGTTGGTTTTGAAGATTTGATTTAATTACAATTTTATTTGATTTCTTTTCTAATTTTTCAATAAATTCTTGAATTTCCCTATCTTCAAACCAAGAATCTAAATCAACCTCTTTTGATTCAATGTCTCTATACCCAACTAAAACATCATTCTCTAACCAATTTTTACAGAAAATACATATCGCTTCTAACTTATTCTCAGGATAACTATTAAGCCAATCTCGTAAATTTTCATCAGAACTACTTGAAAACCTTGCTGAGGCTTGTTCAATATCAGCTAAAAGTAAATCTAAACAACCAACTAGAGGCATTGAATCAAGACCGGATAAATTTAGTTTTTTTAAAATTCTCCTCGCTTCAAATAATTTTTCTGGCTTTCTTCTAGCGAAACCAATAGCTGTTAAGGATAGAAAAGCTAAAAATCCTGCTTCTAATGATCCTCTTTTCTGTAATTCAAGAAACAGATCAACCTGTTCTTGCACTGTCAAAAATGGCTTAATTTGCTGAAAAAAAGCTTCAAACTCTTGCTGATTTAAATAATCTTTATATTCAGATTTATTATTACCTTCTAAACCACCTCTTTTGATTATTAAATTTTCCAACATACTTAAGCCTTTTTTATGAGACTCTTGATCATTTAGATCCCTACTAAGTAGATCTAAGATTCTGTAAGGAAGCAAAGCAACCAAGTCTTCTTCAAGTTCTTTTCTTCTGTCTCCAAGCTTTCCCATTCTTTGAAGAAGTTGTATACCTTCATGTAAAAAATCTGCGGCGTTCGAATAGGATCTAAGCTGTTGTTCTTGAATTGCAGAATCTCTAGCTGTTAAAGCAGCCAATAATGTTAAATCAGCTTCTCTACTACTTCCTAAAGCTGGAGTTTGTGGGGGCTGCAAAGCTTTTCTCGTAATTTTAAAAGCTTCTTTTGCTGAACCCGATTCCCAAAGTAGTATTAATCCTGCTACTTCTCTATTTGAGGAAAAATCTAATCCAGAATTCCCATTTAATAATAAATTTTCGTAATCTCTTCTGCTTTCAGGGTCTGTAAGTAGATCGGCAGTGAGGCGAAGCAACTCAGATCTTTGAGTTAAAACTTCATAAGTAAAACCTTCATCGGGTGTCTTATCTAACCGCAATTGAAACGCCCTTAATATTTCCTCAGAAGTTGCAGAGGGGCTTACGCCAATTAAACGAAAATGGTCTAAAGGAAGTTCCAAGCAAATATCCTATTAAAAATTCTTAGACAAATTTTATCAAGTTAAAAAAATTTTTCACAAGGTCTTACAGAGTTATTAAAGAAAATCATGAAAATCACCCTTCACGGCTTAGAATGTTAACAAATCAAAACTTCGTTAAGGTATTTTTCTTGGAAACACATGTAGAGAGAATCTCAAATCTTCAAGACATAAAAAAAGCCGAATTAGATCGGGAAACCGGATTATTTCTTTATGAAGACATGACGCTTGGTCGTAGGTTTGAAGATAAGTGTGCAGAAATGTATTACAGGGGGAAAATGTTTGGTTTCGTTCATTTATATAACGGTCAAGAGGCTATAAGCACGGGAGTAATTGGCGCTATGAAAAAGAAACATGATTGGTTTTGCAGTACCTATCGCGATCACGTTCATGCACTAAGTGCGGGGGTTCCCTCATTTGAAGTAATGAGTGAACTTTTTGGTAAAGCTACTGGATGTAGCAAAGGCCGAGGTGGTTCCATGCACTTATTTTCAAGAGAGCATCACTTACTAGGAGGATATGCATTTATTGGAGAGGGAATTCCAGTTGCTTTAGGGGCAGCCTTTTCAAGTAAATACAAAAAGGAAGTTGCTGGTAATAGTAATAGTGATGCGGTAACTGCAGCATTCTTTGGGGATGGAACTTGTAATAATGGGCAGTTTTTTGAATGTTTAAATATGGCCCAGTTATGGAAATTACCCATAATTTTTGTTGTTGAAAATAATAAATGGGCTATTGGTATGGCTCACGATAGAGCTACTAGTAACCCAGAAATCTGGAGAAAAGCGTCTGCTTTTGGTATGCACGGCGAGGAAGTTGATGGTATGGATGTGTTAGCAGTAAGAGGTGCAGCACAAAGAGCAATTGAGCGCGCAAGAGCAGGAGAAGGTCCCACACTTTTAGAATGTTTGACTTATAGATATAGAGGTCATTCTCTTGCAGATCCAGATGAATTAAGGTCTGAAAAAGAGAAGGAGTTTTGGGGGAAAAGAGATCCCATTAAGAAATTAGCCAAAGAAATAATTGATGGTAAATTCGCAACGGAAGAAGAATTAAAAATTATTGAAAAGAAAATTGATGCAGAAATATCGCAGTCAGTCAAAAATGCTATTGAAGCACCTGAACCCCCTTCACAAGAATTAACTAAATATATTTGGGCAGAAGATTAAATTTAAATACTGCTAGGTAATTTTCTAGTTAAATTTCTTAATTTTCTTAGTGCCTTAAGTTCAACTTGCCTCACTCTTTCTCTAGAAACTTCTAATAATCTTCCAATTTCTGCAAGTGTATGTCTCTCATTTGCATCAAGTCCAAACCTTAATTTGAGAACATGTTGTTCTTGCTCGCTTAAATGACTTAACCACTTCCCAAGTTGCTCTTGATGCATTTTTTGTTCCACTTGATCTAAAGGTTCTTCATTATTACTATCTGCAATCAAATCACCCAAAAAGCTTCTGCCATCATCACCATTTACTGGAGCATCTAAACTACTAGTAGATAAGGCTTGTCTTAAAACAGAATCCAATTCTTCTACATCGATTTCCATTGCCTCTGCAATTTCGATTCTGCTTGGCATAGCACCAAGTTTATGAGCCAAATCTCTACTAACCTTTCTAATTGAAGCTAACCTTTCACTTAGATGAACAGGTAAACGAATTGTTCTTGATTGACAAGCAATAGCTCTAGTCATACTCTGTCTAATCCACCAAAAAGCATAAGTAGAAAACTTATATCCTCTCGTCGGATCAAATTTTTCAACAGCCCTCTCTAAACCAAGAGAACCTTCTTGAACTAGATCAAGAAGTTCAAGTCCTTTACCTTGATATTTTTTTGCCACACTGACAACTAATCTTAAATTAGCTTTCATCATTCTTTCTTTTGCTCTTCGACCTATTTTTATTATTCTTTTTTGCTGGGTGGTAAATTCATTAATCTTTTCATTTAATTGTCCATCTTCTGTAAGAATCATCATTTTCTGGACTTGATTACCCAATTCAATCTCTTCGGCAGGTGTTAATAATGGAACTCTACCGATGCTTTGTAAATACCAACTAATTGGATCGCTACTCCTCCTTCTAGGTTGTTCTGCTTGTGTTGGTGAAGATGAGACCATAAATTTGACCTAATAAGGTAATAAAACTTTCCTACACTTCTAAGGAAATAGCCAAATATTTAATGCGCGCTTCAGATTTCAAGTAATATTTGTACACTTATGTGTTTAAAACTATAAATAACTCTCTTAAATTGTTTCTTTCAAGATATTTGTCTCGTTTTTATATTTCTCATTAATTTCGATAATTCGTCACCGATAGCAGAAGCATTTGACCCTTTTTTGCACTTTGATGCAGCAAATGAATGCAAAAGTACATATTTAGCAAAAAAATCTGTTGTTATATTTCTACAAAAGGTTAAATCAATAGCAGAACTACCAGCTATAAACCCAGATAAAAGATCACCCAATCCAGCACGAGCTGTCTGAGAATCGGTTCCAAAAAGTTGCCATATTTTTTTATTATCAGCAACTATGCTGTTAGCTCCCTTTAATAAAATACTAATGTTAAATTCTTTTGCCGCATCAAAAGCTAGCCCTACATTATTCAAAGATTTAGAACCAGGGAATAACCTTCTAAATTCTTTACTATGTGGTGTAATCCATGTTTTAAATTTTCTCTCTAAAAAGAAATTTGACCCCAACTTAGATTCTGAAATTCTATTAAGTGCATCTGCATCCAATATCAATAATCCTTCATAACTTATAAGATAGTCTTTTGATTTTTGCCAATCATCATAATCAATTCCTATTCCTGGGCCAACAGCTACTGAATCAAATGCACTTAAATCAATATTATTTAGTGCACTAAATAAAGATGCATTTCCATTTTGATTAGATTGCATAGTTTCTTTTAAAACTATTTCTGGAGCAACTTGCCAAATAGATTCAGCAACTATCCCAGGTAGGACCGCAGAGATAAAGCCTGCTCCACTTGATATGGCCCCTTTTAGTGCTAAGTATGCAGCACCAGGATATTTTTCACTTCCGGCTATTAATAATGTTCTACCTCTTTTATATTTGTTGGAATTTTTTGGTAAAGAAGGTAAATCAATATTTTTTATATCTTTGTAAGTAACCTTAAAAATCTTTTTATCAACTTTGTATAGTTTACTAGAAGGTACCCCAACGTCTATATGGTGCAATTCTCCAATAAAAGGTAAAGCAGAATCTTGGGTCAACCCAATCTTATGAAGACCAATGGCCAAGGTATAGTCTGCTTTTACTGCGCTATCTGAAAAAGGCTCTCCTTTATCAGGACATAATCCTGTAGGAATATCAATACTTATTACCTTGCCATAATTGTTATAAAATTTTTGATTAAATAATTTAATTAATTTATTATCAACTTTTCTTGTTTGATTATTACCAAAAACTGCATCAATCCAAAGCTCTTTCCCGCTTTCATCAGGAGGCTCTACTAATTTTGTGACACCAATAGATGTAAGATAATTAAGGTGGTTATTAGTTAATGTTTTTTTAATAGGGAATGGACACCATACCTGGACATTAAAACCTTTCAAAAAAAGCTCTCTAGCTATTACGGCACCATCACCACCATTATGCCCAGGACCTATAAAAACGGTTGTTCCATGCTTTAGAAGAGGTTTCTTTTTTAAGAGCCATTTACTAATTTGTATACCAGCTTTTTCCATCAATGCTTCTTGTGGCATTCCATCAGAAAACATTTCTTTCTCTAATATCAACATTTGCTTTGAATCAACAATTAAATGTTCAGAGTCAATTGTTGGCCATACAATTTCTTTCATAATGAGTACAAAGCAATTGAAGTACTGATCAAAATTTTAAACTTCCATGTTAAAAACACAAAAGGATAAAAAATTAGATAACTTTTTTTCTTCTAATAATAAATCTAAAAAGAAGAAAAATATTATTGTAGGACTTTCTGGTGGCGTAGATAGTTCCCTTTCAGCTGCTCTTCTTGTAGAAAGAGGCTGGAATGTTGAGGGACTAACTCTTTGGCTAATGAAAGGACAAGGCTCTTGTTGTTCTGAAGGATTAGTAGATGCTGCTGGCCTTTGCGAAGATTTGGGAATTAATCATAAAATAATAGACTCAAGAGAAATTTTCGAAAGAGAGGTAATTAAAAAAACTACTGAAAGCTATGAGAGAGGATTCACTCCACTTCCATGTTCGATGTGCAACAAGAATGTGAAGTTTGAAGAGATGCTTAATTACGCAATAAACAAAAAAGACTTTACTCATATAGCAACCGGACATTACGCAAGGATAAAGAAATCATCTTATGCTGAGAAATTTGATTGCAAGAGCTTTGTATTTAAGGATTTCCTTCTTCTCCGAGGTGCTGATGAGAACAAAGACCAAAGTTATTTTCTTTATTCTCTTTCACAAGAAGTACTAAGCCGATTAGAGTTTCCTCTTGGTGAAATGAAAAAAGAAGAAACAAGAAAGGAAGCCCTGAGATTAGGCCTTAGAACTGCTGAAAAACCAGAAAGTCAAGATTTATGTTTAGTTGAGCACTATGGATCAATGCAGACATTTATCAACAAGCACATTGAACCCAAAGAAGGAGAAATTATGCATGTAAATGGTAAAGTCCTAGGAACTCATAATGGTATTCAGCACTTTACGGTGGGTCAAAGAAAAGGTTTGGGAATTGCTTGGCCAGAACCACTATATGTAAAAAGTTTAGACAGAAAAAAAAATTTAGTATATGTAGCAGATAAAAGTGATCTTTTTAAAAATAAAGCAACAATTACTAAGGTTAACTGGGTTTCAATCGAAGAGCCTAAGCAAGAGATAGAAGTAGAAGCACAAATCAGATATAGAAGTCATCCAGTAAAAGGAACTTTAATTCCTTTGGAAAATTCAGATAATACAACTAAAAAATTTGAATTAATTTTTGAAGAAAGTCAAAGTTCGGTAACACCCGGACAAGCTGCTGTTTTTTATAAAGGAGAAATTCTATTAGGTGGAGGATTAATTAATTAATTTTCCAAAAGAAATTTAATCCCATAAAAGATATAAACAATAACAAAATAGGTTTATCTCCAAATTTTGTATAGAAAGTCTTTTCGGAGGAAAAGCTAGGGAAAACTATTTCATTTTGTTCAACATTTAAATCAAGAAGCTGAATTATTTTTCCATTATCCTGAACTAAACCCGAAGGTCCGGTGTTTGATACGAGTAAATTATTTCTCTTATTTTCAATACTTCTTAGTCTAGCCAAAGAGAGGAATTGATTATAAAGCTTAGTTGGATAGGGATCTAAATTTGCTGCAGATATTATTAGTTTTGCACCGCTATTAACAGCCTTTCTTATTTTCAATCCATCACTAATTTCATAACAGATAGCTACAGCTAATGGAGGTGTAAATTTAGTATCAAAAAATCTTGAATCAGATCCCGGTTGAATTCCTCCTACTGCAGATAATCCTCTCGAAAACCTATCTAAAAATCTAGGTATTTTTTCACCTAATGGGACAAGCCTATTTTTATCTATAAAAGAGGTAAAAGATTTATCTCCAATTTGAAATCCGAGTAAAGAGCTTCTTAACTCATTACTAGAATTTCTGAAACCTCCTGCTAAGGTATTAACTTTAAAGCCTTTAGATAAATAAAAATTATTATACAGAGTTCCTTCAGGAGCAACATGAAGTTTTGCTTGATTGTCTAAAGCGTACTTTTGAGCGATAGATTGTTTTTCTTTAATAAATTTATAATCTATTTTTAATTTTTCTCTTGTTGGTATATTGGTTTGCCAAATAGCTACAGGATAATCATAATTTCTTTTAATTGGAGTTGTTAAACCTCCAAATAAATGTAAGAAAATAATAACCAAAAGTCCTATAAGAAATATTTTTTTGAAGTTAAGTTTTCTTTTCAATCTGCCGTGACTAAAAAAAATCCAAAATCCAATCAATATTTGTAATGCGCATAAACCACTTGAGCCTATCCATCTTGCCAAACCAGCAAGATAAATATCACCTGGGACAAGACTCTCGCCTAAACCTATCCAAAAAAAAGGTGTTTGAGAGAGTATCAATTCACCAATCCCCCAAGTCAAAGATAAAAAAATTACTTTTACTGTTAAAGGTAATATTTTCATTTTAAAAACATCCTCTTTCCAGAGAATAATTGCAGCTAACAAGCCCCATGAATAAACTAATATCCCACCCAAAAAAGCGCAAAATAATAATATTGAAATAGCGATTATTAAACTTGCAAGCCATGAAAAACCAAGCCATGTCAAAGGATGCAGATCATATAACCATGAATGACTTATCAAAACGAAGAAAAAACCCCACCAAAAATTTGCTATTTTTCTCTCACTTCCCTTCCATAAAATAAATAAAGAAATCGGCATAAAGATTAGCCAAAAATGAGTTGAAACAGAAATCCCCCCTAGAATTCCTCCTAAACAAGGGTAAAAATATTGCCTTAAACTTTTAATTTGAGTTGAGATTAACAATTTAAAATTACGAAATTATATTTATAATCACCCATTTATTGTAACTTTATTCTGTAGTATTAAATCTAGTAACTTTCAAAATTCAGGTGAAAGAAGTCTTTATCAGTTTTGCAGTTTTTGTTATTTGTGTTTCATTAACTATTTTAAGTCAATTTAATTCCCCCCAAGTTGTAAATGCTGCGGAATCAAAGACTCAATTAGTTCAACAAACACCTCTAGCAAAACCAACAAATGTTTCAAATAACAATCTATTTGAATTAGACCCATCAGATCCAAATCCTATACTTTTCGCTATGGCAGAAGAAACACAATCAGACACTAATTCAAAAACTACAGAAAGTGGTCTAATTATTGCAGATATGGTAAATGGGGAAGGAGATGAAGCTATTGCTGGGCAAACAGTTACTGTAAATTATACAGGAACTCTAGAAGACGGGACACAATTTGATACCAGTATTGGAAGAGCTCCATTCAGCTTTCCCTTGGGTGCTGGACGAGTAATAAAAGGTTGGGATGAAGGTGTAGCAGGCATGAAAGTTGGAGGTAAAAGAAAATTAACAATACCTCCGGAACTTGGATATGGATCGAGAGGAGCAGGAAATGTAATACCTGCTAATGCGACTTTAATATTTGAAGTTGAATTATTAAAAGTCAATTAAATTAAGTTAGAAAAATATCTAAGACTTTTCAATTTAGTTAATCTCCAAGTAGTATATATACAACTTTAAATATTTGAAATGTTAAGTAAATTCATCAATTCTTTTCTAAATAAAAAATCACCAATGAAAGTCTATGCTCACTGTGACGGTCCTTGTGGTGTTTACGACCCAGCATCTACGAGAGTTGCAGCTGAAGCGGTTTTATCCATGACAAAAAAACTTATTGCATTAGAAGCTCCTTCTAGCACTGATTCAGCAGAGTGGGCTGCATACAGTAATACATTTTCTAGATATGTTGCAGTTAAAGAAGAGCAAGCAAAAGAAACAAAGAAAGAAATTCTAATTTTATGGACAGATTACTTTAAACCAGTTCACTTAGAAACTTACCCAGACTTACATGAAACCATATGGAAGGCGGCAAAATTATGCAGTGCTTGCAAAGTTAATATTGACTTAGCTCAAGCTGAAGAACTTATGAGTTATGTAGAGAAGATTCACAGTATTTTCTGGGCTTCAAAAGGAAGATCAGACGCTTTTGTAAAAGCTAGTTAACCAGAATTATTTTCAAAAGTTTTTTTGATTTTATTTTATTTTTTTTAGGTTTAAGAAAAACTGCCATTATTAGTGGTGAATCGATGTTACCTTACCTAAAGGAAGGGGATATTGTATTTTTTAAAAAATATAAAAAGAATAAATCAATACTTAAAAAACGACAAATAGTTATTTTTAATCATCCACTTAAAAATAAAAACGTAATAAAAAGGATAAATTCAGTAAATCAAAATAATATTGAAGTTATTGGCGACAATATTGAATTTAGCGAAGATAGTAAAAAATTTGGATTAATTAATAACGAAAAAATAATTGGGATTGTCACCTCTAAATTAATTATTTCTAAATTAAAGAATTTTTTAATTCAATAAAACAGAAGCACTTCTTTGAATCCAAAATAATCCCAAAGAAAAGGAAAGACCTCCTCCTACAGCTATTAATCTTTTAATAAATTTTTGACTTGCTTTAAAGGTGGTAAAAGATATTAAACAAGTAAAAAGATTCATACTTATTAGTGAACCAATCAAATATGAAATCAAATATAAGCAAGCGCTCGTTAAAGGTAGTGCTAAAGCAGGAAGAACTGCAAGAAAATGTGAACCTCCAGCTAGACCGTGTAGCAAGCCTAAACCAGTCAAAGCATGGGAGTGCTTATTATTATTTTTTTGATCCTTAACATGAAAGTGAAAGTGACGATGGGCAATTCCATTCTCATGCTTATGGGAATGTGAGTGGACACTTAATTGATAAGAATTTTTTATAGCAAATACTCCAACAATTAGAAGAGAAATTCCAACTAGGAATTCGGCAATATTAGAAAATTTGTTCAATGGCGTAATATCCTTAATAAAAATCGCTAGAAAAGCTAACAAGAGGACACCTGAAGAGTGTCCTAAGCTCCATGAGAAACTATTTTTAAGAGCTTTTTGGGGATTATTAATCGCTGCTGGTACCATTGCAATTAGATGATCAGCGCCACTAACTACATGCACAAATCCTGCTACTATACCTGTTAAAATGACAGCCTGCATATATATTCAGTACAACTCTGTTTACTCAATTTTATAGCACGATTTGAAGTCAATATTAAATTGAGTTAAATAATTTCTTGAACGATTGTTCAATATCAGTTTCTCTCATAAAAGTTTCACCAATTAATACTCCCTTGATTCCAATAGATCTAAGAGATTCTAAATCTTCGACACAATTAATTCCAGATTCACTTATGGGAATAATATTTTGTTTTAAAAATATATCTGCATATGTATGCATCAATTCTATTGATGTTTTTAAATCCGTTTTAAAAGTCTTTAAGTCCCTATTATTTATTCCAATCAAATTAAAAGATTTTAACTTTAGAATCCTTTCTAATTCATTAGAGTTATGTACTTCAACAAGAACACTCATCTTTAAATTATCAGCTATTTTCTTTAAATAAATTAAATCGTCATCACTTAAAATCGCAGCGATTAATAATATTGCATCAGCACCAGATACCCTTGCTTTATAAATCTGATAAGCAGAAATAATAAAGTCTTTGCAGAGTAGAGGGAGATTAGTTGATCTCCTTACAGTTTCGAGTATTTCATAACTACCTTGAAAAAACCTTTTATCGGTGAGTACTGAGATACATGATGCACCTAATCCTTCATAACAAATTGCTATGTTTTCAGGGTTAAAATCTTTTCTAATAACTCCTTTACTAGGACTAGCTTTTTTTATTTCAGCAATAACTCCTGGTTTTATTTTTGACACCAGAATATTTTTATAAAAATCTTTTGGAGCAGGAAGTTTTTCAATCTTTTTGATTAGATCTTCTAAAGAGACTATTTTTTTAAAATTCTTAATTTCAATATCCTTGTGCCATAAAATTTCTTCTAGAATATTTTTTGCTTGTGCTTCTCTATGAGGTACAGCATATTCTAAATTTTCTACCCTTACTGTTGGATTTGGTGGCCTGCGTCTTATCTCCATTAATTTTAGATATTATTTTATTTGAGAAGCCGCTTGTTTATATGCGACCTCAACTACTTCACTAAGAGTAGGATGAGTATGAACTTCTTTGGATAATTCAATTACATCTTGGTTCCTTGAAATAGCGTTCGAAATTTCTTGAATTAAATCAGCTGCATGTAACCCAAAAATATGAGCACCTAATACTTTTCCATTATCTTTATTGAAAATCAACTTTAGCAATCCATCACTCTCCAATTCAGCCAATGCTTTTGAATTAGCCTTAAAGAAACTTTTGACAACTCCCAAAGTAAAATTTTCTTTTGCAGATATCTCTTTAGCTTCAACTTCAGAGAGACCAACTGAACTTATCTCTGGGTGAGTAAAGGTTGCTGCAGGGATACTTTTATAGTTAATTTCGACATTACCACCGCAAATATTGTCAACAGCAATAGTACCCTGCGCTGCAGCTGTATGGGCAAGCATTAGTTTGCCCGTTACATCTCCAACAGCCCAAATGTTAGGTATTATTTCATCACCATTCTTAACTCTCATTTGATCATCTACAGGAATGAAACCTTTTACTGTTTCGATACCAACCGACTCAAGATTTAAGTTATTACTATTAGGACTTCTGCCAGTTGCAACTAGTACAGCGTCAACTTCTAAAGTTTCTACAACTTCCTTAGATTTTGCATCCGTCAGTTCTATTTTTACAGGGCATCCAGGTATTATTTTTGTCGCAAAGACATTTGATTTTGTGTCTATATCTCTTGCTTGAATAAGGTTCTTCTTAGCAATTTTAGTGATGTCTGGATCAAATGTTGGCATGATATTCTCCAAAGCCTCGATCATGGTAACTTCACAACCAAGCGCGGTGTAAACATCAGCAAATTCTAGTCCTATATATCCGCTTCCAATAATTGCTATCCATCTTGGAAGCCACTCAAGTTTAACCGCATCATCACTAGTAAATACGGTCCTATTATCCAAAGTTATTCCACGGGGCACAAAAGGAGAAGAGCCTGTTGCTATAACAATATTCTTACATGTGAAAATTTTATCAATTCCGTTTTTATCTCTTACACCTACTTTTTGATTTCCTTCAATTCTTCCAATGCCCAAAATAATTTCAACTCCAATCCTTTTAAGAGTTTTTGTTAAATTTTCTCTAACATTTAAAACTAAATTATTTGCATGATCTGCAATTTTTGATCTCTCAAACCTTACTGGTGAAGCATGTATACCAAACTTAGCTAAATGTTCATAATCAGCTATTTCTCTAACTTTTCCACTTGCCGCCAAAAGAGCTTTAGATGGAACACAACCCTTGTTAACACAAGTGCCTCCCATATCAGAAGATTCTACTATTGCGACTTTTAGTCCCCTACCAGCAGCATGTTTAGCGGCATCAAAACCTCCATATCCTGCTCCTATTACGATTAAATCAAAATCAAAACTTGAATCAGTCACTTTTTATTTTTTATTTAGAGGTGTATGCGACTCTTTTTCGTTCTAGTAATAACGGAACTGCAACACAAGCCACATTTAATGATTCTACAAGCTCACTATGCGGAATTGTAATTGTTTCATTAAAAGCTTCTTGAATTTTTTTATGAATACCTTGACCTTCATTACCCAAAATTAATGCGGTACGTCTAGACCAATCAACTTCCCAGTAAGGTTTTGAAGGTTTTTTTGAACTCTGATCATAGCTACTAGTAGAAAAAATCTTAAATCCTACATTTGATAATTCAGATAAAGACTTAAGTAAAGAATTTAATATTTCTTCTTCAGTTCCATCAAATCTTAAAAATGGTAGATGAAAAACTGCACCTGAGGATGCTCTTAATACCTTTTGGCCTAATGGGTGCGCGCCTCCAGCTAAAAAAATTGCATCAACACCCGCAGCTAAAGCAGTTCTAAATAGATTACCCATATTCCCAGGATCTTGAATCCTGTCGAGAACAAGAACAAAATCATCTTTTATATTAAATTGATAATTAGGTAATGCTGAAATCTCTACTAAAGCTGCTATCCCATCTGGATTAATTGTTGAAATCGCAGATGCCAAGACTTCCTCTGAGACAATATTTATTAATGACTGATGAAATTTTTTGCTTAGATTTTGATTCTTTCTTAGCCATTTTTCAGTAACTAAAATCTTAGAGGGATTTTTCCCAGACTTCAGCAATTCTTCAATGAGATGTGTACCCTCTATGCAAAAAAAGTCTTGATCTTTTGGAGATGATCCTCTTTTAAATGATCTAAATCTTTTAACTAGATTATTGTTTTTACTAGTTATTTTTAAAAAAGTATTTTCTATGAGTAATTTAAAAAATTTGTTTTCAATTATATTTTAATTACATAAATATTTTGATCAATTATTTATTAAATTTTTATTTCCCAAGAAATCAAAAAATACATTTTCACTTTTAATTAATATTCATGACGTTACATAGGGTGGACTTAACATTATTAGTTTGTCATGATGAATCTAATAAATTAAGTCTTAATGATTTGCGGAAGCAAAACGAAGTCATATCTTAAATCGCAAAATTTAAAGATTCTTGGCCAAGGCAAGTTAAATGGAATAGTTGAAATAAGTGGTGCGAAGAATTCCGCCTTAGTTTTATTAGCCTCATCATTGCTAACTAATGAAAAAATAATTCTTGAAAATGTACCTTTTCTCACTGATATTGAAAAGATGGGGAATATCTTAAAGAATTTAGGAGTGAATTTAGTTCGTAAAAACAACCAACTAGAAATAGATCCAACAACTATTTCGATTAGAGAACTTCCATATGAACTTGTTAAAGGATTAAGAGCTAGTTTTTTTTGTATAGGCGCACTATTAACTAAATTTGGAGAAGCTCAAGTACCTTTACCAGGTGGATGCAATATTGGTTCAAGGCCAATAGACGAGCACATTAATGGACTTATCGCATTAGGAGCAGACATTATTATTGAGAAGGGAATTGTCAAGGCAAAAACAAGGGGAAGCAAAAATAGACTTCATGGCACTCATATTAAATTAAATTGTCCAAGTGTAGGTGCGACTGAAACTTTAATAATGGCAGCATCTTTAGCTAAAGGAAGAACTACTATTGAAAATGCTGCACGAGAGCCTGAAGTTCAAGATTTATGCCAAATGCTTAATAAAATGGGGGCAAAAATTTATGACTCCGGTAAAGAAACAATTATTATTGATGGCGTTAATAAGCTTGGCGGCTGTACCCATAAAGTAATTCCAGACCGAATAGAAGCTGGAACTTTTCTAATAGCTGCTGCTGCAACTTCCTCTTCAATAACAATTTCTCCAGTAATCCCTCATCATCTTGAAGCTGTTACTAATAAGCTTCAAGAGAGTGGGAGTAAAATAACGATTAAAGGTAATTCGATTTCTATCAAGAGTAAAGAGATTAAAGGAGTAGATATTGAAACAGCTCCTTTTCCAGGTTTTCCTACTGATTTGCAGGCACCATTTACAGCTCTAATGACAATCGCAAGTGGTGAATCAAAGATAACTGAAACAATTTTCGAAAATAGAATGAATCATATTTATTTACTTAACGAAATGGGCGCCCGCATAAAACTGAACAAAAACGTAGCTCACATTAAAGGTGTTAAAACAATTAATGGGATGAATCTAGTTGGCTCAGATTTAAGGTCATCAGCTGCATTAATAATTGCAGGAATCATCGCAAAAGGTAGTAGTAAGATCTATGGATTAGAACATTTAGATAGAGGTTATGAAAATTTTGAATTAAAACTAAATAATTTAGGTGTAAAAATAATTAGAGAAATCAGTAGAAATACTTTTGAGGAGAATGGATATAAAATTGAACCTAAGTCTGAGAATTTTTCAAAACTCGAAGTGGCTTAGTCTTTTCCAAAAATATTTTTAAATCTAAGAAAATTGATTCAAACGTAAGCAATATTGATTAGTGAAATAAAACCCAAAAATAATATAAACAAAACTAGAAAGCGATTAGACCAATTTTTATTTAAACCATTAAATTTGAATTCGTTCATGCCCAAGTTCCGCTATTAGATCCGAATGCTGTCAGTATAGTCACTGCAATAAAAAGATAAGGGACAAATTTAAAGGATAATTTTTTAGCTTGAGTTTTAGACATTTGTTTTTTTACTAAATATAACACAATATTACTAATCATGAAGCAATCTCCTTTCAAAAGGACTTTTAAGCGTATTTAATCACAAAAATGTATCATAAATGTTTAAATTTTCTTTTTTTCCTTATTTCTTGTCAGCAAATGCAATAAATAATTCTATGTTTTTATCGAAAAGATTAACTATTAACAAACGTTATCTTCAAACTGTGCCTTGACCAAAACAATAGTCAATAAGTGGAATTTTGTTATAATAAAAAAAGTTAATTTTTTCAAAAGCCTTGGGAGCGTGGTGGAATTGGTAGACGCACCGCACTCAAAATGCGGCACCTTCGGGTATGTCGGTTCAAGTCCGACCGCTCCCACTTTGATGAATACCTATAGTAGATTCGATATATCTTTCAAAAAAGGAAAAGGTTGTTGGCTATGGGACAAAACAGGTAAAAGGTATCTTGATGCAGTCGCTGGTATAGCAACTTGTAGTCTTGGACATAGCGACAGAGTTTTAAGAAGAAGGTTATCAACTCAACTAAAAAAGATACAGCACATTTCTAATCTTTACAACATTGAAGAACAAGAACAATTAAGCAGAACTTTGACGAATATAAGTTGTGCAAAAAGCGTCTTCTTCTGCAATAGTGGTGCGGAAGCAAATGAATCAGCAATTAAATTAATTAAAAAATTTGGTAATACAACAAATAAAGGTAAAGAATCAATTATTCTCGCAGCAGAATCCAGCTTTCATGGAAGGACGCTTGCAGCCTTGAGTGCCACTGGACAGCCCAAATACCAGAAAGGTTTCGAACCAATGATTCAAGGGTTCAAATTTTTTAAATTTAACAATTTTGATTCGGTAAAAAAATTATTTGAAGAGTGTGAAAATAATGATCAAAAAATTTCCGGCGTTTTAGTTGAACCAATACAAGGAGAAGGCGGCGTAATTCCTGGAAGTAAAATATTTTTTAAAAGCCTGAGAGAAATATGTGATAAATATAATTCTCTTCTCATTTTAGATGAGGTCCAAAGTGGAGTAGGTCGTACTGGGAAAATGTGGGGTTATGAGAATTTAGGAATTGAACCTGATGGATTCACCCTTGCTAAAGGATTAGGAGGAGGTCATGCAATTGGAGCATTATTGGTAAAAGAAAAAGCCAATATTTTTTCTCCAGGAGATCATGCAAGCACTTTTGGAGGGAACCCATTCGCCTGTAAAGCTGCCCTAACTGTCTTAGAAGAAATAAATAGAAGAAATATTATCAATAATGTTTATCTTAGAGGGGAACAATTAAGTGCTGGGTTTGAAGAATTGTCAAAAAAATTTCCAAATATTATTAGCGGGAAAAGAGGTTTAGGTTTAATACAAGGTCTTGTGATCAATGATGATTATGCTGATGCAAAAAACATTACATTAAAAGCTTTTGATAAAGGATTACTGGTAGTACCTGCAGGAGGAAATGTTGTAAGGATTGTCCCGCCATTAGTTATATCTCGAAGAGAAATTAATATTCTTTTGGATAAGCTAAATTCAATTTTTGAAGAGTTATAGCAATTTAAATTGTGAAAAATTCAAATTTAAAAATTTTTGAATTATTATCACCTAAATATGAAAGGGATAATATCAAGTTAGGTTTATCAAGAATTAGAAAAGCACTTCAAAAACTTGGTAATCCTTGCAAGAATATTCCAGCGATACAAATTATCGGAACAAATGGGAAAGGATCAATCGCGGCATATTTAGAAAGTATACTTTTTGAAGCTAAAAGTAATTTTGGTGTTACAACATCGCCTCATCTTTTGGACGTATGCGAGAGGATTAGAGTTAATAAAAAAAATATCAACAAAACTGATTTTGAAAAAATTTATAGCTTAATAGAAAAAAATTTTTCAACATTTGAATTAACTCCTTTTGAAAAAATCATTTGCTGCGCATTAAATTTTTTTGACAATAAAAAAGTTGAATTGCTCATTCTTGAAGCTGGCTTAGGGGGACGATTAGACGCGACAACAGCCCATAAATCTAGACCAATAATTGCTATTGGGAATATTGGCTTAGACCATAAAGAATTTCTTGGAGATACGATTGAAAAAATTGCCAAAGAAAAATTAGCAGTTATTGAAAAAAACTCAATTGTCATCTCATGCAACCAAAATAGTGAAGTTGAAAATTTAATAAGAGAAAAAGTTAAAGAGGTTGGAGCGGAAATCATCTGGAAAGATTCAATTTCAAAAAGCTATGAGCTTGGATTAAAAGGGATGTTCCAAAAGCAAAATGCTTCAGTAGCTGTTGGAGCAATTGAAGCGTTGAATAATTTCGGATTCAATATTAAAGAAAAACACATATCTGAAGGTCTTAAAAAAACAGCTTGGCACGGAAGGCTAGAAATAATAAATTGTTTGAACAAAGAAATTCTTGTAGATTGTGCGCATAATTATCCCGCTGCAAAAGCACTCTCTCATGAGCGAAGCAATTGGGAGAACGAAGATAAAGGAATTTATTGGATTTTAGGTGTCCAAAGACAAAAAGATATTTACGCAATATTAAGAACACTTCTAAAGGAAAATGATCACTTATTACTTGTGCCTGTTCCAAACCAACCTAGTTGGCAATTAAACGATCTCTCTCAGATTAAAGAAATTGACTTTCAAAAAACAATTGAATTTAAAACATTTGAACTTGCCATTAAGTATTTATTTTCCCTAGAAAAATGGCCACCTAATCATCCTGTTTTAACAGGTTCTATTTTTTTAGTGGCTGAATTTATTAAATTCGCAAAAAAATAGAAATGTTAAATATTAAATTGTTCCTTTATTTCCCAGCCAGCCAATTTGCCTGGATTTAGTAGCCCTTTGGGATCAAATTTTAATTTCGCTTTTACTTGATCTGCATCAACCACTCCTAAGCCTCCGCCTTCGACAGTTAAAACATGGGGATTAAAGATAAACGCACCAAGTTTCTTACAATCTTCCATTATTTCATTTAATTCATCTATCCCATTCCACTTTAATACAGGCAAAGCCGCTAGTCGCGGTGATCCTTGTTGAGAAACCGCCTCTAAATGCCAAAGAACTTTTTTACCCCATTTTTTTCTCAAAAAATTAATTAACTCTAGTTCATTGTTAAGTGGCAAAAGCATCTGTAAATACGTCCAATTTTTATCCCTAGACCTCATATGAAGAGTTGTATGGTTCCATACGACTTCAGAAATTCCATTAACGAGTTTTTCTTCTTCCCCAAGACAGGTAAATTCAACTTTGAATTTTTTACAAATCAACTCGATCGTTTTTGTTCCTCCAAGAGTAGATTGAATTAATATCTTGTGAGTTCTAGGATTACTTTTAAACCATTTTGGCATTTGATCTACAATTTCGTTTTCAAGAATTGCTCCTAGTTTCAGATCAATTGCGACGCTTGTAAGAGTTTTTAATATTTCTATTGTTTTTTCAAATTCAATACAGTCGATAACTATTGAATACCACTTACGTTTGATATCAGTAGCAAGTAATAAAGAAGTAATTATTCCATTAGTCCCATAAGCATGATTTAAAGGTTCGGATTCTTCAGCATCAAATTTTAATAAATCAGGTTTTTCATTCATCGTCACTGCCTCTAAACCTATAAGATTCCCTGGATCTCTTAAAAATCCCCACCTAATGGAACCAATACCCCCTGACCCACCTGCAATAAAACCTCCAATTGTAGCGGTTTTCCAAGTACTAGGAAGCAACCTTAATTCCCTTCCATATTTTTCTAATTGTTTATTCAAATCTCCCATTACACATCCAGACTGTACTTTCACAAAACCTGTATCTGGATCAAATTCTTCTAACTTATTAAAGTGACTCATCTGCATTACAACTCCTTTAAACAATGGAACAGCTTGTCCATAATTGCCTGTACCTGAACCCCGTAAAGTAAGAGGGATAGAAAATTCCCAACAAATTTTTGCTACTTTCTTTACAGCATTATGATCACAAGGTCTTACAACCAAATCAGCGATACATTCGTCTAATCTTTCAGTAAGGATTGGAGAGTAGTTATAAAAATCTTTTGAAAGTCTTTTTACATCGGATTGGCTTTCAATAATCTCTAAGTTTTTGACTTCCCTAAATTTGTCTAACAATTTAAGACTATTTGATGTCATTAATAAAATTTCTTGTGTTTTATATATAAATTAGTCGATTAGCAATATAAATCGCCTTTTATATATACTTTCCTCTTTAAATTAGTCGAAAAAACATCTGCCCATCTTTGTGCCTCTAGAATTACAAAGTCAGCAGGGCAGCCCTTTTTAATTAAACCATCCCACTTTAAGTTTAATAATCTGCTTGGAGCTAAAAAAATAGAAGATAGAGTCATTCTCTCCCAGGGATTTAGTTGAAGCATAGGTATCGAGCAAGACAGCATATAAAAAGGATCAAAATTACCAAATGGGTACCAGGGATCTTGAACGTTATCACTACCTAGAGATACATCCACGTGTGATTTTTGTAATTGCTTTATTGGAGCAACTGGTCTTTTTAATGAGGTAGTTTTATTACTTCGATTTAGCAGCCAAAAATTTGTTAGAGGTAAAGCAATAACTTTAATATTTTTCTCAGCCATTTTTTCTCCTAAATTTAAAATCTCCCTATGACTTAGAGAAATAAGACTACTCAAATGACTACAAGTAATTGGAATACTTTTAATTTTTAAATTTTCGATTGTCTCCAATAAAACTTTTATTCCCGCTCCAGGCTCAATGATCGATTCATCTATATGCAAATCAATTTCTAATTTATATTTACTAGCTAGAAGAAGCATCTTTGCGAGAAATTTGCTTGTATCTTTTTTATTGAAAGGGGGTACAATAACACCTCCCAAAATGCCTCCATTAGAGGAAAATATTTTGGCCAAATCTTCTCCATTAGTTGTATCCCAGAATTCCAATGGAGCTAGAGCAACGAATTGTAAAGTCAACTCAGATGAATATTTTTTTTGTAATTTAAAGAGTTCAATCCAAATATCTATAGATTGACTTTTGTATGTATCAATATGACTTCTAATAGCTCGGTATCCATTTTCTATAGAAAGTTTTAATGATTTCTCAACTCTTTCAAGAACCTTATCTTTAGTTCTAGTTTTATGTTCTTCAAGATTTACTGATAATGCTCCTCCATAGTTTGATTCCAGATTAGGAAAGTCTGCCCATGTAAAAGATTTATCAAAATGCGAATGCGTTTCAACAAATCTTGGGAATAAAATATTTTTTGGTTTTGTAACTTTATTTTTTAAAGGATTTAATTCAGAAACAAATCCATCCTCCCAACTAATGGAAACTGAACATAAATCCTCTATATCAATAATGAGGTTATCTATATCTTCTATTAAACAAAGGCTTCTGGGAATAAGAACCTCAGCTGTGCCGGAATTACTCAAATTTTTAAATTTTCTTTTATTTTAGTTCATAAGAAAACTTTACTGAATTAGAAAATAATTCAAATTTCGCTAAAAGATAAAAATAACTATGAAAAATTCCCCTCGAGTTGTTAAATTTATAAATGTGAGGCGGGCGTCGCCAAGTGGTTAAGGCAGCGGCTTGTGGCGCCGCTATTCGGGGGTTCGAATCCCCTCGCTCGCCCTCAAAATATTGCAGCAAAATTATTTAACTTGTAATTTTGAATTAAAGAATCATAAAAAATTCCTAGCAAAGTGCTAACAAAAACAAGATCAGACGAAAAAAAAACTCAAAAGAATTCAACTACTGGCAGTTATTGGATAACCACATTTGGATGCCAAATGAACAAGGCTGATTCTGAGAGAATGGCTGGGACATTAGAGAAAATGGGATACATCAGAGCAGATAATGAATTAAATGCCGATTTGGTCTTGTACAATACATGTACTATTAGAGATAATGCAGAGCAAAAAGTTTATAGCTTTCTAGGAAGACAAGCAAAAAGAAAGCACAAAACACCTAGCTTAAAACTTGTTGTTGCAGGTTGTCTTGCTCAGCAAGAGGGAGAATCCTTACTAAGAAGAGTCCCAGAACTTGATCTGGTTATGGGTCCTCAACACGTAAATAATCTTGAGAATCTTCTGGGGAAAGTTGATTTAGGAAATCAAGTTGCTGCTACAGAAGAAACCTTCATTTCTGAAGATATAACAAGTGCCAGAAGAGAAAGCCCTATTTGTGGCTGGGTTAATATCATCTATGGATGTAATGAAAGATGTTCATATTGTGTAGTCCCCTCTGTCAGAGGAAAAGAGCAATCAAGATATCCAAATGCGATAAAAAGTGAGATCCAAAAATTAGCTGATGATAATTTTAAAGAAATTACTCTTTTGGGTCAGAACATTGATGCTTATGGTAGAGACCTTCCAGGAACTACAAAAGAGGGGAGAAAAAAGAATACCCTAACTGATCTTTTGTACTATATTCATGATGTTAAAGGAATTCGCAGAATAAGATTTGCTACCAGTCATCCAAGATATTTTTCAAAAAGGTTGATTCAAGCTTGTTATGAACTTGATAAAGTCTGTGAACATTTCCATATCCCCTTCCAAAGTGGAAATGATGAAATTTTAAAGCAAATGTTCAGAGGTTATTCTATTAAAAAGTATAAAAATATTATCGAGAAAATAAGGTCATTAATGCCAAATGCATCAATCACAGCTGACGCGATAGTTGCTTTCCCAGGAGAAACCGAACAACAATATCAAGATACATTAAAGCTAATATCAGAAATTGGCTTTGATCAGGTGAATACAGCAGCATACTCTCCAAGACCAAATACGCCTGCAGCAGTTTGGACGAATCAACTTTCGGAAGAGGTTAAAAAAGCTAGATTACAGGAAATTAATGAATTGGTCGAGAAAACTGCAAGGAGTAGAAATCAAAGATATATCAATAATATCGAAAGCGTTTTAATTGAGGGTTTAAATCCAAAAAATTCCTCTCAAATTATGGGTAGAACTAGAACAAATAGATTAACTTTCGTGGAGATTCCCAAAAACATTAACTTTAATTTTTCGTTGGGAGATGAGATAAATGTCAGAATAAATGAAGCAAGACCTTTTTCTTTAACAGGAGAACTTTCTTTATAAATTTTTTTTAAATGATTGGGGGAAAGAAAAAATGTATTGGGTTAATATTTGGCGGGTATTCCAATGAACATGAAGTATCGATATCCTCAGCAAAAACAGTTTTTCAAGCATTTAATGCACAAATAAATAAAGAACGCTTTACAGTTAAAGCCTTTTACATAAACAAATATGGTGATTGGCTAGATAGTGATATTTCAGAAAAAATCCTAATTGGTAAAATTGAAACCTATAAAACAAAAAAACAAGAAATTTTTAATCAAGAAAAAATTAACTTCCTTGACGGAATTGAATTTCAAAATATTGATGTTTGGTTTCCTCTTTTACATGGATTAAATGGTGAAGACGGATCAATTCATGGCTTAATTAGATTTACAAAGAAACCTTTAGTAGGGTGCGGAATTATTGGCTCTGCACTTGGAATGGATAAAATATTGATGAAAACAATTTTCTCAAATCTTAAACTTCCACAAGTTAATTATCTAGTTTTTCAAAATGAAGATCTCAACGATAAGCAAGTAAAAAATAAAATAATTAATGAAATTTTAAAAAAATTAAAATTTCCTGTTTTTGTTAAACCATCGAACTCTGGATCATCTCTTGGCATCTCCAAAGTCAAAAATGAATCGGAAATATTACTAGCAATAGAAAAGGCTCGGGAAATAGATCCAAGAATCATAATTGAGGAAGGTTTAGAGGTAAGGGAGATTGAATGCGGAATAATTGGGAATTCAAAACTCTTAACCTCTGAGATAGGCGAGGTAAATTACGAAAGTGATTGGTATGATTACGATTCAAAATATTACTCAAATAATAAAATTATTATCCCAGCCGAAATAGATTCTAAAATCACAAAAGAAATTAAAGAAATTGCTATTAAAAGTTGTAGAGCACTAAATATTTTCGGTTTTGCAAGAGTAGATTTCTTTTTAGAAAAATCTTCAAATAAAATTATGCTAAATGAAATAAATACAATTCCTGGTTTTACAAAAAACAGTATGTTTCCAATGCTTTGGGAAGCTTCAGGTTTAAAAATTGAACAACTTGTGGCTAAACTGGTAGATATATCTTTAGATTTGTAATTTAAATCAAATGTTGCATGGACTACTTTGGTTACCATTACTTTTAATCTTCATTTTATTAACTGCACTTGGATGGTTAGAAAGAAGAAGGCAAAATCTTTTTAGAAGTTGGGCGAGTGACTCTGAACTGTGCAAGTTAGATAGCTCAGGCGCAGCGTCTTTAAAAAATGGGGAGTTAAAGTGGAGCGCATTTGAAGCTGGTAAATTTGAAGAAAAAGATTGTTTTACGATCAAGAAACTGGAATTAGTTGAATTAATGGCACTAACTTCAGGTGAAGCTCCTCTAACAAGTGAATCTCAAGGTAAGTGCAGGTTGCGATTAGTAGGTGATGGGAAAGAGATGGATGTACCATTTTCAGATGCAGAGCAAGCGAGAGAATGGATGGACCAACTGATGGAAAAAGCTCGATGTGATTTGTGAAAAACAAAAAAGGAATCAAAAATAGAAGCTTTTTTTTTCTAATTTCATTTTTATTTTTAACAAGCTTATTAAGCATAAAAACACTCAAAAAAGTTGATACTCAGGCCATTAGGATTTCTGGTAGTGAATTATTTTCGCAGAATGATGTGATAAAAAATTCATCTTTAAATTTTCCTATCCGATTAATTTTTGTTAAAACTAATTTGCTAGAAAAAGAGTTAAAACAAAATTTATCTCTCAAGAATATTTCGGTAAACAGAGAACTTTTTCCTTTTGGTTTGAAAGTTCATATTAATTCAAGAACTCCAATAGCCTACGGTGAGAGAATATTAAACGATGAAAAAATATTAGGCTTCATTGATAAAGATGGAATTTTTATAAATAAACAAAATGTGGATGAAAAAAATTTGAATAAATTAACTATAAAAGTTTTTGGGTGGAAAGAAAAATTTAAAAAAATATTATCTGAAATTTTTATTGCTATAGATAATTATGAATTAGAGATAGTTAAAATAACTTTTTCATCCGATGGGTTTCTAACTGTTGAGGAAAAAGATTTAAAAACAATATTCTTAGGATTTAAGCCTAATTTAATCAACAATCAATTTCAAAAAATCAATTATCTTAAAAATGAATTTAAGAAAAATAGCTTTTCAAAAAAAATAGATAATATTGATCTTACTAATCCAGATAAACCAAAAATAAAAGTGTTCAAACCCTAATATTTGAAAAAGGATTTTGAGTAATTTTTATTAATTATTGTAGTGTTGATATGGGTTTTGCATTCAAAACGAAATATTTAATAAATAAATATTTTTAGGATTTTCCTCAACAAATTCCTACATATGAGCTCAGTAAGTTCATAATGCACCCAATACTAGTAAAAGATTCCTATTAAGAGATGAGCTTCGGTAACAATCCAAACTTTGATCAATCGAGAGAAATCCTTCCAAGCCAAAACGCCAAAATAGAAGTTATTGGTGTAGGTGGTGGTGGTAGTAATGCAGTCAATCGAATGATAAATAGTGATTTAGAAGGTGTTTCATTTAGAGTCCTCAATACCGATGCACAAGCACTGATACAATCTTCTGCAGAAAGTAGAGTTCAACTTGGACAAAACCTCACTAGAGGATTAGGTGCAGGTGGGAATCCAAGTATTGGGCAAAAAGCAGCCGAAGAATCCAAAGAAGAGCTTCAACAAGCTTTAGAGGGATCTGATCTAGTCTTTATAGCCGCTGGAATGGGTGGAGGAACTGGCACAGGTGCTGCTCCCGTTGTTGCAGAAGTAGCAAAACAAAGTGGGGCTTTAACAGTAGGTATAGTAACCAAACCATTCTCTTTTGAAGGGAAAAGAAGAATGCGTCAAGCAGAAGAGGGGATCGCAAGACTAGCTGAAAACGTTGATACTCTTATAGTTATTCCAAATGACAGATTAAAAGACGTTATAGCAGGAGCTCCTCTTCAAGAAGCATTTAGGAATGCTGATGATGTTCTAAGGATGGGAGTCAAAGGCATTAGTGACATAATTACTTGCCCGGGATTAGTTAATGTTGATTTTGCAGACGTTAGATCAGTTATGACTGAGGCAGGCACTGCACTTCTCGGAATAGGTATAGGCTCAGGAAGATCGAGAGCTATAGAGGCAGCACAGGCAGCAATGAATAGTCCTTTATTAGAAGCAGCAAGAATTGATGGAGCTAAAGGCTGCGTTATAAATATTACTGGAGGCAAAGACATGACTTTAGAAGACATGACCTCTGCATCTGAAATTATCTACGATGTTGTTGATCAAGAAGCGAATATTATTGTTGGTGCAGTGGTCGATGAAGCAATGGAAGGGGAGATACAAGTTACTGTAATTGCTACAGGATTTGAAACAACCCAACCATTAAACCAGCAAAGAATAAAAAACAGATTATCTAATCAACCTTTATATAGTTATTCCGAAAATAAAGAATCAGGAGCCAGTATTCCTGAGTTTTTGAGATTAAGGCAAAATAAAAAGATATAGGTTAGTTAAAAGGTAAAATAGAGTGACTCGGTTATCTCGCCTGCCTCAAGCATCCCTTGTGGCTGCTACCTTCCGGTCCTGACCAGGTTTAGGCGTTAAAACCGCGAAAGGCCGAGTCAGAATTATATTAGCAATTCTTGATTAAAAAAGATACATAAATTTATTATGTTACCTTCAGACCTAGTTAATTATAAAAAAAAATCTCGCAAAATCATTGCACTAACTGCTTGGGACTCCATATCAGGATCTATTGCAGAACAAGCAAATGTTGATCTCGTACTAGTAGGAGATTCATTAGCAATGGTCTGCTTAGGATACAAATCGACATTGCCAATAACTTTAGAGAACATAATCTACCATACTAATGCTGTTTCAAGAGGATTTAAAAAAAGAATTGATGAACAACCTCTAGTCGTTTCAGATATGCCTTTTCTGACTTACCAATGTGGTGAGGATAAGGCTGTTGAGTATGCAGGGAAAATCATTCAGAGCACTTATGCAAAAGCTGTAAAAGTGGAAGGAGCTGAGCCAGAAATACAAAAAGTTATTTCTAGATTAATAAGAATGGGAATCCCTGTTATGGGTCATATAGGTCTTACACCACAAAGCTATCTAAATATTGGATTAAGAAAACAAGGGGAAAGCTTAGCAAGCCAAGAAAAGATTAAGAAAGAGGCTTCAATTCTTGAAGAATTAGGATGTTTTTCAATAGTTCTTGAACATATTCCTGATTTGCTTGCTAAAGAAATACAAAATTCTTTAACAATTCCCACAATAGGTATCGGCGCAGGTAATTATTGCGATGGGCAAGTAAGAGTTACTGCAGATTTGTTAGGCCTCAATGATGATCAACCCCCATTTTGCCAACCAATTATCCAAGGAAAGAAATTATTTAAGGATAAATTAAAAGAATGGGTAGACTCTGAAAGACTTAACTGATAAACCCCATTTTTCATAAACTCTAACTCCTTAAGAACATAGTATTTCCAAAGGTTTAATAGGATATATAATCTTTTAATCACATCATTTTTTTCTATTTTTGATATTTAAAAATAAGTTTGTATAGTTTGCAATAACTAATAAAAGCAAAAGGAATGTATTAATAGACATTTAAAAAAAGAGTCGTTATAACCTTTAATTTAGATCTACTGTCAATAGATGGATTTTTATTTCAAAAATTATTTTTTACAAATTTCAAAAGATATTTAAGACTTTATTCCATGGATTAATAAATTGATTTTGAAAAACTCTACTTCTCTTATTCCTTTTTTTCGATGATAATTCTTACATTGGGATGTTCAAATAAACCATTAGAAAAAGAAATAAAAATGCCAATGTTATTTGATACCAGAGAATAGGCAAAAAAAGAAGCCTTTAAATTTGGTTGCGAAGGAGCTTATCAAATGGGGAATAAATGGATGCCATGTAGTATGCACAAACATAACCATTAAAACGAGTGTTTAACCTCTCCAATTTTTATCAACTTAGAATTATTTTTTTACAGGGATTTGCTTCACCTTTTGTTAAAGAAGTTTTTGAGGAGTTCATCTTATCATCTTTAATTTCCATAAAACAAGTGATAGCAGAAGTTTTAGCTATGAAAAAAATGGGTATGGTTAATCTTAATTAATCTCATCCCACCACTTAAACATAGAAACAAGCACTTGATTACTAAGTTCCATTCCATTACGCTCACTTAAAAAGAATCTATTACCCTTTCTTACTAGTAGTCCACTTTCAAGAAATCTTTCCCACTCTTCAACCAATTTACTGAAGTTGCTTTCAAATTTTTTGTTTTCCCAGTTTTGTTCTTTAAACACTTCTTTGACATCTACACCCTCTTTGAGTCTTAATCCCAACATTATTTTCTCATCAAGTTCTTTATAAACAAACTCCTTATTAGTTAGGGATGAATCTAAATTAAATTCATCTTGTCTACTTACCCATTCTTTATATTCTTTACTAACTCTTGGTCGAGTAAACTTTTCCCCCCAAGGTGAACTAGTGGAACCTTGACCAAAACTCCACCAGCCTAAACCACTCCAATAAACTCTATTATGTCTCGACTGATGTCGCGGAAGGCAATAGTTTGAAATTTCATATCTTGAATACCCTGAGTTTTTTAAAATTAAATGGGTTGATTCACTATTCCTAAAAGCTTCTTCATCACTTGGGAGTTTTAATTTACCTAAATTAATTAATTTTTTAAAAACAGTGCCATTTTCAATATTTAAATCGTAAATAGATAGATGAGGTGGTGAAAATGTAATTGCTTTTTGTAAGTCTTCTTGCCATTCTTTAAATCCACTTAGTGGCAAGTTTTGAATTAAGTCTAAACTCCAGCTTTTTATTGACCCTGAATCATATTCTCTCTTTAACCATAAACAAGATTTCTCTGCATCTTCTTTCAAATGACGCCTTCCCGACTTTTGAAGTATCTGATTATTAAAACTTTGTACTCCAAGACTAAATCTATTTATCCCAGCATTTATGAATCCAAGAAGATCATCTTGAGTAAAACTTGCTGGATCAACCTCCATAGTGATTTCAGCACCATAGTCAATTCCATAATTTTCTTTAAAAAGATCAACTAATTCTTTGATTTGGGCAGGATCTAAAATTGATGGTGTACCACCGCCTATATAAATTGTAGATAGAGGTGATTTATGCTTAATTGACAATATTTCTTTATATAAAAATTGCAAATAATCTTGAACTGTTTTGCTTCCATAACCTTTTAAAGTTTCAACTTCGTTTCCTAGTGGAATAACCGCAAAATCACAATAAAAACACCTTCTATGGCAAAAAGGAATGTGCACATAAGCACTTCTTGGAAACTTATTCATAATCTAAATTCATTTTTAAGCTCCAAAAAAGTATTAAGGATCGAAAAAAATAAAATCCTTATTTACTCAATTAATAAATCCTAGTAGATTATAGATATGACGGATATCTTAGTATTAATTTTATTTGTATTATCTGGGGCTGCTTCAGGGTGGCTTGGTGTTGATTTATTGCCAGTAGACATACTCAAACAGGTATCTAATGTAGAAGGTTTTAGAATTGTTTTAGCAATAATTGGTTTATTTGTAGGATTAGCAGCTGGTTTTGTATTCCTTCAACTTAGAAAGACTTTTCTTGATCAAATAAGAACAATGCCTACGGATTTACTAATAAGTAGGTCTGTTGGATTAATTTTAGGATTACTTGTTGCGAATCTCCTACTAGCTCCAATACTATTAATTCCCTTCCCTAGAGAGGTTTTTTTCGCAAAACCATTAGCAGCTATATTAAGCAACATTTTCTTTGGTGTGCTTGGTTATAAGTTGGCAGATACCCATGGAAGGACATTATTGAGATTATTCAATCCAAATAACACTGATGCATATCTAGTCAATGAAGGAATTCTCCCTGCTGCAAGTCCAAAAATTCTAGATACTAGCGTAATTATTGATGGAAGAATCAATGGTTTATTAAGTTGCGGCTTATTGGAAGGGCAATTAATTGTTGCTCAAAGTGTAATTGATGAATTACAAACTTTAGCTGACTCAAGCAGTAATGAAAAAAGGTCGAAAGGTAGAAGAGGTCTCAAGTTATTAAAAGAATTAAGAGATTTATATGGGAGAAGACTTGTAATAAACCCAACAAAGTATGAAGGTAATGGGGTAGATGAAAAACTCCTTAAAATTACTGAGGATATGACAGGAACTTTAATTACGGCTGATTATAATCTTTCTCAGATCGCTGAAGTTAAAGAATTAAAAGTTATGAATTTGAGTGATTTGGTTATCGCTTTAAGGCCAGAAGTACAACCAGGAGAGTCACTTAATATAAAAATCGTGAGAGAAGGCAAAGAAAAAATGCAAGGTATTGGATATTTAGATGACGGAACAATGGTTGTTATTGACGAGGCAAAGAATTTTGTTGGGAGCAGATTAGATATTGTCATCACAGGAGCATTACAAACTCCTACTGGAAGAATGGTCTTTGGAAAACTAATAAATAATCCTGAGTCAAACAAATCTTTTAAATCATCAGCAACACAGGGCTAAATCTAGCTAGAATCAGGTCAATCTTAATTTTGTGATACAAATGACTGTATCTGCTCCTTATTACGGCGAAAACACCGTTATGAGGACCCCGCCCCCAGATCTCCCTTCTCTTTTACTGAAAGAGCGAATTGTTTATCTTGGTTTACCATTATTTTCAGATGATGATGCGAAAAGACAACTAGGAATGGATGTTACTGAGCTAATCATTGCTCAACTTCTTTATTTAGAGTTTGAAGATCCAGAAAAACCCATCTATTTCTATATCAATTCAACTGGGACAAGTTGGTACACCGGTGACGCAGTAGGTTTTGAAACAGAAGCTTTCGCTATCTGCGATACAATAAGCTACATTAAGCCTCCAGTACACACGATATGTATCGGACAAGCAATGGGGACTGCTGCAGTTATTCTTTCATCTGGCACTAAGGGACAAAGAGCTGCTCTCCCACATGCTTCTATTGTTTTGCATCAACCTATAAGCGGAGCAAGAGGTCAAGCCACCGATATCCAAATAAGAGCTGAGGAAGTTTTGAAAAATAAAAAATCAATGCTGGAGATTTTATCTCGTAATACTGGAAAGACCATCGAAGAACTCTCAAAAGACTCTGACAGGATGAGTTATCTTAATCCACAAGAAGCGTTAGATTATGGAGTTATCGATAGAATACTCACAAGCCAAAAAGATCTACCAAATAAAATTTAACACTCACAAAACTATTTTAAAATCATGCCAATAGGAACTCCAAGCGTGCCTTACAGACTTCCAGGAAGTCAATACGAAAGATGGGTCGACATATATACAAGACTAGGTGTTGAAAGAATTCTTTTTCTTGGACAAGAAGTGAATGATGGTATTGCTAATAGCCTTGTTGCACAAATGCTTTATTTAGATTCTGATGATAATTCCAAACCTATCTACCTTTATATAAATAGCCCTGGAGGATCAGTAACTGCTGGCTTGGCAATTTATGACACTATTAAATACGTAAAAAGTGATGTAGTAACCATATGTGTAGGCCTCGCAGCCTCCATGGGAGCGTTTCTATTGGCCGCTGGTACTAAAGGTAAAAGAGTTGCTTTGCCCCACAGCAGAATAATGATTCATCAACCCTTAGGAGGGACATCTCAACGCCAAGCAAGTGATATTGAAATAGAAGCTAAGGAAATTTTAAGAATTAAAGATATGTTAAACATGTCTATGGCAGATATGACAGGCCAATCATTTGAGAAAATTGAAAAGGATACTGATAGAGATTATTTTCTAAGTGCGGAAGAAGCAAAAAATTATGGATTAATTGATAGAGTAATTTCACATCCAAGCGAAGCAAATCAGTCATAAACTTTCTAAATTTATATTTTAATTTTAATTTTTTAAATTAATAATTTTTTTGGTTTATTGCCACCTTAATGTCTAAAATATTAATTATTAAATGCAAAGAAGCCACAACTAATGACCCAACTCTATTACGACACAGATGCAGATCTAAGTCTTTTAAATAATAAAACCTTAGCAATTATTGGATATGGATCACAAGGTCATGCACATGCCCTAAATCTTAAAGATAGCGGTATGGATGTAATTGTTGGATTATATAAAGGAAGTAAGTCTGAAAGCAAAGCTATTAGCGATGGACTACAAGTCTTTAGCGTTTCTGAAGCTTGCAAAAAAGCAGACTGGATTATGATTCTCCTCCCCGATGAGTTTCAAAAAGATGTTTACCTTAAAGAAATAGAACCAAACTTAAAAGAAGGAAAGATACTAAGTTTTGCTCATGGCTTCAATATAAGATTCGGACTTATCAAGCCTCCTAGTTTTGTGGATGTTGTAATGATTGCCCCAAAAGGACCTGGACACACTGTTCGTTGGGAATATCAGAATGGTCAAGGTGTTCCAGCACTGTTTGCAGTTGAGCAGGATTCTTCCGGAAGTGCAAGATCATTGGCAATGGCTTACGCTAAAGGGATTGGCGGAACGAGAGCTGGGATTCTTGAAACAAACTTTAAAGAAGAAACAGAAACTGATTTATTTGGCGAACAAGCGGTTTTATGCGGAGGATTATCAGAACTGGTTAAATCAGGATTCGAAACTCTTGTTGAGGCAGGTTATCAACCCGAACTTGCTTACTTCGAATGCTTACATGAAGTTAAACTTATTGTTGATTTAATGGTGAAGGGAGGCTTATCTCAAATGAGAGATTCCATTTCAAATACTGCAGAATATGGAGATTATGTAAGTGGTAAAAGACTTATCAATAGTGATACAAAGAAAGAAATGCAGAAAATTCTAAAAGATATTCAAGATGGAACTTTCGCTAAGAATTTTGTGGATGAATGCGATAAAAACAAACCCTTAATGACAAAATTAAGAGAAGAAAACTCAAAACATGAAATTGAGAAAGTGGGTAAAGGTCTGCGTTCGATGTTCAGTTGGCTGAAATAAATTTATTTTTAATATTTCTTGGATCGATCGGTTTTGATTTATTGATCGGCGATCCAAGATTTTTAATCCATCCTGTTCAAGTAATTGGCTTATACATAAAAAAAATATCTGATTACCTCATAAATAATTTTGGTAAAAATAAAAATATATTGTTTTGGGGAGGTTTAATCGTTGCCATATCAACCATTGGAGTGAGTTTTGGTTTAGGTAAATTGATAGAACTCAGTTATTTTCAGTCAAGAAATAATTTTTTTGGTGGATTGCTAATTTTTTTTGGACTTTCAAGTTGTATTGCGACTAAGGGACTTATTTCAAGTGTTAAAGAAATTGCAGCGCTAATAGAACGCGAAGAAATTAATGATCAAAATAAGAGAATAATCAAAGAGAAGGTACAAAGGATAGTAAGTAGGGATGTAAGTTCATCTTCTTTAGAACATCTTTTGAGATCAAGTACAGAGAGTCTTACCGAAAATTCTGTTGATGGAATATTTGGGCCATTATTTTGGATTTTTATTGGAATTTTTTTGATGAAATTTTCAGTTTTTCTGCCAGGGCCTTTATCACTTGGTTTTTCTTATAAAGCTATAAGTACTTTAGATTCAATGATAGGTTACAAATATGATTATTTTAGATATTTAGGTTTTTTCAGTGCAAAAATCGAAGATATTTTTACGTTTGTCCCTTCAAGATTAGTTTTAATCACATTACCTTTAGTTAGTCACAAAATTAATGAGTATGGATCAATCATAAAAAAAAGCTATCTTGATGGTAGAAAATATGATTCGCCTAATGCTGGGATTACAGAAGCTATATTTGCCTATATTTCTGGTATAAAATTGGGTGGAAAAAGTAAATATAAAAATGAGATTATTGAAAAGCCAATCATCAATGCAAATGGAGATAATTGCACTGGGAAAAAAATTAAATTAATTTGTCAATTAATTTTAAGATTACAATTTTTATGGATAACGATTTTTGTCTTTATTTTTTTTATAATTTCAACTTTAATTTAATAATAAATTAGTTTTAAAATTACTAGAATAATCAATAAAACCTTATGCAAGAAAACGGTTCTCCAGTAGAAAATCAAAATGATGATTTTACTAATACATCGTCAACTTATAATGAAAACTCAAAATGGGTAGACAATCAGGGAGATGAAGTAAAGAATGTTTTTGGATTTAATAGCAGTGCTGAACTTGTAAATGGTAGAGCAGCAATGATTGGATTCTTAATGCTCATATTAACCGAGTTAGTTTTTAGCGGCAGACCTGTTACTTCTTCAATTTTTGGTATTAATTAAAAATGGGAGGAAAAAAATCTAATCCAATAAAAGTATTCTTATACATATCTCTATGGGTAATTATTTGGGGCACTATAGGATCTTTAGTTGATTTTCCTCTATATAAAAATAAAATCTACTTAGAAGGAAGCATATATCAATATCTTACTTTCACAGTTACAGCAATTATTTCTATTATGTCTGCAAAGTTTTTTTATAAGAAAATTGATTTATAAAAACTTGTACCTAAATTTCTTAATTATTTTTGCTGGTTCTTTACTTTGATTGGTCTCGTAAAGTATCCACTGATGTGTTTCAGTATCATGATCACAACCATAATTTCCAGATGCGCTATCGTAACTTGAGAGATATGAATGACAATTTTGGTCTGCCTCAAAAGCGGAGTCATAACCTGTTATAAAATATATCAAAAATAGAACAGTTGTTAACAAAAAAAATAATTGAGAAACTAAATTAACTACCTTCATAAAATATTCTAAAATTTCAATATATCATCTAATAAATTTTTTCGATCTAAAAATATAGCTAACGACCAACATTAAATACAAAGTCATGGAATGCTTGATTCTTTAAATACAAGATGACTAGCAATACTAAAATCAAATTTAGGCCTATTACTATTGATCCAAAAATATTTATTTGTTTTTTACCAGGTAAAGTGTAAATAAATTTCTTGCCTTTAAGAAAACCAGCTAAGCCTTTTTTTTCTTTTATTTGAGTATTTTGAGTATTATTCTTAACTTCATTATCAGAAAAACCTTTTACCATTACAAATTAAAAAACAAATTTATAATATTCCAAAAAAATAAATTATTTTAATATTTAACAATTTTTAATCACATATGGGATCATTAATGAAATTTTCTCATTTGAGAAATTATTAAAAAAATAAGCTTCAATAATTTCCGTTTGCAGGCCCAATAAACTTGATTGACATTTGAATCTATTTTGGTCGAATACTACTAATTGAAGTTTTTCTATTTCAGAAACTAATTCTTTACATACTTGGGTGCGAGAATCTTTAAAACAATCAATAGATTGTTTTAAAATCTTAGACTTTGTTGGTATTGTTTCTGCCATAAGGAAATTTGATAATAATAAAAATTTAAAGAAGAAAATAGTTAAAAATTTCATTACTTTTTAAGATTTCAAAATTTTGGATACTTCGGCATGAGTTTTGGTCATTTAGCTAAATGTATTTTATTGCGATTAAAAAAAAAGATGCCCTAAAAGAGCACCTTGTTATTAATGGCAGAAATAGATTAAAAAAGATTACCCTTGAACTCTATCCTTAAAAAGTTTACCTGCAGAGAATGTTGGAACTCTTTTAGCAGGTATTGCTATTTTTTCGCCTGTCTTAGGGTTTAATCCCTGTCTTGCAGAACGATCTCTAGGTTCGAAAGAACCAAATCCTAGTAAAGAGACTTTTTTGCCTTCCACTACTGAATCAACAATAGTTTCAATAGCTGCATCAACAACTAAAGAAACATCCGTTTTTGTGAGCTCAGTACGAGCTGCAACAAGATTTACTAAATCAGCTTTGTTCATTGAAATTTAAATTAAAGCAAAGGTTAAAAAAAAAAGATTTAAATCGAGTTTTAAACCTCGAACTTCCACATCATATGGAGCAAATACAAATACGGCAACCGAAAATGCCGGCGGCGCAAAGCTTTATACAAATATTAGGGACATTTTTAGCAACATTATTTATTTTTACATCCGCGCTTTTTTCTTTTATAAAAAATAGCCTCTTCATTTAGATAACAGCTAAAAGCATTGGTAGCACTGGATTTTGCCTTAAAAATCCAACTTCATTTAGCAAAGGGGGAAAATGTCAAAGGGGGATGAATTTAAAAATTTGAGATGTTTATTATGTTTTATTAATTTTCAGATATATTTCCTTCTCATCACATGAAAAAGCATAATTTGTATTTTGAAATCAAGAAAAATCTGTTTTTCTCATTATTAAACTTTCTCTCTAAATCGTTTTATGCACTGCGCAGATGGATAAAGAAATTGTAATTAATTAGAAAATTAATACTCTCCAAGATCTAATAAAGTTGATTAGTGAAGCCTTAAATTTGAGTTTTTTTTTTAATTTTGCATCTATTATTCAAATATCAGTAATTTAAATAAATTATCTCAATATTTAACTAATCAATGATAAAGAGAAAGAGAAAGTGATTCATCTCAACAAAGGTAAACCATTTCCTTTAGGGAGTTCTCTAACTTCACAAGGGGTTAATTTTTCCTTAATAGCCACAAATGCAGAATATGTAGAAATCTTATTGTTTGAGAAAGAGGACTCTATTTCCCCAAAAAGTATATTCAAATTAGATCAGACTCATAATAAAGGTCCTTACTGGCATGCGGAAATAAAAAATCTAGATGAAGGTTGTATTTATGCTTTTAGAGTAAAACAAAAAAATAATGAAATTAATAATAACTATGAAAAAAAAGTATTACTTGATCCATGTTCAAGGGGTATTACTGGATGGGGAAGTTATAAAAGAGAAAATGCATTAAAAACGCAAGATAATACTAATTCTTGTCTTAAAAGCGTTGTTTGCGATAGAAAATTTTTTAATTTTAAGGATTATCCAAGACCGAAACATTCTTGGGAAGAAACAATTATTTATGAACTCCATATCAAAGCTTTCACTGAATCAACTGATAAAGATGAAAGTTGTTTTAAGAAATTTTTAAAAAAAATTCCGTATCTCAAAGAACTGGGTATTACAACAATTGAATTACTTCCAATTTTTTGTTTTGATCCTACTGATGCCCCTAATGGTCTAAAAAATTTTTGGGGTTATAGTCCAATCAATTGGTTTACTCCGCATTTTGAATATCTTTCTAATGAATCCGCCGAAAAGAATAGAGGGGAATTTAGAAGATTTGTAGAGGAATGTCATAAAGCAGACATTGAAGTCATTTTAGATGTTGTGTACAATCACACGTCTGAAGGTGATTCTAAAGGGCCTGCAATATCTTGGAAAGGTATAGATGAAAATCTTTATTACTTTATTGGAAAAGATAAAAATTATCAGGACGTCTCTGGATGTGGTAATACGATTGCAGCAAACAGAGGATTAGTTAGAAAACTAATAATTGAATCATTAAAATGTTGGGCGAGTGAATTAGGAGTTGATGGCTTTAGATTTGATTTAGGAATTGCCCTATCAAGAGGAGAAAATCTTTCACCGCTTGATAATCCTCCAATTTTTGAAGATATAGAATGTGAACCAGAACTTATTGATATCAAGTTCATAAGTGAACCATGGGATTGTGGCGGTTTATATAAATTAGGTGATTTCCCATCTAAGAATACTTTCACTTGGAATGGTCATTTTAGAGATGACTTACGGAGATTTTGGAAGGGAGATAAAGATACAGCTTGGAATATGAGCGATAAAATAAAAGGGACCCCATCTATTTATAAAGAAGAAAATATTTTGCCAAAAACAATAAATTTTATTACTTCACATGATGGATTCACTCTAAAAGATTTAGTAACATTCAATAGAAAACATAATTTTGCCAATAGAGAACAAAATAGAGATGGAGATAACCATAACAATTCTTGGAATCATGGAACAGAGGGTCCAACTACAAACTTATTAATCAATGATTTAAGAAAAAGACAACAAAAAAATCTTATTCTTAGTTTATTTATCTCTAAGGGTGTCCCAATGATACTTATGGGTGATGAAATAGGAAGGTCACAAGGAGGGAACAATAATTCTTGGTGCCAAAATAATTTATTGGGTTGGATGAATTGGGAGTATGCTCAACAAGATTTGGAATTACTAGAATACTTTAAATACGTTATAAAAATTCGAAAAGAACTTATAGACATTTTTAATCCATCATTTTTACAGAACAATCAAAAACATGAAAAAATTCCGATTTATCATTGGCATGGAACAAAGTTAAATAGCCCGGATTGGAGTAGTTGGTCTCACACAGTTACCTTCAGCATAAACAAAGGCAAAACTAATCCTCTGGTTTGGATAGGTTTAAATGCATATTCAAAAAGTATCGATTTCCCATTGCCAAAATGTAAAAATAATTGGTTAAAAGTAATTGATACTAGTATATCGGAGATTTCCGCACCCTTAATTTTCAACGAAAAATCTGTTTCAATAAAAAGTAGAAGTTCTTTATTAATGATTTCAGAAGAAGTACTTGCAACGAAAAATAATTTATTCTAAAAGCGGGCGGCGGGAATCGAACCCGCATCTTCAGCTTGGAAGGCTGAGGTTTTACCACTAAACCACGCCCGCATTAAGTAATAGAATTACCATTGCAATAATACATTATCAAACAATCAACAAAGTAAAAAGATTGGAAAATTCACACTCAAAAAAAAATATTAATAGATCAACAACAAGGTTAATGTTCTCTTATGGGCTAGGAGATGCAGGCACAGGTTTAGTCGCTACACAATTTGGGTTTTTTCTATTCAAATTTTTTATTTCGGCTGGTTTACCAGTGTTAATTGCAGGTTCATTATTGATGCTAATAAAGATATGGGATGCAATAAATGATCCGTTAATTGGATGGTTAAGTGATCGGACTAAATCAAGATGGGGGCCTAGGATACCTTGGATGGTAGCGGCATCTGTTCCTCTTGGTTTTTCTTTAGCTGCAATATGGTGGACACCACCAGGTTCAGTGCTAACCAAGACTATTTACTATGCCATAATTTCTATAATCGTAATGACTGCTTATACAAGTATTAATCTTCCTTTTGCAGCTCTATCAACTGAAATTTCTGACAAAACAGCAATAAGAACAAGCCTAAACGCATCTAGATTTACTGGCTCAATAATTGCAGGCCTCACTGGTTTAATAATTGCTGGAGTTGTACTAGGTTCTGAAGGATCAGCAAATAATGAATATTTTTTAATGGGGAAAATAAGTGGATGTATTGCAGTTGCTGCAACATTAATTTCTTGTTGGGGATTAGCTCCATTTGCAAAAAAAGCAAGAAGGCCTTCAGGTAAGGTAGAAGCAATAACCTTACAATTCAAGAGGATCTTCAGAAATAAAAAATTTCTAAAAGTTATTACGCTTTATATTCTTCTCTGGTGCGCCTTACAATTGATGCAAACTGTAGCGTTAATCTATGTAGAAGATGTACTGAATGTACCAAAATATATTGCGAAGTGGATCCCGATACCTTTCCAAATTAGCGCTTTAGTGGGTTTACAAATATGGACCAGAGTATCGAATAAATTGAATAGGATTTCAGCTTTAAACTATGGAGCGATGATATGGATTCTTTCATGTACGGCAACTTTATTTTTACCTTCATTAACAAAAATTTCAGGATTTGGAGAAAGTTTATTCCTAAATCCCGGTAACATATTTCTGTTCATTCTTTTAATTTTTATAATCTGTCTTATAGGTATTGGAGCTTCAACCGCTTTTCTTATCCCTTGGTCACTGCTTCCTGATGCAATTGACGAAGATCCAGAGAAGCCGGCAGGATTATATACTGCTTGGATGGTACTTATTCAGAAGATTGGTATCGCATTTAGTGTTCAATTATTAGGATTTTTATTGTATTTATCAGGCTATCAATCATGCTTTGTTGATAAAGATGGTCTAAATATTATTGAACAATGCTACTCAGCACAATTAACTATTAGATTATGTATTGGTTTTATACCCTCAATACTGGTAATAATTGGTCTTTTAATCATGAGAAAATGGGATCAGAAATTAATTACAAACTAATATAAAGATATGTATTACCTTAATTTTTTCAAAAGACTTCTAAGCAGCTTAATAATTGGCGGACAAGCAATTAATTTTATCTTTAAGGGTAAAATTTCCAAAAACGATCTCTTTGACCAACTTATGGAGTCAGGTCCTGGCAGTTTATTAATTGTACTAATTACAGGAATTGCCGCAGGAACAGTTTTTAATATTCAAGTTGCATCACAACTTACAAGCATGGGAGTTTCAAGTGAAATTGGAGGTTTATTAGCAGTAGGCATGGCGAGAGAAATGGCTCCTCTCCTAACTGCTACTTTAATGACTGGAAAGGTTGCAACTGCATATGCTGCGCAACTTGGCACTATGAAAGTCACAGAACAAATTGAGGCAATAACCATGTTAAGGACCGAACCAGTCCAATATTTGGTAGTCCCGAGGATACTATCGATGGTAATAATGTCTCCAATACAGTGTCTTTTGTTTTTATCTGTAGCTTTATGGAGTGGACAAATTTGGAGCACAATTTTTTATAAAGTTCCTCCAATAGTTTTTTGGACATCTGTTAGATCAGGTAATGTGAGTTTAACCAGTACAGACTTAACTTCAATGTTAATAAAATCTGTAGTGTTCGGATTACTTATTTCAATCATTGCTTGTGGATATGGGCTCACAACTAAAGGAGGTCCAAAAGAAGTTGGAACAAGTACAACAGGCGCAGTTGTAATGACTCTCGTTACTGTATCTTTAATGGATGTATTTCTAACACAAATTTTATTTGGATGATCCTATGTTTAACACTAAATCAAAAAAAGAGGAACCAGTAATAATATCTCCATCATTTCAGTTGCCAATCATTCTAATAGTTTTAAGTTTTATGCTTTTGTTTTTGAATATTGGTTCTTTGCCAACAATAGTTTTTGCTTCTTTTAGCTTTTTTTTATTACTTCAGTCATTCACTCTAAGAATAAAAATAACAAATGATGATTTTATCGTTTTACAATTAGGGAAAGAGATTAGAACTTTTCCATTCAAGAACTGGATATCATGGAAATTCTTTCTCCCTATTATCCCAGGTATTTTTTATTTTAGAGAAAAGTCCAGTCCTCATTTATTACCAATTTTATTTAATCCAAAGCAATTAAAAGATGAGCTCATAAAAAAAGTTGACTCCCTGGAAATTAAAAATTCTTAAAATTCAGACTTTGCCTATTCATCAAAATTATTTAAATGACCAATACAGAACTTTCCGACAATAATTCTGAAAAGGAATTAATAATAAATAAGTCAATTTCAGATGATAAAACCAAACAAATTAGTAAGAAAAATACAACGCAAAATAAAAAAATTACATCCAAAAACGACAAATCAACTAAATCTTTTGATGAAATTTCTAATGAAATTTTTAGAGATCTCGTCTCAAGAAAAGACTATTTAGTTAAAGAAATAAAAGAGTTAGAAACAAAAAAAAATGAAATAGAAAAAGATATTGAGTCAAATTTTAAAGGACAGTCAGATAATATTGCTAAAAGAGTTAAAGGCTTCCAAGAGTACTTAACTGGAGCTTTGCAGAATCTTTCACAAAACGTAGAGAAACTTGAATTAGTTTCTCAACCTATAATCGTAAAGCCATCTCCCCTTGATGAGAAAAAGCAAAACAATAGCACAAATAATGTAGTTAATGTTCCCGCTCTTTCTGAAACATTTAAGCCAGATGAAGAGATTATAAAAAGTTGCTTTTCAAGTTTTATAGAGCAACCTGACTTTTATGCAGAACCTTGGAAATTAAGACGGAGTCTTGATTCATCAGATATAGAAATTATGGATGATTGGTTCTTTAACATGGGAGGAAGAGGTTCTCTTGAGAGTAGAGGTTCTCGACAAAAAAATGCCTTATTATCAGCGGGTTTAATATCTATTCTTGGCGAATTATATGGAGATCAGTTTCAGACTCTTATTTTAGCTTCGCAGCCTGAACGATTAGGTGAATGGAGAAGAATTCTTCAAGATTCACTTGGTCTCACAAGGGATGACTTTGGACCTAATAGTGGGATTGTTCTTTTTGAAAGGCCTGAAGGTGTCATCGAGAGAGCTGATAGATTAGAAGCGAATGAAGAATTGCCATTTATTATCATTGATGCTGCAGAAACCTCTGTTGAAATTCCAATACTTCAATTCCCATTATGGGTTGCATTTGCTGGTTCAGATAATGAAATTTACGATGATCTTGAACTAAACTAAGCTTTATGAATATCTTAATAATTTTTGCAAGTTATCTTTTAGGGTCACTTCCAACAGGTTTTTTAATTGGGAAATATCTCAAAAATATAGATCTAAGAACTATAGGTTCTGGATCTACAGGTGCCACAAATGTCTTGAGAAATGTTGGTAAATGGCCAGCACTTTTTGTATTTATCATTGACCTAGGGAAAGGCCTTATTGCAGTAAAAATTGCTCAATATTATACAGATCAAGGATTAATAGAAGTAATAGCAGGGATATCCGCTATCGCAGGACATATTTGGCCAATATGGCTTAGAGGTAAAGGAGGGAAAGCTGTTGCAACTGGATTAGGTATGTTTTTAGCTCTTTCTTGGAAAGTTGGACTCGCATCTCTTGGTATTTTTTTAATAGTCCTAACAAAAACTAAATTTGTTTCTTTATCCAGTATTTCAGCTGCAATCTTACTTCCTATTTTTATGTTTTTTTACCTAGGTAAATTTATGCACTCATATTTTTTTATAAGTTTAATTGTGGCATTATTAGTCATTTGGAAACATAGAACAAACATAACAAGATTGCTTAAGGGAGAAGAATCCAAAATTAATCAGAATCAATAGATTTAAATATTTCTATTAGCGCTTTGTTAGGATCTATAGCTTTTGATATTGATCTACCAATGACTAACTTAGAAGCGCCATTATCTATAGCTTCATGGGGAGTCATAATTCTATTTTGATCATCTTTACTGTCAATATTTAATCTGATGCCTGGTGTAATAAGTTCAAAATTGTTCTTATATATAGATCTCAACATTTTTACCTCCCAAGGGGAACAAACACATCCATCTAATCCAGCATCAAAAGACAATTTTGCAAGTCTCAATACATTTTCTTCAATTGAATTATTTCTATCAAGATCAGTTTGAAAATCTTTAAGAGAAAAGCTTGTTAAAACAGTTATTCCTACAACAAATGGAGGTTTAACACTGACTGAGGTCGCGCCTTCTAAAGATGCTTTCTTCGAATCCTTAAGGGCTTTTAGACCTGCTGAAGCATGAATAGAAATTATATCAACTCCTAATTTTGAAACTTGGAAACATGCTGCACGCATTGTATTTGGAATATCATGAAATTTTAAGTCTAAAAAAATTTTTTTATTTAAACCTTTTAATATTTCAATAACTCTTGGACCTTCCCTAACAAAAAGCTCTAAACCAACTTTCACCCACTTAATATTAGGACATTTTTCTAGAAGTAATTTTGCTTGACTTACATCTAATCCATCAATTGCCAATATTATTTTATCTTCTGAATTAAATCTTTTATTCATCAATTTTCAGTTTTCAAACCTCTTAATTATTTTTTTTCCAATTTGCAGAATTTTCCCTTCCAAATCATTTTTTGAATTAAAAACTAAATCAGGATTTATTACTTTCTCACTATCAATTTTTACACCCCCACCTTTAATAGATCTTTTTGATTCGCTGCTAGATTTGAAAAGTTTTAGAGCACTTAACAAGTAAAAAAACTTAACTGGGAAAACTACTTCTTTTAAAGAAATCTCTGGAATTTCTCCAACTTTTTCTTTGTGTCCAAGGAATAATTTTTCGCAGTTTGATTGCGCCTTTAATGCTTCTTCAACCCCATGGAATAAAGTAGTAACTTCTAAAGCCATTCTTCTCTGTAATTCACGAGGATTTAAGTTTTCAAGAAAACACAAATCTAATTCAGTAAGTAATTCGAAATAGATAGGTATTATATTATCAGGTACTTTTTCTAATTTTGAATACATTGAAAGGGGATCTTCGGTCAAACCGACGGTGTTAAGTTCAGATTTGCTCATCTTCTTAATTCCATCTAAACCTGTCAAAATTGGCAGCAGAACACCAAATTGGGGGTCTTGTTTAAAATGTCTTTGAAGATCTCTTCCTATTGCAATATTAAATTTCTGATCTGTACCTCCAAGCTCAACATCTGATTTAACAACAACTGAATCGTAACCTTGTAATAGGGGATATAAAAATTCATGCAAAGCAATTGGAACTTGCGAAGTGTACCTTTTATTAAATTCATCCTTAGCTAGCATTTGACTAACTGTTGCACTCCCCATTAATTCAATTATCGAATTAAGATCTAATCTTTTTAACCATTCACTATTATATCTAATTTCTATTCTATCTTTTGAATCAAAATCTAAAATAGATTCATTAGCTGGCTTTCCCATCCCTAGCTGGGTTAAGTATGTTTTTGCATTATCCTTAACTTGTTTTTCCGATAACTGAACTCTTGTTTTGTTTTTTCCGGTTGGGTCTCCAATTTGAGCAGTAAAGTCCCCAATAATTAGAACTGCAATATGTCCATTATCTTGGAATGCCCTAAGTTTTTTAAACAATATGCTATGCCCAAGATGAATATCTGTTCCAGTTGGATCGATCCCAAGTTTAACCCTTAATTTTTTATTATTTTTTTTCGCATGATCAATTATCTCCGAAAAGGTTTGATCTGTTCCCTTAATTGGAAAATATTCTTCTATTCCTCTTGACAGCCATGATGGCAATATTAAATTATCTGACATGAAAATTTAAAAGTTAAATTTAAGAAGTTTTATCAAGTTCATCCTTCATTCTTATTAAGGTTTTATTCATTTGTTCGAACATTTGATCAGGAGTAATCCCAAATTGACTTAACTGTGTCTTTAATTGTTCTACTGTCATTTTTGCTTGAAAATCTTCAGATAATTCAAATCTCTTCATGAAAACTTTATAGCGATCCATAAGTGATTCCATTTTTTTTATAAACATTTTTTTCCCTTCTCTGTCAAATTTTCCATAATCAGAACCAAGTTTCATAAGTTCTTGGTAATCCGTAAAAAGCTTTTTAGCTTCTTCTTGAACGATGTCTGACTCAAAAAATCCCATTTCTATTTTTTTACTTCGCAAGATTAAGGCTCAATTACAAGATAACAAGAATCTTTTAAATTGATTAGAACATTAATAAATTTTAGTTTATAAATAATTCTTTGATTTATATTTTTTCAGAATTAAATTTAGTAGACATATTTCATAAATATTGGAAAAATTTAACGTAAATAATATTTCAACCCAAAATAGACAATTTGAATTATTTGGTTCAAATGTAAATACATCAATTAATTTTCAAAACTCAAATAATCTAAAAATCAAAGGCGAAATCTTAACTGAATGGAGAAATAGAATATATAATCACCAATTCAAAATTTCAAAAGATACTCATAACAAAACTTTTCACCAAACAAGTCTTCCTATAAATACAATTTCCAATGAAAGAAAAATTGATCCGTTTTCCTTGCAGCCATTATCATTGAACTTCTGGAGAACCAATCAATATATACACAATGGTCCAGCAATGTATTTTGTAATTGACTCGATGGAGAATTCTAAAATAATCCTTTATATAGGAGAAACAAATTCAGCAAATAAAAGATGGAAGGGAGAACATGACTGTAAAAATTACCTCATGAACTATAAAGAAGCCTTAGCTCAAAACAAACTCTCAAGTCACCAAGATATTCGTTTCTTCTTAGATGTACCTAAAGAAGTAAAATTAAGACGTAAATTAGAACAGCAACTGATATATTTATGGTTACCACCTTTTAATAAAGAAACTCGAGATAGGTGGGCAACTACTTTCACAAACAACTAAAAGTAAATTAAATCCATTTAACAAATGCAATTTTCCACATTCCAAAAAAATCTAGACAACTGGCAAGGTGCTTCATTAATTTTTGGAGTTTTAGAGGAAGAAATAGCAAGCCAACTTGAAAAAATAAAATTTGTTATTGACCCAAAATTATTACTAAAAAAAGTTACTCAGAAAAATTTCAAAGGTGAAAAAGGAAAAACTTTAAGCTTTGAATTTTTAGATCAAAAATTAGAAACTTTAATCATAGTTGGTCTTGGCAAATTAAAAGATCTAAATAAAAGTGACATAGAAAACTCTATAGGAAATTTAGTTAGGAAAACTATTGATAATAATGAAAAAATCAGCATCTTGCTCCCTTGGGAATCTATAAATTCACAACTAGAAATAAATCAATTAGCAGAATCAGCCAGATTATCTGCCTATAAGGACTATAGATTTAATAATAAGAAAGATGAAAAGAAAGTTCTTAAAGAAATAGAGTTTTTGAATTTAAAAAAATTTGAGAATATTAACTTTGATGAGACAGCACAAATATGTGAAGGTGTAGAACTAGCTAGAAGACTTGTTGCCGCCCCTCCAAATAGTCTTACGCCTGAGGAAATGTCTATACAAGCTTCTCAAATAGCTAAAGATCATGGTTTGGAAGTAAAAATTTTAGAGGCAAAAGATTGTGAAGATTTAGGAATGGGTGCATATTTAGCTGTAGCAAAAGGTTCTGATCTAGATCCTAAATTTATACATCTTACTTTAAAGTCAGAGGGGCCTATAAAAGAAAAGATTGCGCTTGTTGGGAAGGGTTTAACCTTTGATTCTGGAGGATACAATCTGAAAGTAGGAGCCTCTCAAATTGAGATGATGAAATATGATATGGGTGGAAGTGCTGCAGTTTTAGGAGCAGCAAAAGCACTTGGAGCAATAAAACCAAAGGGACTAGAAATACATTTTATTGTGGCATCCTGCGAAAACATGATAAATGGATCTGCAGTACATCCTGGAGATGTAGTAATGGCATCTAATGGTAAGACAATTGAAATAAATAACACTGATGCAGAGGGCAGACTCACATTAGCTGATGCTTTAACTTACGCATCAAATTTAAAACCGGATTCAATAATAGATCTCGCCACTTTAACAGGAGCTATTGTTGTGGCATTAGGGAATGATGTAGCAGGATTCTGGAGCAATAATGTTGATCTAGCAAATGATCTAACAGCTGCCTCAGCCCAGGCTGGTGAAGAATTATGGCAAATGCCTTTACAAAAATCTTATAAAGAAGGATTAAAGTCTCATATAGCTGATATGAAAAATACAGGGCCTAGAGCAGGTGGGTCAATAACTGCTGCTTTGTTTTTAGAGGAATTCTTTGATCCAGAGATTAAATGGGCTCATGTTGATATTGCTGGGACTTGTTGGACTGATAAGAATAAAGGGATTAATCCGTCAGGTGCAACCGGTTTTGGAGTTAAAACTCTTGTTCAATGGATTAAAAATAAATAACTAAATTTAAAATTATTCATTCCAAAGATTTGTTGATCTAGCGTTATCACCCCACAACTTATCCAACCTCTGATCCCTCCCACAAGAGAATCTGTAAAACTTATATTTCAGTTCATTTCTCTCAGCGAAATCCTGATGATATTCTTCAGCTAACCAAAATTTACCTTTTGATTTTAGTTCTACAGATATTTTTTCTAATGGCACTCGCAACTCATTGGAGGCCGAAAAAATTGCATTTTTTGCATCACTTTCCTCAGTTTCATCCTTGAAAAAGATCACTGGCCTATAAGAATCTCCACGATCACAAAATTGACCCTTGGCATCCAAAGGATCAATATTTCTGAAATAGAGTCTAAGTATCTCGGGTAAAGTTACCAATTGGGACTCATAGTCGACCAAAACCACTTCTTGATGTCCTTCATGATTTTCATAGGTTGGATTTTGTAAATCCCCACCTGAATAGCCACTTTGTACAAAATTTATCCCCTTTAATGACTCTAAATCATGTTCTAAACACCAAAAACAACCTCCTGCAAGAATCAATTCCTCAGCAAAAGCGTTGACAGGGCTTATAAATATTGAAAAAACGATTATTAGAGGTAACAAATATTTCATTTTTTTATTATAAAGTTCAAATAATAGAATTAATAATCTCTTTTGCAGTTCTTTGGACTACGCCCTCTTTACCTAATTCTTTTTTTAAAAAAGCATAACCTTTATTTATTTTTACTTTTTCCGACTTCCCCTCAAGAATCCTGCAAGATTTATAGAAGATTTTATTTTCGTCAAACTCTTTCTGTACAAACTCAGGAATTATTAATTTATTAACTAGCAAATTTACAGGTGAAATAAATCTTACTTTGAAATTGAGTATTTTTTTTGCAATAAAAGCAGTTACCCTACTTACTCTATAACCAACAATCTGTGGAATTCCATATAAAGATAATTCCATATTAACTGTCCCAGATTTACAAAAAGCAATTTTAGTTAGCGAATAAATATAAGGCTTTAATTTTGCACTATCTTTTTGAGAAATCACATGGCCTTTAACTTGATATTTTCTACAGGCTTTTTTGAATATTTCATCAAAAGCCCTCCTACAGGAGGGAATATAGACAACCAAACTTGGATATTTTTGTTGTAATTTTTTAGCCGCTCTCATAAAAGTAGGTAATACATATCGTAATTCTTGAGGTCTTGATGCTGGCATCAAAAGTAGGATGTTTTGATCTGGGCGAAGGTTCAGAATAGTTCTCGCATCTTTCTTTAGAGGAAGTTTTTTTGTCAAATCAATCATTGGATGTCCAACCCACAAAACATTTCCCCCTCTTTTTTTATAGAAAGCTGCTTCTTTCTTGAAAATCGCAAAAATTTTATCAGAAAATTTTATTAGATTTGTTGTAGTATTGTTGCCAACCCTCCAAGCCCACTCTTGAGGAGCGATATAGTAGAAAATCGGAATTTTTGTCTTTGATCTTTTTAATTTAGTACCAATTTTTATATTGGGACCCATATAGTCAATCAAAATTAAGCAATCTGGGGGATATTTTTTTAGTAATTTATAGAATCTTTTTTGAATTCTTATTGTTGGCAGAATAAGAGGTAAAGCCTCCCAAATTCCTATTGCACTAATTGATGTAGTGTCTTGAAGAATTTTTACACCTTCTTTCTTCATTCTCTCCCCACCTAATCCGCAAATTTCTAAATCTATAGATCTTTTTTTGGCTTCCTCTAATAACGCTTTTGATAACAAACTTCCATGCAAATCTCCAGAGACTTCTCCAGTACTTATAAATATCTTTTTATTCATAAATTCACTACGGGCATTGGTCCTCGTCTTTCTTTAGATATTGACTCTTTTAAAAAACTACATAATTTTGAAGATGAAAGATCTAATTCTCCTGTCATTACTTTTTCTAATGAACTTGAAATCGTATCATTAGATTTGAAAAGTAAATTCCAAGTATTTTGAAGAATTTTTAAGTCAAAATCTTTATTTTCTAATAAACCACTTCTCTTAATTCCAATTCTGTTCAAACCTCTCAATCTTCCTGGATGCCCTTCGGCTAAACAAAAAGGAGGTACATCTCTATCAACTCTAGTCATTCCTCCAATCATTGCTAAATATCCAATATGTACAAATTGATGAATACCTAAACAACCTCCAATAATAGCTTTATCTTCAATTTTTACATGGCCTGCAACTTGAACACTATTTGATAAAACTATCTTATTACCAAGTTCACAATTATGGCCAATGTGGGTGTAAGCCATCAACAAATTATTATTGCCAATAATAGTTTTTTCTCCTTCATCAGTTGCTTTATTAATAGTTACACATTCTCTGAAAGTATTATTATCTCCAATAATTACTTCAGTAGGGGCCCCTTTATATTTTAGGTCCTGGGGATCAAGACCTATAAAAACACTTGGAAAAACTTTATTGTTTATGCCAATTTGAGTTCTTCCAGAAATAACTGCATTAGGACCTATTTCGGATCCTCTTCCGATAGTCACATCAGGACCAACAACAGCTCCTTGAGAGATAATAACCCCATCATGTAATTCGGCACTTGGATCAACAAAAGCATTCGGGTGAACTTTTACACCACTAGAGCCTGAGTTTAATTCAGTATTTTTAAGATCCATATCTCTAATCAACTAAAGAAAACATTAATTCTCCAGCACAAACCAAATTCCCATCAACGTGAGCCTCACCTTTAACCTTCCCAAATCTTTTTCTTTTAATCGATAATAACTCACAAGAAATTATTAATTGATCTCCAGGCACAACTGGTTTTCTGAATTTAACATTATTGATTCCTGCAAAAACGAAAAGCCCTTTTGGAAGATCGGGCATTTGCGTTACGATAATTCCACCAACCTGAGCCATTGATTCAACAATAAGAACCCCAGGCATTAAGGGTCTCTCAGGAAAGTGGCCCTGAAATTGAGGCTCATTTAAAGTTACATTTTTTACGGCAACAGCTCTCTCCCCTGGAATATTCTCTATAACCTTGTCCACAAGAGCAAAAGGATATCGGTGAGGTAATAAACCTAGTATGTGCTCAGAGGAAAGTTGATTATTTTCACTGGATAATTTCTTTTCCAAAACAATTTAAAATAAAGTTAATTTTTTAGCGATGAGGCCAACAAAGCATTTAAAGAATGTGATCCTTTATAGACTAAAATTTGAGCCTTAGGTAACCCTACCAAAGCTAAGTCCCCAATTAGGTCCAAAATTTTATGTCTTATTGGTTCATTATCAAATCTTAATGGTGGATTAACCCATTTTTCACCGTCACAAACAAGGGCATTATCCAAACTTCCGCCTTTTATTAATCCTAGTTCACTCAACTCTTGAAATTGATCTTTAAAACCAAAGGTTCTAGCAGGAGCGATCATTTCAACAAAACTTTTTGGATTTAAATCAATCACAAAAGTTTGATTTCCAATTGCTTTATAGGCAAAACTTATAGTGGATATAATTGTAATTTTTTCAGAAGGAGTTGCTGCTATGACTGAGTCTTCTTTATTTAAAATTATTGATTTATTAATTTCTTGAAAGAAATTATCTGGTCTAGGTGCCTTTTTTATCCCTACTTCTTCAAAATCTCTAACCCACTGGATTGCCGATCCATCTAGTAGAGGAATCTCTTTACCCTCAACCTCAATATGTATATAACTCAAGCCGCAACCAGCTAGTGAAGATAATAAATGTTCTATGGTATACAAATTTCTGCTCCCTAATTTAACCGCCGTACAAAGCATGGTGCTTCCAATTAAATCTTGAGTAAGCTTTAAAATCTCGCCAGGTTTATCCTTGAAAGAAACATAATACCCTTCTTTTTCGTAGGGAGAAATTGTAACTCTTGTTGTTTCTCCACTATGAAGACCTATACCTTCTCTGGAGATAACTCCAGCAAGGGTATAGCAGAAATCATAATTAGCAGGCCAAGAAAACACTTAAAACTTCCATCCAACTCCAAGTGTATACCTCCAATCTCCACTTAGGTCCTTGCTAGCAACATCTAATCTTAAAGGACCAACTGGCGTTTTAACACCAACTCCCCCTCCAAGCGAATAACCAGAGCCTGATTTCTGCAATAATTTACCAGGTTTTCCTGGGACATCATTTTGAGAGCCCAAATCACTTCCAGCGTCAAAAAATAATGCTCCCGATATCATTCTCCAAACAGGGAATCTATATTCTACAGTGCCTTCAACAAAACTTTTACTTACAGCCAAATCACACGATCCCCATCCTCGAATAGATGATGTTCCTCCCATACAAAATGCTTCGTAAGGAGGTAATTCCCCAAGAATAGTTCCCGCCTTAAATTGAAATCCAATAGCTTGAGGACAGTCTTCACTAGTGGCATCACTAGACTTACATGCCTTCGTTAAATTTATTAATTTTGTTGGCATAAAAAATGAATATGAAGCTCTCATTCTATTAAAAGTTGGAGAATTTTTTCCCATTGAGATAAACTGTTCAGTACCAAAGCTTAATTTGTTTCCTGAAGTAGGGTTGGTGGAGTTATTTAAATTATTTCTAGATGCACTTGCAATAACACTAACTAATGTATTTTCATCAGGGCATGAACCATCATTGTGAGTAAATCCAATACAAATAATATCGCTTATATTATTTCTGGTTGTGGTTGGCGTCCTATCTCCATAAGGTTTTTTGTTTCCATCGCCATCAATCATCTTTACTTTCTTAAAATTCATTCCTGCAAGAACTCTCCATTTAGCGACTTTAAATGGATCTCCTCCATTTAACGGCCTTGAGAAAGAAAATCCACCGCCTGTTTTTTCTAAAACTACTGATGAAAAAGTATCTGAGCTAGATGGAGTTTGATCATCTACTGCATAAAATCTCCCATTTTTTTCACTTTTAAATTCTTGTGGATAATCTCTACTTACAAAAAGATTTGTTCTAAAAGATGTTTTATGTTTATCTCCTTTAATCCAAGGATCAGTAAATGAAAAATTATAAGTAGTTGAATATTCTCCGAAATTTAGGTTTAAATTTGTAGACCATGCTCTTCCTAGTGCATTTGTTTCCTGCAAACCAATCGTGGCGAAGAGACCTGAACCATTGCTATAACCAAGTCCACCTGTTAATGACCCTGTTCTTTGCTCGCTCAGGTCTAAAAAAATTATGACTTGACCAGGATTTACATTATCAGGACCAAGAGAAACCTTTACATCATCAAATAATGAAGTGGCATAAAGTCTACCGATATCAGCTTCTAAAATTTTTCTATTAAATATTGAACCAGGTTGTGTTTTTAATTCTCTTTTTATGACCCAATCTTTTGTTTTCCCTTTTCTAGGTTTTCCATCAATAATAGTTTCACCATCAGAACCTAGAAATCTTAATTTTACGTCAGATATAATGCCCTCAGAAACTTTTAATGTTACTATTCCGCTCTCAGAGATTCTATCTGGGCCAGTAATTCTAGCTAAAGAATAGCCCTCTGTTTCATAACGTTTTTTTATTATTTCTATTTTATTTTGAATTTCATTTAGGTTAAGAGTTGTTCCATAATAATTATTAAAAATATCATCTACATATTCATTGGAAATTAGAGAGTTTATTGGTTTAAGTTCAATTTTCTTCAAAATTGGATTGGGCACTACTTCTACTATTAGACTCACGCCTAGTGGCCCCTCTTGGGACTTTATTTTAACTCCTGAAAACCAACCACTTGCATATATTGAATTGAGGTCTTGATTTAATATTTGATTATTAACAATACTTCCAGGCTTTATGCTCATAGAATCATATGCAGCCAATTCAAGTTTTCTACCCTCAGGATGATTTTCCCAACCTTCGATAATTATTTCTGAGATAAGAACGCTTTCTTCATTATTGTCATTATTATTTTCAGCAAGAAGAAAATTCTTGTCTTGTTTGATATCAATCCCTTTAAAAAAATCATTATTAAGATTTGGTATTTCTAAAGTTTTTATTAATTGTTCAACGTCATTTGGCAAATACTTAGCAGCAAGTTCTGAATTATTTGATATTAAAATCAAGGGAGTACAGGCAACATTTGTGAAAATCTTTCCAAATTTTAAAGAATGTTTTTGCATGATACTTTTGATGAAGATAAATTAAGTCAATATTTAATCAATTAGGCGAAAGAAAATTGTTAATTCTTCGGTGAATTTCACTATACGCTTCAATTAAACCACCTAAATCATTCCTAAATCTATCTTTATCTAGACTTACGATTGTATCATTTTTTTGGTTTAGATCCCACAATCTACAATTATCAGGACTTATTTCATCTCCGAGAAGAATGTTATTTTTAAGATCGTAACCATATTCCAACTTGAAATCTACAAGCTGAAGTTGAATATTTTTAAAGAAACTTTTCAAAATTTCATTAACTTTTAATGTTAAATCAATTATTAATTGCAAATCATCAGAGCTTAATATGTTCATTAATTCAATTCTATCTTTTGTAATAAGGGGATCATTAAGTTCATCATTTTTCAGGTAGATATCAATAAGTGGTTTTGATAGGAAAGTTCCGGGTTTTATAGTCGTTTGTTTACATAAAGAACCATAAGCAGTATTTCTTAGAACAATTTCTAATGGAATTACTTTTATTTTTTTTGCAATAATTGTATTTTCATTTTCGAGTTCAATAAAATGTGTTGGAATATTCTTCTTAATGAGAATTTCAAAAATTCTTGCACTTATTAGGCAATTAAGTTTTCCTTTACCTTCAAATTTTTCTTTTTTCAAAGCATTAAAAGCTGTAGCATCATCTTTAAATTCAATTTTTACTTTATCTACCTCATCATGCGTAAATATTTTTTTTGCTTTTCCTTCATAAATTAACTCATATTTATTATTCATTAATTTAAAACCTAATTGTGATTACTAAAGTACTTTTTGTAATTAACATGATTATTAGAGATCAAATTTAAAAGATTTGATTACATTTTAGCTGATTATCCATCGAAACCTCATAACCTTAAAGAAACAAATATATGAGACTTCATTCACCAAATTCTAAGAGCTTTAATAGATTAGAAAATATCTTAATAATTGGAAATGGAGGGAGAGAAAACTCCTTAGCTTGGGCTATTCAAAAAAATGAATTAGTTAAAAAAGTTTATTTAGTTCCTGGTAACGCTGGTTCAGAAAGAATAAATAAATGTGAAAGAATAAAAATTGATATAAATAATGAAAATGAACTGGTAGAAAAGCTTGATATTCTTAAGATAGATTTAGTTGTTATTGGACCTGAAATACCTCTTGCAAATGGATTAGCTGATTTACTTCGCAAAAAAGATTTCAAAGTATTTGGACCTAATAAAGATGGAGCAAAATTAGAATTTAGCAAATCTTGGGCAAAGGAATTTATGCAAAAAGCAAATATTCCAACTGCAAACTTTTGGAAAGTCAATTCTATAGAAGAAGCCAAAAAAATTATCAATTCATTATCAATCCCACTAGTAGTTAAAGCTGATGGTTTAGCTTCAGGTAAAGGTGTTTTTATTCCTAATTCAACAGATGAATGCTTAAAAGCAGCAGAATCAATTTTTAATGGTAAATTTGGGAACTCTGGAAATATAGTTGTTTTAGAAGAAAAAATTCAAGGACCAGAAGTTTCAGTTTTTGCTTTATGCGATGGAGAGAGATATACATTACTTCCAACCGCCCAAGATCACAAACGACTTAGCGAGAAAGATACAGGCCCAAATACAGGAGGCATGGGAGCTTATTCCCCTGCCCCATTATTAACAGAAGATTACCTTGATAAAATTATCAAAGAGATAATTGAACCTACAATCAATGAACTAAATAAAAGAAAAATTGACTATAGAGGCGTAATTTACTTTGGGTTAATGATCACGAAATCTGGTCCCAAAGTTATAGAATATAATTGCAGGTTCGGTGATCCAGAATGCCAAACAATCATGCCTTTGATGGACCAAAATTTTTTATTTCTCTTAGAAAAATGCTCAATGGGAAATTTAACTGGTGATGAAAAAATTAGTACTTCAGACAAAGTCAGTGGTTGTGTAATAGCGACCTCCAAAGGTTATCCTCACGAATATAAAACTGGTTTTCAAATAACAATTGGCAAAATTGATTCTAATGATTGTCAAATCTTCGACTCAGGTACTTCCTTAAGTGAAAATGGCAATTTATTAACTAATGGAGGAAGAGTCTTAAGTATTGTCTGCCAAGATAAAGATTTCGATATGGTTTTTGAAAAAGCATACAAAAATTTAAAGGAAATTCATTTCGAGGGTATTTATTTTAGAAATGACATAGGTCATCAAGTCAGAAAAAACTTTTCTAGGGAGCACTAAGTTTATGGTGGATACCAATAATCAAGAAACGAGAAAATACGATATCACTGATAATGAAGACTTGAATAGTAACTATTGGATAAATGGACTCCTGGCTTGGTGGAGCGGGTTTAGTTTAAGAACAAAGTTGTTAGCCATAGCTACTCTTGTGGTAAGTCTTCTAATGACAGGAATAACTTTTTTTGCATTAAATAGTATTCAAAGAGATGCAGGAATGAATGACACTAGATACGCTAGAGATCTTGGCTTATTATTATCCGGGAATGTTACAGAATTAGTTGCCAACAATCAAAAGAAAGAAATTTCAAATGTAGCTGAAAAGTTTTGGCGATCAAGTCGAAACTTGCGTTATATATTTTTTACTGATGCTGAGGATATTGTTCAACTTGGGATACCAATCAGTGCAACACCGACAAGCTCAGACAGTCAGTTTCAGCTCACTCGCAGACTAAAATTGCCCTCAGAATTAAAGAAGAGACCACAATTTCCTTTGGTTAGGCAACATGCGACTCCTCAAGGTCAAGTAACAGATGTATTTGTCCCAATGTTGTGGAAAGGCAAATATCTTGGAACTTTAGCTTTGGGAGTCACCCCTAATAAAAAAGCATTAGCCAGTGCTGCCTTAACTAGAGAAGTAACCATTGCAGTTTTTATCTCTATTTGGGTTTTAGTAATACTTGGAGCTGTATTTAATGCACTAACAATAACAAGACCTGTAAGAGAGTTAGTAAGAGGTGTTAGAGAAATTTCAAGAGGAAATTTTAAGTCCAGAATTTCTTTACCCATGACAGGTGATCTGGGAGAACTCCTAAATGGATTTAACCGAATGGCCACACAGTTAGAAAATTATGATGAGGCTAATATAGAAGAATTAAAAGCGGCACAAATCAAGCAGCAGTCCCTAATAGCTACAATGGCTGACGGCGCCATATTATTGGACTCTGAAGGTAAGATAGTGCTTACTAATCCAACAGCAAAGAGACTATTTCGTTGGGAAGGAAGATTCTTAGAAGGCAAACATTTTTTAAATGAAATCCCAGAAATTTTATCTAACGACTTACATACAAATATTGAATCTATCCTAAACAGGGAAAAGGAGAAGGACGACTTAAGATTCAGTTTAGGAGAGCCAGCAAGAACGTTAAGAATTGTCTTGCAATCAGTTTTAGATACAAATAAAGTTGAATTAAAAGGAATTGCTGTAACAATCCAAGACTTAACAAGAGAAGTTGAACTTAACGCGGCACAAAATAGATTTATTAGTAATGTTTCTCACGAATTAAGGACACCACTTTTTAATATCAAAAGTTATGTAGAGACCTTACACGATTTAAAAGATCAGCTTTCTGATGAAGAACAAATAGAATTTCTTGGCATTGCAAATTCAGAGACTGATAGATTAACAAGACTTGTAAATGATGTATTAGATTTATCAAGATTGGAGTCTGGGAAAATTATTCAGCTTGAGCAAATGGATATAAAGCCAGCAATAGAACAGACTCTTAGAAATTATAGACTTAATGCTACGGAAAAAGATGTTTCATTAGCTCATGATATAGAAGAAACTATTCCTCCAATTCTTGGAAATTTTGATTTGCTTTTACAGGTTTTTGATAATTTACTTGGCAATGGATTGAAATTTAGTCCAAAAAACAGCTCCTTAATCATAAGAGCTTATACTTGGCCAGATTCCTGTCCAGCTTTCCCTCCAAGTATTAAAAATGATGGGGCCCCTCAATGTGAATTAGTTTCACCACTCCCAAAAGTAAGAATTGAGATTGCTGATACTGGCTCAGGAATATCTCAGGCTGATCAAGAAAAGATATTTGATCGTTTTTATAGAGTAGAGAATTCTGTTCATACTGAGCAAGGTACCGGTTTAGGTTTATCTATAGTACGAGGAATAATTGAAAAACACGGTGGGGAAATTCGTATGGCGAGTGAATTAGGAGTAGGAACAACTTTCTGGTTTGATTTAGCCTTAGCACAATCTGATAAGGATGAATTATTGACAAAAGCTATTAACAATTCAGATTCTTTTTCAGGTTTTGATATTAAAGAAATTATCTAATTTTTGTCTAGTCCTTTAAAAACATTTGGAACATTTTGATCGGGTACAACTCTGTGAGGGGCACCACTAAATATTTGTTCAAAATTTGAAAAAGAATCTTTTATTTCTGGGCCACTATTTGTAATGATAAATTCTCTTATTCGTTTATCATGCCATGAACCCCGCATTTTAAAAACATTTAAAGCTCGTGCCATCTCACCTTTTATTTCTACATATTGAAGCAACAGTATCGTGTCTGTAATTGTTGAGATATGAGAATCAGTTATAGAATGACTTCCCATAAATTCTTCTGCAGTATTAGTAAAAAAGCCTGCTATTTCCTCTTGTTTTGTATAACCCGTAACAGCAATTACAAACTGTCTAAATGCATTCAAACTTACACCTCTGGCTAATGCAGAGAGAGAATCAATTGCCATTCTTTTTGGTTTAAATTGATTAATTTGCGTTTTTATAATTTGCAAATGATCTTCTAAGCCAGTTGATTCAGGATATGCACAAATAATTTTTAACAACCCATCACTTTCCATTTTTTCAAAATCTATTCCCCAACTAGTCGCATTCCTAAGCAATTGAGCCCTTGATTCTTCATATGCAAAAAGTATTGCTCTTTCATTATTGTTATAGGCGTCTTCAACAAATTTTGAGACAAGCATTGTTTTACCTGTACCAGTAGCTCCAGTGGCGAGAATGATGGAATCTTGAAAGTATCCTCCACCACACATATCATCAAGATCTTTAACTCCAGAGCTAATCCTAATATTTGAGGATCTTTGCGTTAATCTCATAGCTCCTAGAGCAAACACACTTATTCCATCCATTCCCATAGTGAATGGGTATTCACCTTTCATATGTACAGTACCTCTTAACTTCAAAACTTCTAAAGTTCTTCTCCTCTTCTCTGACTCAAGAACATTTCTTAGTAAGACAACATTATCGGATACAAATTCTTCTACACCATATCTAGCAATTGGTCCATAATCATCAATCCTTTCTGTTGTCATAACTGTCGTCACACCTATTTCTTTTAATCTCGCTATCAATCTAAATATTTCTCTTCTAACAACGTAAATTGCATCATACTGTTGAAAGACTGCAGTTATTGAATCTATTGCAACTCTTTTAGCTTTATATTTTCTAATTGCATAACTAATTCTCTCAATAAGACCAGACAAGTCAAAGTTACCCGCAACATCCTGTCCATCAGGATCAGGAGATGCGTCTAAAATAAAAAGTTTATTTTGATCAATTAATTCTTGTAAATCCCAACCAAAACTTGCGGCATTTCTAATAATATCTAAAGGTGATTCTTCAAATGTTACAAAGATTCCTGGCTCATCAAAATTACAAATTCCATGGTGTAAATATTGCAGAGAAAAAACAGTTTTACCAGTTCCTGAGGTGCCACTAACGAGTGTACTTCGAGATACAGGCAACCCACCCCTACAAACATCATCAAAACCTTCTATTCCAGTTGGTAATTTTTGTACTTGCATTTTATTTGATTTGCCAAATTTCTTATCATTCATAGTTTTCTGCTAATTAAAAAAAAAATAAAATAAATTTTGAATTTATTTTTTATTTTATATCTTATTTATCTCCACTATATTCAGTTTCAGTTAATTCATCAAAAAGTAGATCTAAACCAATTAAAACTTTCTCTCTATCTGAAAGATCACCTATTATTTTTCTAACTGGTGGCGGCAAAATTTTAGCTAATGTTGGAGTGGCTAAAATTTTATCTTCTTCTGCAAGTTGTGGTTGCTTAAGTACATCGATAACCTTCAAAGCATAAACTCCTTTGAATTCATTATTTAAAATTTCTCTTAAGGTATTTAAAGCTCTCATCGAATTAGGAGTATTTCCAGCAACATAGAGTTTTAAAATATATGTTTTCCTTGCTGCCATAATTATAGTTCCTGAATTGATATAAAAGATTTAAAAAAACCCTTGACTTATTACACTACAAAATAAGAAAATAGACAAACTATTATGATTGCTAATTGGGCTTAATCAAATTATTAATTTGAGCCTTTTAGCGTCTTTAAGATATGACTAATTCTAAAAACTCCTCTAACAATTCTTCTGAAAGTAATGAATTGTATGCAATAGCAGAAACTTCAGGTCAACAATTTTGGTTCGAAGTTGATAGATACTATGACATAGACAGGTTAAATGCAAAAGAGAAAGACAAGATAACACTGGAAAAAGTTTTACTTTTAAAAGACAAAGAGTCTATAACTATAGGTAAACCTTACGTGAAAGGCGCAAAAATTGAATTAGAAGTGGTCTCCCATAAAAGAGATAAGAAAATTCTTGTATACAAAATGCGTCCAAAAAAAAAGACAAGAAGAAAGATGGGACACAGGCAAGAACTGACAAGAGTTATGGTAAAATCTATATCAATAGGTAAAATAACCCCTAAGTCTTCTTCAAAAAAGGAAACTGTAAAAAAGGAAACTAAACCAAAATCCGAAAAATTAAACAATTAAACATTAAACAATTCTAATGGCACATAAAAAAGGAACAGGTTCTACAAGAAACGGAAGAGATTCAAATTCCAAAAGACTTGGTGTGAAAGCTTATGGAGGAGAAAAAGTAACTGCTGGATCAATCTTGATTCGTCAAAGAGGTACCTCTTTCCTTCCCGGAAATAATGTTGGGAAAGGTAAAGATGATACCCTTTTTGCGCTCAAAGAAGGAACAGTAAGTTTCGAAAGCATTAAAAGAAATTTAAGAAATAGAAAAAGAGTTAATGTTGTTATCTAATTTTCTTATAAGCTCTTGTAGTTATGAGAATGGGATGAAATACTTCTAAAAAATTTGATTGAAGAGTCTCAAAAAACTTTTCAACAATTTGAATGTCGTCTATGTGAAACGGATATTCATTTTTTTCTCCTTTAAAAAAATACCAATTAAATAAAGCAATAGAATTAGGATCCATAAACTCATTGAAAATCTCAATTTGAGAAGCTGGATCAGCAAGATGTTCCAAAACATCTAGGCAAACAATCGTATCAAATTTAGATATTTGTGTGTCTTTAATTGTCTTGCAAAAAGTAAGTTTTTTTTCGACTCCTAATTTTTTAGCCCTGTATTCAACAAAGTTTCTATTTGTCTCATTAATATCTACAAAAAAAACATGCTCAACTTTTGAAGACATAGCGTTAGCTAGTGTATGCGTTCCAATACCTCCTCCAAAATCTAAAACCAAATCTCTAGAAAATCTCTGCTGAAGTTTTAAAGTATCAG
>CACLGU010000002.1 GCA_902606505.1 uncultured Prochlorococcus sp.
ACAAGAAGGTAGATGGGTTTACTACAAATTAGATTTGGAAGTATTATCAGATATTAAAAATTGGATGGGTAATTTAATTCAGTCATCATCAAGCAAAAGGTCTTGTGAATAAATGGTTTTTAACCTATTTAGGTTTTTTACTCATTACATATAAATAATTTTTAAATTGAAAATTAATTCTCAGGGTTGGAGTTTAATTTTCAGTATTGGTACTTTATTGATTATTTTATTTATTTAGAGGTTTAATAAACCTAGTGATGGTTAGCGATTAACTGGACAAAGTTATACAAGGCTATACAAATAATCGCTATTTAATCGCTATTTAAATTATTGAGACTTCTGAGAAATAAAAAAGCGAGTTGGGAGACTCGCTAGTATGACTTGGTTTTTAAATGGTCGGGGCGACAGGATTCGAACCTGCGACCTAGTGCTCCCAAAGCACCTGCAAGATTAAGGCTATAACTGAGACTTATAGCTATACCTGGACTTTTAAGGAAAAATGTATGAACTAATTCGGACTAATATTCTTTATTTTGGGTGCACTTTGGGTGCATAGATAATTAGGTTTAGAAAAATTAGAATGTATTGAAAACTGGTTTAAAAGGAGCTGAACCAAAAAATTCAGGAACTCCTGATGAATTAAAACCTATTCCATAACCACCATCTGAAACTTGAAGCTCAACTTCGAGCCCATTTACTCCATCATTAATAACAACTGGTGATCCTGAATTAGTCTCAAACACACCGACCAATCTTGTTACTGCAGAAGCATTAGCTGCCCTTGTAAGACTACTATCAGTAAGTATTGCCGAAACTTTTCCACCTGTTGGCATGGTCTCAGGACCGAAGTCTGCCTCAAAGCCCTCATCAAATGTATCTAACTCTTCATTATGATTTGCCGCAGTACATCCAGCACCTGAATTAACTTCAGTACCAGTACTAGTTGAACAATAAACGGTTCCATTTAAGCTTATGGAACCCTTTAAACCAAATTCATTTAGGATAACAATATAAGCGTATGTATAAGTTGCATTAGAGGGTCTTCCTAAAGCAGGCGGTAACGTTACAGTTTTACCAGCTAAATCAGCCGTTGATCCGTCAGTTGACATTGTTACTTCACAATTTGCTTTGCTAAAAGCTTTTGGAGTTCCTGAAATTGGATTCTGAGTACATAAGCCCATTTCATAAATAACTATTTCAAATCTATCTGGAGAACCTAAGCAATAATAATCATAGGGATTTAATTTTGTTGCAACAGCAGCATTATTCTCAGAAAAAATATTTTGTTTAGCAGTAGTCTGAGTTAATACGTCTTTGCAAAGAGGAGGAGCTTCAGCTTTCGCAGGTCTTGGAAATGTTGATAATCCCAATAAAGTTGATCCTAATAGTAAATACTTGAATGATTTAGTAAGAGTTGTTATGCAGTTTGATTTAAAAAAAGTTGGTTTCAATTTCGTATTCATAAGAGTTTGTTAAAGACTATTTAATTTAAAAAGTTTTGTCAGAAACAATGGCTATTAGATATAAATTGTAGAAATTTTTGATTACAAAAAAAATATTTAAAAGGCTACAAATTTAGGTTTAAAATCTCCAGCAAATGCCCAACTTGGTTGTTTGTTGTGAGTACTACTTCCCGTACTGTGATTATTTAATGCTGATTCAATCTGCATCCCACCATCTGAAATAACAAATTGAAGCTCTAGACCATTTGTTTCATCTGTAATTTTAAGAGGAGTATTAGGAATATAATTACCAACTAATCTAGTAATTGTTCCTCCGCATTGGCCACCACTAACGGAAGTTTGATAAGTAAGGTTATCATTAGATGAATCATTATTAGTCAAAGTTGCTCTTATCTGTCCATCGCTTGGTGTTCTTTGATAAGCATAATCGCATCCAGTTCCTGCAAATCCATATTTAGCAAAACTATGTTCAAATTCTTGAGGGTTTGCATTACTTGATTGTGGAGTAAATTTCCCACCATGAGAACTAGAGTCATTTTCAGTATTATATGTAGTAACAGCAGTTGTATAGGAACCTTTTAAAGTGAAACTATTACCCATTACCATCAACATGTCCGTATAAGTTCCTGAAGGAGGTCTTGACTTTGAGTTATCTAGGGCAACGGTTGAATTTAAATTACCCAGATCTATTTCTACACCAGCTGAATTATTAAAAGTATCAACACAAGATGAAAAGTCGACTTTACTCCCAACTAACGGAGAAGAGGTACATAAAGAAATCCTATATAATTTGAATTTATAAACTGAAGGCTGAGAATAACAACTCTTATAATTTACTCCAGTTGTAGTTGAGGTATCGTAAACATTAGAAAGAGAGTCTGAACCAGATGTAGAAAAATCAGTACACTTGGTAGCTTTGAAATCATCGTCTGCTGCGTTAGTTGTAAATTGATCCTGGATATTAGCGTATGCTTTATTACTAAGGAAAACCCCTACAAAGGCGGTATTAAATAAAAGTATTTTTGTTAAAAGTTTCATGAATTAAACTCCTTTAGCTCTGTTTTGGAAAGTGCCAGCGGATCTCTCTAAGAGAACATCATATTTGCGCTTTACCGGTTGTGTCATTTGTGTAATCATATTTTTCTTATATTCTTTCTTCAAGAAAATAACAGGGCTTCCAGTTAAATTCATCCTCAAACCAAAGAAGGTCTCATCTGTTCCAGGAAGTTTTGAATTAAGCTTGGTCGAAGCCGCTGATATCTCATTAGAAACCCAAGCTTCAAGGCCAACATGTGGTGTGGCTTGCCAACTAATAGAACCTTCTAATCCTGAATTATCTTGTGTATGTTTATAGTCCCAGTTAAATCCTCTTACAAAAAACGCAAGTTGCGGATTATTTGGAAGTCTATAACCTAATTCCACATCCCAGCCAGGAACAACTCTTTCTTTATATGATGTCCCCTTTACAGTTACATCTTTTTCATCAGTAATAGCCATATAAAAGTTGTTTCTAAATTCAAAATCTTTCCAAAAATATTCTCCTCCTAATCCAAGTCTGCTGTGGGCGTCGCTGTAGTCAGTCATTCTATAATCCCAGAAAGCATTAGCTCCAACCATAGATACATCACTAGGACGATGTCTTATCCCTAAACCTAAGTTTGTTGTTGAGCCATCGGCGTTCGTTGCAGTTGCAAATCTTGCTTGAGAAAAAGCAAGTGTTTTAAGATCTCCTTCTTCATCTTTGGCAAGTTCACCAAGCTTCATCAAACTATTTATTGAGAAACTTGTATCTGATTCAGTCCCACCAGAAATATTTACGGAAGTCTGCGCAAAAAATGGGATTTTTTGGATCTGACTATTTGCTGTTGAATTTGCAAAATTAAATCCAGTGTCAACCAATAATTTTTTAACATCATCAGTCATGATGCGCGTATATTCACTTCCTTCTGCACCATCATTCATTAAAGGTACAAATTTGGTTGAATAATTTGCTCCTTTGATTATGTATTCATCTAATTTGTCTTTTGGCTCATATATATCTTGCTTAGTTTCAACTAGGTCAAATTTGATATCTTCAAATTTGTATTCATTCGCTGAGACAGAGAGAATTGATCCAAAAGCAAGAGAAATTAAAGATAAAGATTTAAATAATGACACTTATTAAAAAAATTGTATTTAATATATCACCTCTGTAAATATTTAGAGAATTACTATTCACAATTCAACATTTAAGTGCATTTTGAGTGCATTTTTGGTGCATTTTGGGTGCATTTTGGGTGCAGCCTTTTTTGGGTGTAATTTATTATTAGCTGAGACTTACTGCTATAACTGATCGGGGCGACAGGATTCGAACCTGCGACCTAGTGCTCCCAAAGCACCCAGTACGCAATTTGCGACAGTACCCATGAGAACGAATTGAGGCTATAGCTTATTAGTTGGTAATACTAGGATTTAGTTGAGTCTTAATTTTACTCATGTATGCAGCAATGTATGGCATGGATATGCAAATAATCGCTAAATAATCGCTGAGCTGAAACCTAGTGCTAAAAGGGAGTAATTTTTATCAAATAATACAATAAGGGTTACTAAAAGATTTACTGCAAAATAATCTATTGCGTTTATGTTCTTCTAATGATTTTGAATAAATATTAGCTGTGAGAATTGCTCCGAAATTTATTAAAACCACAGTTAATACAAGTAGCTCTATAGCGAGGTTGGTCATAAGATTACCCTCCTTAAATTTATAAAAAAACTCTATAACGAAATAATCAATATTGAATAGAGTTTAAATTCTTATTTTTGGGAATCTAAATCATCTGATAAGGGTTCCCAATCACAACTGTCTACACATTCTTCTAAAGTATTTTCAGAAGAACTTTTAAGTTCGCAACTACGGAGACAATCATAAAACGCATACTTAGGATCTAATTCGTTTTTGAATTGTTTATTTCTGAAAGTATTCATAATTAAACTCCTTTTGCTTTTTTCTCGAGTTGATTAATTAATTTGTCTAACCAAAGCGTGTTATCGATCTTCTTGGTATTTTTGAAGTATTTCGTTTTATAAGTACTCATGAAGTTAAACCTCAATCAGTGGAACTAAATTAAATGCAATGATTTAAATTTCCTAGAGCAAAAATACTCTTTATGAAAATAGTGAAATATTAAAAATCGATTAATTTATATTTTTCCTTAAGTATTTGCACTCTTGATTTTAAGAATAAGTGATACTAAATAACTACTAGATCAAAGGAGGTTAATTATGACTTGCGGAAATCCTATTAAACATAAGTTCCAAAATGCTTTTAATTCTTTTATTGATGCGATTTCATTTGAAAGAAAATTAAGTGATGACCAAATGGAATGTATGCAGTTTGGTATATGTGACTATTCACCAAAACAAGTAGAGGAAGTACCTTTTTTTCATTACTAAATAGTTTTGATTAAAAGCGATTAAGGGGGCAAGGTTATGCAAGGTATGGCAAATAATCGCTATATAATCGCTAAGTCTTATATTTCTTATAGTTGGCAATAAAAAAGAGAGTCTGGGAAACTCTCTTGTATGACTTGGTTTTGAAATGGTCGGGGCGACAGGATTCGAACCTGCGACCTAGTGCTCCCAAAGCACCCGCGCTACCAAGCTGCGCCACGCCCCGCCTATAAGATCTTAGTTCATAACTGTCATCTATAAAAGGCTAAATTGCTAAATATTTTATAAAAAATCACTTTTGAGGCTAGTAAATGATTTTTGTCGCTTTTTTGTCGCTAGATAAATAGATGTTTTGTCACTAGAAATTAGTCTTTTGTAGCGACAGAAATCATCTCTGAACTTGATTGAAACTTTAAAGCGATATTTTCTAATTTCTCTAATCTCGCTAAAAGTTTTTGATTTTGAGAAATTATCTCATCATTTTTAGCTTTTGATAATTTTAATTCTGCATTTAAATTTTTATTATTTTCCTCAAGAGTTGATAATTTTTTATCAATTATTTTTTTGTCATTAAAACTTATTTGAGTGGGTTTACTTAATTCTCCTAGTTTGAAAACAAAACCTGCTTTTACAACACCGCTATCCAATGTTCCTCCACCATAAGATTTAGAACCTCCGAACACATAAGATCCTCCAGCATTGATATCAACTCTCTCATTAACTTTTGAGGCGCAACCAAAACCAACTGCATATCTGCTGCTGTATGCACCAGTTCCAACACCGCAACTTAACTTAGATTCTTTTGCGGTTTGAGGCAAAGCAGTTAAAGCTGCTGTTAAAGCAGTTGATCCTGCAACTCCTTCTCCAAGGTTTTTGATATTTGAAGTATTAGTTGAGATATTTGCAGTATTGGTTTTTACAGATGTATAGGGATTGGCTGAAATTTTAACTAAATCTAATTCACTTTCACTGTATGAAGAATCCTCAGTTAAGGATCCTACTGACCATAAATCTTCACTTATTGAGTAAGTCCATAATCTGCCAGTGGACTCATAAGATGAATTTTCTTCTTTAAAAAATATTTTGCCAAGTGAATTATCCACCCAACCGTCTTCTAGTCGTACATTATTATTCAAACTCCTATCAAAAGTTGTAATTACTGATAGTTCATTAGTGTTACCGTTAACAGAGCTTTTAATAATTTCAATTAAGGAATTGCTACTATTCCCACCATCGTTATGAAAATAATTTTCATCAGCTTTTGATTTATTTCCAAGAAAAGGAATTGTGAGGATGCCTATGAAAAGGTAAGAAAAAAGTTTTTTCATTTACATAATTATCAATAAGCAAAAGATAATCGACATTAAAAAAATTAAACATAGAAAACTTCAAAACCAGAGTAAAAAGCGGGTGTCTTGAGAGCACCCGCGCTAGTAAAATTTTGTCGCTTTCCCTCGCTATATAGTTTGTAATAAAAGTAAGAAAGTTAGTTATTGCAATCAGTCTCGCTTGTAAAAAGGTATGCTCCCAAAGCACCCGCGCTACCAAGCTGCGCCACGCCCCGCTCATAAGATCTTAGTTCATAATAGACATCTATAAAAGACCATATTGCTAAATATTTTATAAAAAATCACTTTTGAGATTGCAATATTACTTTTATGGCTTTTTTTAAAAGAAAAATCATTGTTTTTACTTTGCCTCACTACAGATTTTAGAAAATTAATCTTTTATTTTAATATTTGTCATCCAATAGAAATATCTGAGTATTAAATTCTATGGAGGAACTATTATCAAAATATTATTTGGATTTTGTTGGATGGAAAAACTAGAGAGTTTGATTAAGACATATAATGATTTTCCAAAAAAAGGTATAGCTTTCAAAGACTTACTTGGAATAATTCAAGATTCAGAAACCTTTAGGGAACTAATTCTCAGAATGTCATTAAATCATGTTATTAAAAACTCTGAGGCAATAATTTCAATAGAGGCTAGAGGATTTATTTTTGGCTCAGCAATTTCGCTTCAGGCCCGTAAACCAATGATTGTAGCTAGAAAACCTGGAAAACTACCTGGGGAAATATTTCAAGAAAATTACGATTTAGAGTACGGAAGTAACTCTCTTTCAATAGAAAAAAAAGCTCTTGAAAAATTTAGTTCATATGCAATTGTTGATGACCTTCTCGCTACAGGAGGAACTGTGGATTGTGTAACTAGATTAATTAAGAAAGGTGGTAAGAAAATATCAGGCTTACTAACTGTTGTTGAATTGATTGAACTCAATGGGAGATCAAGATTTGATTTCCCTGTGGAATCAATACTTTCAATCTAATGATTTGGAATGTATGAATTCAAATTAATATTTAGGAAGTTATTAATTATTTAGTAAATCTTTTTAACTTAATCAAATTAAACCCATTGAACCGGCTGTAAATCCAACTGCTAAAAAAAATGCGAATTCGGTCAAATCTCTCGGCATAGAATTCACAATAAGACTTAATTGAGTCATTTTACCTTGTGCTCCTCAGGTTTATTTTTCAAAAATATAACTAATTAATTTTTTTGTTGAGGTAAATCAAAGATTTTTTTCTTTTTTCTAAAGATTTCAGAAAATATATATTTTTAATGTTTGTATAAAAAAAATTATGTTTCGATAATATACGTAATTTAATTCTCTAAACTTTATTTAAATGCTATATTTTACATATTTATCAAATCATGGATTATAAGAAAAAATCTTTAAGCAAATTAAAAAAACATGAAAGTTATGAAGAGATAGATACAAGGTTAGCTTCTGGTTGGTACGTAGACGCTCTAAGTGGCAATAACAACAAGAAATATAAAACAAAAAAGGTGGTTTTCAAAATTTCTAAAAAGTCAGAATAGGTTATTTTCTTATCGTCAAAATTTAGAAATAAATATTTTAAGACTACTTTTTAAAAACTTTTATAAAAACACTAAAAAGAAAAATACAAACTAATTAAAATTTTCGACTTAAAAGAAAAAAAAATACTATTGTATAGGTCAACAAACTGTCACATATTTTTTAAAAATGTAGCGGCTGCTACTTGATTTCGTATAGGCAAATACACTATCTTAAGGTGTACTTTAAATTTCGTGTGAGGAAATTTATGAAGCTTTTTAAAAGCTTGCTTGTAGCTCCTGCAACATTGGGACTTCTTGCCCCAGTAGCAGCTACAGCAAATGAAGTTACAATTAGTGACTTCGCCCCTGCAGAACAACTTGCTATTACTAATAGTCGTGTAGACGGTCTAGAAGCAAGACTAAACAACTTTGAAGCTGGTAGTTTCTCAGAAACAACAACTGCTTCATTCTCAGCTGATTTCGGGATCGGTGCTGTTGATGGAAAAGACGTTACTACTACAGTTACTGATGGAGATGAAGTTCTTCAGGCTGCTTACGGTTTCCAGATTGACTTGAACACTAGTTTCACTGGAGAAGATTCACTTGATATCTCTCTTGACGCTGGTAATACTGGTGCCGCACTTGGTGAACTTGACCTTACTGGTGGACAAAACACTGCTGGTGCTGATCTCTTGGCCGTTGATGGTGTTTCATACACTTTCCCACTAGGTTCAGCAACTGCTTTCGTTGGTGACAATACTGACGGTAGTATGCTATTCACAACAGCTTGTACTTATGGCGGATCTAACACACTAGATGATTGTGCTAACATAACTGCTGGAATCACAGGTGGTGGATTATCTATTGGTGCTGCATATGATTTCGATAATGGATTCACAACAGCAGTAGGTGCTCAATTCGTTGAAACTGGTATTGCTACTAAGGGAAATGCCGATTCTTGGGCAGCAAACCTTGCATACACAACTGATAGCTACGGTGCTTCTATTACTTACGCAATGGTCGAAGTTGGTACTGGTAACGATACATTCACAGCATTAAACGGTTATTATTCATTTGATAACGGTTTAAACATCAGTGCTGGTTATGAAATCGGTGATCTTGATGGTCATGTAGCAGCAGCTGACGAAACAGAAGCATACTTCATTGGAATTAATGGTGAAGTTGGACCAGGAGAACTAGGTGCTGCTGTAGGTACTTACGGAAAAATGACTGAATCCGGTAGTACAATGCCTGAACAGCTAATGTATGAAGCATATTATTCATACGCAGTAAATGATGGAATGACAATCAAACCACTTATTTACACTGTTGAAGCTGCTGACGCTACTGATAAGGATGAAACTGGAATCATGGTTAAAACATCATTCAGCTTCTAAATCTAAATCTAAATTTAATTTAGAAATCTTACACACATTAAAAGACCTGCATTTAGCAGGTCTTTTTTTATTTGGACAACTTTTTTTTTGTCTACCGTGACTTGTTAATACCGATTATTTAAACTAACTTATGATTACCTATATTGTGTGAGGACACTTTATGAAGCTTTTCCAACGTTTGTTGATAGCTCCAGCTGCTTTAGGATTAATATCACCTTTGGCGGCAAATGCTAATGAGGTAAATCTCAATGAGATTGAAAATTACTTAAATCCAGAGAGTATTGAATTTGTTAACTCTTTTGATGATAACGATTTAAATAAGACTCCTTTACTCGCAGGAGGCGAAGGATTAGTTGATACAGATAGCTATGACGGGGGTTTCTCAGAAACAACAACTGCTTCATTCTCAGCTGATTTCGGGATCGGTGCTGTTGATGGAAAAGACGTTACTACTACAGTTACTGATGGAGATGAAGTTCTTCAGGCTGCTTACGGTTTCCAGATTGACTTGAACACTAGTTTCACTGGAGAAGATTCACTTGATATCTCTCTTGACGCTGGTAATACTGGTGCCGCACTTGGTGAACTTGACCTTACTGGTGGACAAAACACTGCTGGTGCTGATCTCTTGGCCGTTGATGGTGTTTCATACACTTTCCCACTAGGTTCAGCAACTGCTTTCGTTGGTGACAATACTGACGGTAGTATGCTATTCACAACAGCTTGTACTTATGGCGGATCTAACACACTAGATGATTGTGCTAACATAACTGCTGGAATCACAGGTGGTGGATTATCTATTGGTGCTGCATATGATTTCGATAATGGATTCACAACAGCAGTAGGTGCTCAATTCGTTGAAACTGGTATTGCTACTAAGGGAAATGCCGATTCTTGGGCAGCAAACCTTGCATACACAACTGATAGCTACGGTGCTTCTATTACTTACGCAATGGTCGAAGTTGGTACTGGTAACGATACATTCACAGCATTAAACGGTTATTATTCATTTGATAACGGTTTAAACATCAGTGCTGGTTATGAAATCGGTGATCTTGATGGTCATGTAGCAGCAGCTGACGAAACAGAAGCATACTTCATTGGAATTAATGGTGAAGTTGGACCAGGAGAACTAGGTGCTGCTGTAGGTACTTACGGAAAAATGACTGAATCCGGTAGTACAATGCCTGAACAGCTAATGTATGAAGCATATTATTCATACGCAGTAAATGATGGAATGACAATCAAACCACTTATTTACACTGTTGAAGCTGCTGACGCTACTGATAAGGATGAAACTGGAATCATGGTTAAAACATCATTCAGCTTCTAAATCTAAATCTAAATTTAATTTAGAAATCTTACACACATTAAAAGACCTGCATTTAGCAGGTCTTTTTTATTTTTAAATTATAAGAAAAGTTTACTAGATAGTTTTTTGAAATTAAAAATAGTTGAAGCTTGAAACTATAAAAGTATTTATTATTAAATTAACAACTAACTTTGGAGACATAGTGACACCCATATTTAAATGTTTAATTTGTCGCAAAGATATAGAAAGGTCAACTAAAACATTCTGGATCAAGAAAGGACATTTATTATGTTCTTCATGTTTAGATACCATCGAAAAAAAATCATCTAAATAAGTAATTTTATTACGGGGAATTAAAGTTATTAATAAACTTTAAACTTATAATTTATTACGACTGTTGAAATCTTTTCGTGGTTATGTGGTTTTTTAAGCTATTAACAAATAGATATTCTATTTAAATGAATATGGATTTTATAAAATTTAATTGGTCGATTTTTTTAAAATTGGTACAAAAAAAAATAGAGTGAGAGTCCTATAATTTAGGAACTATCACTCTAGTAATTTGAAATTTTGTTTGGTTTAGAACCAACCTGGGATGATTTGTCCAGTTGTTACATAAGCACCAACAGCTGCAACAAAACCTAACATTGCTGCCCAACCATTAAAACGTTCTGCTTCAGGAGTCATAATAATAAAAGTAGTTTATGTAAATGATTGTAACAGGTATTATGAAGCTTTGTAAAGTATTTTTGGAATATTGCTGTTTGGTCTAGCTTTAATTATTTTTAATGTCTTTTATGCTACAAAAATGGCTCACTTTTGCGTAGTGTAATCAATTTTTTAAGTCAATTAAAGGTTATATTTAATAATTATTATTCAGTTATTGCAAGTTTCAAAAATTAAATGCTTGTATTGCTTTGGATTAAATTTATTAGCATTACAGTCAATGAAAAATTTAGAGCTATATAAATTTTTGTTATTTCCTTTTAAGTGATAAAAGTTCTCTTACGTCGTAAATAAATAATGTTTTTACGTCAAAGATTATTGATAAATAACTGAAAATTAAATTTTTTAAGAAGTTTGATTGATTAAAGTTTTTATTTTTTTATTCAATAAGATTCTAAATATTGAACTCAATTAAAAAATGTGGGTCGCCTGAGATTCGAACTCAGGACCAGCCGGTTAAAAGCCGGATGCTCTACCGCTGAGCTAGCGACCCATTTTGTAAAATCGAGTACATATGAAATTATCCCTTTTTAAGGTAAAAAAAACAACTTTTTATCTCAAGTTGAACAATAGGAAAACAATTCTTAACTTATGAAATAAAAAATTAAAATTTCTCTCTAAATTTACAGTTAAAAGTTAAAATAATCTAATAAATAACAGGATTTCAAAAATGCTAAGAACAATCGTAGTTTTTGCCCCAATTGTAGCTGCTTTGGCTTGGGTTATATTCAATATACAAAAACCAGCAAGAGAGCAATTCAATAGGGACTTTTTAGGTAAGGATTAATCCAATTTGTTAGATAAAGAGGTAATAATTATTGGAGCTGGCCTCGCAGGATCTGAAGCCGCTTGGCAAGTAGCGAATTCTGGTGTACCAGTTAAATTAGTTGAAATGAGACCTATCAAATTAACTCCAGCTCATCATTCGAGTGAATTTGGAGAACTGGTTTGTAGTAATAGTTTTGGTGCTTTAAGTCCTGATAGAGCTTCAGGTTTATTGCAAAAAGAACTTAGAATTTTTAAATCATTGATAGTTCAAACAGCTGACAAATTTGCTGTTCCTGCCGGAGGTGCTTTGGCGGTTGATAGATCTAAATTTAGTAACGCTTTGACTGAAGCATTATCAAATCATCCTTTAATCGAAATTAAGAGATTTGAACAATTGGATCTCCCAAGTGTAGAAAATATAACTATCCTGGCTACTGGCCCCTTAACAGCCGATGAGCTGTCCTATAAAATTCAAGATTTTACTGGTATCGATGAGTGTCATTTTTTTGATGCCGCTAGTCCCATAATTCATGGAGATTCTATTGATCAAGAGCTCGTATTTAAAGCTAGTAGATACGACAAAGGAGATCCGGCATATCTAAATTGCCCTATGGATAAAAATGATTACATCCATTTCAGAAACGAACTTATAGAAGGAGAACAAGCTAATTTAAAAGACTTTGATAAAGAATCAGCTAATTTCTTTGAAGCTTGCTTGCCAATTGAAGAAATTGCTAGAAGAGGAGTTGATACCATGAGATATGGACCATTGAAATCAATTGGGTTGTGGAATCCAAAATGGGGAGATTTATTTGATAGGGAAAATAGACTGAAAAAGAGACCTCATGCAATTGTCCAATTAAGGAAAGAAGATTTAGAAGGTAAATTACTAAATATGGTGGGTTTTCAAACTAACCTCAAATGGTCAGAACAAAAAAGAATATTTAGGATGATTCCTGGTTTAGAAAAGGCTGAGTTTGTACGTTTTGGAGTAATGCATAGAAATACTTTTTTAGAATCTCCAAAATTACTTTTACCTACCTTGCAATTTATGAAAAGACAAAACCTTTTTGCGGCTGGTCAAATAACGGGGACGGAAGGTTATGCAGCAGCAGCAGCAGGGGGCTTGCTTGCAGGAATAAATGCATCCTTATTAGCTAAGGGTAAAAAACCAGTAAGTTTTCCTAATCAGTCAATGATTGGTTCTCTAATGAATTTTATCAGTAACAAAAATCAAATATTATCTAATCAGAAAAAGAATAAATTCCAACCCATGCCTGCTTCATTTGGTTTAGTTCCAGAACTAACTAAAAGAATAAAAGATAAAAGATTAAGGTATAAAGCTTATCAAGAAAGATCTACAGAAGCTTTAAATGACTTTAAAAATAAACTAGATTCTTGTTTTGATAAAGACCACTTACTCAGCAAAATTTACTAAGATTAATTATCAAAGATCCAAAAAATGGAATTAAATAAGGAAAACTTCGATGCAATTATTATTGGCTCAGGAATAGGAGGGTTAGTAACTGCTTCACAATTGGCGGCAAAAGGAGCTCAAGTATTGGTTCTTGAGAAATATATTATTCCAGGCGGGAGTGGTGGCTCTTTTAAAAGAAAAGGCTATACCTTTGATGTAGGGGCTTCAATGATTTTTGGATTTGGAGAGAAAGGTTATACCAATCTATTAACTCGTGCTTTGCAAGACGTGAATGAAAAATGCGAAACTATTCCCGATCCTGTTCAACTGGAATATCACTTACCACATAACTTTAATATTTCTGTAGATAAAAATTATGAGCAATTTATAAGCAAATTATCAGCTAGTTTTCCCAAGGAAAAAAAAGGTATCAAGAAATTCTATGATACTTGTGCAAGTGTATTTAAATGTTTAGATTCAATGCCTCTTTTATCAATAGAGGATCCAAGTTATCTTTTTAAAGTTTTCTTTAAATCTCCATTATCCTGTTTAGGTTTAGCTAGATGGTTACCTGCAAATGCAGGAGATGTTGCGAGAAAGTTTATAAAAGATCCTGAACTTTTAAAATTTATCGATATCGAATGTTTTTGTTGGTCTGTAATGCCAGCTCTAAAAACCCCTATGATTAATGCGGGAATGGTATTTACAGATAGGCATGCTGGAGGGATAAATTATCCAAAAGGGGGGGTTGGAAAGATAGCAGAGAAGTTTGTTTCTGGTATTGAAAAATTAGGAGGAAAAGTTAGATATAAAGCCAATGTGACTGAAATCCTTTTGAAGGATGAGAAAGCAGTAGGAGTTAAGCTTTCAAATGGGGAAGAGATTTTTTCAAACATTATTGTATCCAATTCCACTAGATGGGATACATTTGGATTAAAAGATAATAAAAAAGGTTTAATTTCAAGTGAAAACGTGCCAAGAAGTGAATATAAGTGGTCAGAAACTTATAAACCCTCACCCTCTTTTGTTTCGATTCACCTTGGAGTAGAAAAAAATCTAATAACCAATAATTTTAATTGCCATCACATAATTGTTGAAGATTGGGACGAATTAGAAAGTGAAAAGGGAGTTGTTTTTGTTTCTATACCTACTTTGCTTGACTCATCTTTAGCTCCAGAAGGTAAACATATCGTACATGCATTTACACCTTCATCAATGAGTGAATGGGAAGGCCTATCAAGGAAAGAATATTTGCAAAAGAAAGAAAAATACTTTTCATTTCTTGTTGAAAAAATATCAACTATTCTTCCTAATCTTGAACAAAATATCGATCACAAAGAAATTGGTACGCCCAAAACTCATAAAAAGTTTCTTGGAAGATATGAAGGTAGTTATGGACCTATTCCTAGTAAAAAGTTGCTTGGACTTTTGCCAATGCCTTTCAATACTACAAAAGTTAAAAATCTTTATTGTGTAGGGGATTCATGCTTTCCTGGTCAAGGCTTAAATGCAGTCGCTTTTAGTGGATACGCATGCGCTCATAAAATAGGTGCAAAATTAAATATAAACAGTTTTAAATTGCCAGACTAAACGGTTTATTTTAAATGATAGAAAAGTTTAAAACTCTTTTTTTTGTGAAAAGTTCGTTGATTTCTTTATATCTAGCGCTTACAATTCCTATCCCATTTGTTTCAATTGATAGATTAAAAATTCCCTCTTTTATTACATTCTTTTTAGGCCTTTATTTAATAATCAATATCACAAGTGATTATGTAGAAACTTGTAATAATAAAATTTCATATAAAACAAGCTTTATTTCTAAAATCCTAGGAAAAAAAAATTGGGAGATTTCTTGGAAAGATATTAAGTTAATCAAATCTTTACCAACTAGTCAGGGTAGTAAAGTTTATTACTTTAATACTCATCAAGGTGATAATTTTCTTGTCCCTCAAAGAGTGGAAAATTTTGAAAAATTTTTATTAATTGTTTCAAGGAATACTGGCATTTCTGTTAATAAATTATCTTACATATCACCTCTATGGACATATAAATTACTAACATTACTATCAGTTTTAATGATTGTTGGTGAACTTTTTGCTTTTTTAAATTAAATATTATCAATACTGAATCGATAACCTTGTTGTCTGACAGTGGTTATTCCCCCACCTTCTCCTAACCCAGCTTGTTCTAATTTTCTCCGAAGAGTTAACACCTGAGTATCTACAGACCTAGGACCTCCACTGAAGGGCGGCCAGGCCATCCTTAAGAGCTCTTGACGACTCCTTACCATTCCTGGTGGCATTAGGAGAGCGCATAGTAGTGCAAACTCCCTAGGGCTTAATTCTACGGGTTTCTCACTAAGAGTAACTTGTCTTAAAAGAAGGTGAACCTCTAGTGGTCCAACCTCTACTTTTTCTTGTAATCCAATCCTGCCTCTTTTTAAAAGTGTTCTACATCGTGCTGCAAGCTCTTCGAGTCCAAAAGGTTTTCTGAGAACATCATCAGCACCTTCATCTAAAAGATTTACTAATGCTTCAACACCTGATCTTGCAGTTAAAACTATGACAGAGGACCCCAATTGTTGGGCGAGTCTCATTGCCGTATTCTGATCGAGGATTTCAGCGCTAACTAATAGGTCAGGTGATTGTTCTCTGCATAAGTCAACAGCTTCTGCAGCTGTACCTACTGCCGCAGCTAAATGGCCATCTTGGCGAAGCCTTTGAACAAGGACCGTTCTTAGTGTGGGGTGAGGTTCAACAACTAGAACTCTTGAGGGGGTTTGAGAGCTCTGAGGCAATTGTGAACTGCCAGGAGTTGAAGCTAAGATTTGCTCAGTTGATTGCATTCTTAATTACTGTTTGGCCGGGCAATTTTTGATCATCCTTAATAAGGTATAACAAATGCTAAATAAAAATCAGAATCTATCGAATTATGACATCATTTGAAAATCCTAAAGCAATTCGTCATTTTCAATCAATTTGCGATAATCTCCAGGACTTAGTTACTCGTTTTCATACGCCATCTGATCTTAAATTATATAGTGATGGTTATCTCCAAGCCTTAAGGAATTGCAGTAGTTTAGAGCAAAATGATCAAGAAAAATTAGAAAGATTAATTGAAAGATGGATTCTAGATCCGTCAAGCTTTATTGATCCAGAAGGGGATGAAAATAAAGGCTTTTTTGATAAAAAAAGAATTTAAAATATTAATTTTTATTAATCAATTCAGTATTTATACTTACTAATTGTCTTAAGACGCTAATTCAATTTCTATTTTTTCTTTAAGAGATCCTGAGTTGTACATCTCAATAAGAATGTCTGACCCTCCAAGAAACTCTCCTTTTAAGTAAACTTGCGGAATTGTTGGCCAATTTGAATATTCTTTAATACCTTCTCGTATAGAAAAATCACTTAAAACATCAAACGTTTCAAATTCTACTCCCAAGGAATTTAGTATTTGCACTACATTGTTGGAAAAACCGCATTGAGGCATTAATTTTGTCCCTTTCATGAAAACCATTACTGGATTAGAATCAATCATTTTTTGTATTTTATCTTTTGTTAGTTTGTCCATAATTCAATTTGGAGTTTCTGTTTTTAATGCCAGTGCATGGATAGCCTCTGAAGCTAATTCTTCCTTCAAAGCAGAATAGACTAGCTGGTGTTGTTTAACTAATGATAATCCATTGAATTCAGATGCAATTACAGTTACTTGTAAATGATCATTTCCCTTAAGGTTTTCAACAAAAACTTTGGAACTTGGAATTTTTTTAGTGATTAAATTAATAACCTCTGCTTTCGTAATCATAATTAACTTTAATTAACCTTTGTATTTTGTCTCAACAAATCCTAGTTGGATCAATCTTTCATAAGCTTCTTTACCTTCTGGGCTATTAGGTGACATTATTCTAATTGTCTCAACAAGCAAGGGAACTGCAACCTCAGGCTTTTCAGTTTTTATATACATGGATGCTAATCTCTCATTTGATTCTGCCAAAATTTGTAATGTTTCCTTTCCTTTCATTTGCATTTCATTTGGTATTCTGGCATCAACTCCTTTGAAGGATGAATTTAGATCAGAATAAAAAGAAGCAAGTTGCTTTGCTAATTTTCTAGCGTCTAAGTAAGAATCCTTAGCTTTTTCGAAATCCCCATTTTTAATATATTTATCACCTTGTTTTATGAAATATTCTACGTTTGAAATGGAAAGTTTTTTGCTTTCATTTGATAGTACTTTGAAGTCTTTTGGATTCTTTATTTCTGCATGGACTTCATTTATGTAAGGAACATTTCCAAAAAATATAAATGAAATTGTGATTAATTTTAAGAATTTCATTTTCTTATTCAATTATTAAATTTTATAGTAACTTATTGCAGATTCATCTACCTACATTTTTTAATGCTTTTTGTTCCTCTTGAGTCATTTTTTCATTTAGAAATGTATTAAATTTTTTGATAGGAAAGTTTAAATAATCAGTTATTACTATTGGTTTTCCAAATGATAAACAAAACTCGCCCCTAAAATTAGGAGGAACTTTACTGTAGGCAATTCCAATTGGGACGATAATAACTGATGTTGTTTTTTTTGTAGCTAATCTAGCTAATCTATATAGTCCTTCTTTGAGAAATAATTTTTTTCCATATTTATTAATCTTTCCTTCAGGGAAAACAACTAGTTGTTCTCCTTTTTGTATAAGATCAATCGCATATCTTAACGCTGAGAGTGATGGCGATAATTGATTTATCGAAAAACATCCAAGTCTTTTTAAAAACCAACCTTGTATTCCTTTCATTTCAGATTTAGTAACCATAAATCTACAATCCTTTTTTGTTACCCTTCTACCCATTGCCATAGTGAGTACTAAGCCGTCCCATCTTGATCTGTGGGTTGGAGCCAAAATGATAGAGGAATTTATGGGAATTGAAAAACCATTATTTAATATTTTCTTTTTTCTAAAAAAGAACCTCAAAACAACGTCTTGGGTAACGAACATTGCAATAAATCCCAATACAGGGTTGATTTTATGCCAAATATCTAATGATTTCTTGTTCAAGTTCTATTAACTATATATTAATAATCTAAGTGTTTGCCTTTTTTTATTAGCTATTATTGGGCGGTTAATAGATTGTCTAGAAACTTAGATTTTTAAAATTATGGCTACTTTAGGAGTAAACATTGATCATATTGCAAATGTAAGGCAAGCAAGGAAAACTGTGGAGCCAGACCCTGTACAATTTGCTTTTTTAGCTGAATTAGGAGGCGCAGACTCCATAACAGTTCATCTAAGAGAAGATAGAAGACATATACAGGATAGAGACGTATTCCTTCTAAAAGAGACTATAAAAACAAAACTCAATTTAGAGATGGCTGCTACAGAAGAAATGTTAGAAATTGCAAAAAAAATTCTTCCCGATTATGTAACGCTTGTACCCGAGAAAAGAGAGGAAGTTACTACTGAAGGCGGGTTGGATGTAATAAGTAATGTGAAATACCTTAAGAATTTTGTTAGAAATTTAAAAAAATCAAATATTGAAGTTAGTGCATTTATTGATCCTTCTGGTGACCAGATAAATTATTCCAAAGAAATAGGGTTTAACTTTATAGAATTACATACTGGGAAATATGCAGAACTATCGGGATCTAAACAGTATGATGAGCTCCAAAGGATTATAGAGTCTTCACATTTGGCAAATGACCTCGGATTAGTTGTTAATGCTGGTCATGGCCTTAACTACAATAATGTTAAAAAAATTGCATCAATTAACAATATGAACGAGTTAAACATAGGTCATAGTATTGTTTCAAGGGCTTTAGCGATAGGATTAGAAAAGTCTGTACGTGAAATGAAGTCCCTTATTACATCAAATTAAATTTCAAAATGACAACATATTATTTTGTAGCGGCTAGCGAAAAGTTTTTAACAGTTGAAGAACCAATTGAGGAAATTTTAAAAGAGAGGATGAGGAATTATAAAGAGAACAATAAAGAAATAGATTTCTGGCTTTTAAAAAATCCATCATTTTTGCAAACCACCCAATTTGTTGATCTAAAAGCAAAGATTCCATCTCCCCCCGCAGCTATTTTATCGACGGATAAAAAATTCATAACCTTTCTTAAGCTGCGTTTAGAGTTTGTTGCTGTTGGGGAATTTGAATATCCGAATGCAGAAATAACTGATCCGTTTAAAGTTGAGTAACATTAATAATCAGTAAATTGCTCAATCTATATAAGTCAAACAAAATTGAAGTAATTAGTGAGCTGTTGGCAGAAGAATTAAAAATATGTCCTCCTCTCATTACTGAGAATTTAGAAATAGCAGTTCCGAATTATTTTTTGGGTAAATGGTTAAGTGAACAAATAACTATAAAAAACAAAATAAGTGCTCTTTATGAATTAAAGACAATATCAAGTTATACGGAATCATTATTGACAAAATTTTTTCCAGGAATTGATATGGGTTTATGGAATTTTGAGTCTATTAAATGGGGCATTATTGATTCATTAGAAGAATTAAATAGCTTTAAAGAATCGTTTCCGATTAGAAATTGGATTAATAAATATTTGGCTAATAAAAAGACAATTGATGGAGACATATATAATTTGACAAAAAAGATCACGAATAATTTTATTGATTATCTAATTTTTAGACCTGAAATGATTGAGGAATGGAATAGATGCGAAATTAATTCACTTAATCTATTTAAGAATTTAAATTCAGATCAGTTTTGGCAACCTATTTTATATAAATTATTAGAGAAAAAAATAACTGAAAAACCATCATGTTTATACATGATTGAAGTAATAAAGAATTTAAGAAAAATTAAAAACTTTCAAATTAAAGTACCAAATCAAATTTATATTATTTGTGATAATAACTTATCTAAATTACATATTAATTTTTATTCAGAACTTTCAAAATATACTAAGGTAAATTTATATTTATTATCTGCAGGGGACGATTTTTGGAATAGAATTAATTGTCTTGAAGGCGAGTTAGAATTTGATAATTTTAAAAGTAAATTAAATTTTAATAATACAAACATAGAAAAAATATTTGGTAAATTTGGAGCAAACTTTCAGAAATTAATTGAGGAAAATATTAATAAAGAAGGTATAAATTTAAAAAATAATTTAATATATATTGATCCAACATGTAATTTTTACAAGAAGAAAGATATTCCTCTTCTTAATCAAATACAAAAAAGACTAATTGATAATAATAGCAATGATTTTATAGTAAAAGAAAGTGATGATTCAATATTACTTTGTGAGCATTTTAATCAGAATAGTCAATTAGAATTTATAAGAAATAAAATTATAGAAATTATAAACTCTCGCAAGAATATTAAATATAGTGATATTGCTGTTTTATCTCCACAAACTAATCAAATTAAACCTTATCTAAGGTATATCTTTAATAATGAATTAATTAATGGTGAGATGATACCTTATTTTTTTATTGATGATGATAATTATGCTTCTCCAGACATTTATAAATTTTTAATTGACATCACTGAAATAGCAAATGAGAAAATTACCCTTGAAAAAATAGATTATATTCTTTCAAAAAAAGTAACTCAGAACATTTTTGATTTTGATATTACTGAGAAGGATGAACTTATTTTTTTACTTACCCAAGTTGGTTTCCATTGGGGATTAGATGCTAATGAAAGATTAGGTGAAGAAAAAAATACTCTAGAGTGGTGTATAAATAGAATTACTTTAGGCCTAATTTATGAAAAAGAAGTCGATTTAGGTACTTTTAATTTAAAACCATTTAGCTTCAAAAATATAAGTTTAGATTTGAACAAATGGGTTAAATTATTACTTGATTTTAAAAAATATATTAATTTGCTAAGAGGATCTTTTCCTTACTCAATTTGGGTTGAAAAGATAAAATTTATATTAAAAAGTATTTCTGATGATAATTCAAATTTCAATTTAGAAATAAGTGAAATAAATAGAATTCTTGACAATCACTCAATACCTTCAATTCCTCATGATCTTATTTTGTTAAATGTTTTTAGAGAGATATTAATTTCTTTCATAAATGAAGCTAAATATCAAAGCAAATCACGTATCAATAAGATCCTTATAAGTGATATTGAAAATTCAAGGCATATTCCACACAAGGTTATCTTCTTAATAGATATGAATAGTGTTTATTATCCAAAATTATCAAAGAATGAAAATATTAATTTATTAAATAATAAATATTATCTTGGCGATCCATCAGTTTTTGAAAGAGAGAAATATTCATTTCTTGAGTTGTTAATTTCCTGTAGAGATAAATTTATAGTTACTTGGGTGAAGAATGACAAAAACAATAAAAAATTAGATATTTCTTTTCCTATAAAAGAGTTAATTTCTTTTTTTGATAGTTTTTTAAACCAAAGTCAAAGAGAACTAATAATTAAATATTCTGATTTAAATAAAAAAGAAATAATTGATCTTGAAAGTTCTGAGATAATTAAAAGAAATTATTCTTTAGTAGAAGATATAGATTGGAATGGAAAAAAATCTGATATTAAAAACTATAAACTATCAGAATTGATTTATTGGTTCAAGACTCCACAAAAATATTGGCTAAATAAAAAAAATATTTCTCCCAAGGAAATATTTATTCATCATCCAGATGAGGAGTATGTAAGTAATCTGCAGAAGTCGCAACTAATTACAAAAATAATCCAGGAATTGGAGATTGATAACCCTAATGTTATTGATGATTTAAAAAATTTGAATATCAATGATCAATTGGTTGAAAATGGTATTATTATGCCCAAAAATAGTATTTTTATAAAAGAAAAAGAAATCAAAGATTTATTGGAAAGTCTATCTAAAAGTTTGAGTGAACATAATCAGATTAATAGAATTTATGTTAAATCAAATGCAAATAAACAAGAATATTTTATCTCTGATGACACCGTAATTGAATTAATTCATTCGAAATTAAGTTTAAGTCGTTTGACAGAGGTTTGGATAAAATCACTATTCATTTCTTCTTTAAAGAAAAATATAAAAAAGACCAAAGTAATTTATAGAACTGAAAATTATTATAAATCGCAAATTATTCAATCACCTGGAAAAATTGAGTCAAATTTAATTTTGGAGGAATATATAAATATTTTTAAAAATTATTCTGAAAAATGTTTTCCTCTTCCTCCAGAAAGTGTTTATAAATACGTAGAAGCAAAAATAAAATCAAAAAATGAGAAAAAAGCTTTTACAGATAGATGGATTGGTAATAAATCTTTTTCTAAAGGAGAAAGAGATAATATCGAAATGAAATTATGTTTTGGAAATGAAAAAGAACCAGATTTCTTTTTGAGAAATAATAATTTTGATAAATTATCGTTCAGTTTATATGGCCCTCTTATTAATGCATTAAAGAAATAAGAAATGACTAAATTTCAGTTTAAAAATTTTTTAAAGGCTGCTTATGAAATAATCCTTGTTTTTTTACAGTTCTTTATTATTAGCCTCCATTTTTTTCAATGGGAATTTATTCCACAAAAACAAATAATTCAAGCTAGTACTTTATCTTATATAGCGGGTTATTTAATTATTATAATCGCTTCCATAATATTGTTAATTTCCATTAAAGATCTAGGTAAAAATTTATCCCCGTTCCCAAGACCTATAAACAATGGCAATCTTGTTACTACTGGTATTTATCGATTTACGCGTCATCCAATGTACAATTCTTTAATATTTATTTCCTTTGGCGTTTTTATAATCAAGCTATCTATTTATTATTTGTTTTTATCAATTAGTCTGGCTTTAATAATTAAATTTAAGATTGCCTTAGAAGAGCAATATTTAAATAATAAATTTAAGAATTATTTAGTTTATAAAAATGAGGTCAAATATTAATTCAATAAAGATATGGATATTAATCAAATTAATTTAGACAACAAATTTAAATTAGTAGAAGCAAGTGCAGGAACTGGAAAAAGTTTCACTTTGGCTCACCTAGTTTTAAGAAATGTTTTGGAGAAAAAAGTTAAACCAGATGAGATACTCTTATTAAGTTTTACAAAAAATACATGTTCTGAATTACGAGATAAAATACTTTTGAGATTTCAGGATTTAAAATTATATTTGCAAAATCATAATGAAAGTAACATAGATAATACCCTTAAGGATTGGTATCTAAAATTTAAGGACAAGGAAAAATCTAAGAAAAAAATTATATCCGAAATTGATAATTTTATTAATGAAATTTATAAGTTACAAGTAACTACATTTCATTCTTTTTGCAATAATATTATTGATGAATATAGTATTGAAATAGGTGTAACTCAAGATCCATATATTGAGAATAATATAGATAATTTGTATAAAGACGTAATAGATAATTTGTGGATTGATGATTTCCTTAATCTAAATCATGAGCTTATTTCAGCAATCAACAAAAAAAAAATAAGTTCTAGATTTGGAACTAGGATCAATAAGTCATTTTTTGTAGAAATTTTAAAAAATATAGATCAAGAAAATATCTATAAATTTCAAATAAATAATAAATATAAGATTATTGATTTAAATAATTATTTTAAAGAATTTTTTTATTTAAATTGGAACGAGTTTTGTGTTGAATGGAATAAGAAAGGTAAGGAATTATTTTTACAACTAATAGAGTTGGGAAAATTAATTAAGAATAGTGGTGGGAAAAGTCAAATATATGCTGCAAAACCAAGAAATGATAAGTTTAATCAAATAATTTGTTGGATTGAAGAGATTAACAAAAGGCTTAATTCTAAAAATGTGATTGATTTTATATATGATATTTCTAAAGATGATCTTTTATCTAAATATTTTTATAATGAAAATATATCTAAAGAAATTAATAAACATAATGTAAAATTAGATTTTACTAAATTTAATTTATTACAAGATAAAATTTATAAAATAAAAGAAGGTTTCTATACCGAATTTGTAAGAATATTTACCCAATTAGCTTATATAAAATTAATTGAATTAAAGAAAAGTATTTCTATTTTCAACTTCAATGATCTTATTAAGACTGTAGAAAATACATTTCTAGATTCAGAAATTAGTAATAGTAATACTCTATCTAAAATTCAAAAAAGATTTAAATGTGTCTTAGTAGATGAGTTTCAAGATACAGATATTATTCAGTGGAATTTAATAAAAAAGTTCTTTAATACAAAAAATCATTTTTTACTTTGTGTAGGTGATCCAAAACAAGCGATCTATAAATTTAGAGGTGGAGATATTGAAACTTACTTGGATGCTAGATCTAATGCAATCGAAGTTTTTAGTCTTACAGATAACTATAGATCCTCAAAAAAGTTAATCGATGTACTTAATAAACTTTATAAAAATGGACTTAAACAATCAAAACTAAACTATATGAAATTAACCTCTAGAATTAATGAAAATATTAATTCTGAATTTAAATTTAAGGACGTATTTGAAATCGTAGAATTTTCAAAAAAAGAGACTGATATAGAGGATCTTGTTACTCATTACATAGTTAACTTTATTTTAGATAATAGAGAATTTGATATTAATAAAATAGCGATTCTTACATTAAATAATTTGCAATGCATAGATTTTAAAAAAAAATTAAATCAGTTTAACCTCCCATGCAAAATTCATAATAAACAAAATATTTTTGATACTGAAGCTAGTTCTCTAATATTTTTATTCATTAAATGTTTATTAAATCCTAGGTCTTTAAAAAATATAAATTTGCTTGCTACTTCTAAGTTTATAGAAATAGAATTAGAAGATTTACTTGATGATGGAATTAGTAATAATTTAAAAATATTAATTAATAAATGCATTACTTGGTCCCAGGAACTAAGAGAAAAAGGTTTTTTAAACATTGTTAATGAACTCCTTATAAATTACAAGTCATCCTCGATTATTCAAGATTCAGATTTAAATTCAAATTTATTTCAAATTTCAGAAATTGTTGAAATAGAATTAATGAATAATGATTTTAATCTCAATAAAGTCTTCAACTGGTATAAAAATCAGTTAGATCATATTTTAAGAATTTCTACTGGAGAAGATTTTTTGACGAAAGATTATAATATTCAAAATGGAATAAATCTTTCTACCATTCATAGTAGTAAGGGTCTCGAATTTGAAATGGTCATATGTCCATATCTTTCAATTATTTCAAATAAGTCAAATAAAATTAAAGGCCCTCTTTGGAAATCAAATATTGATAGAAACATATACATTAATATTTCTAATAATTATGCGAAGGTTGAAAGATTTAAATTAATAGAAGAAGAAGATTTATTTAAAGAAAGTGAGAGGTTAATTTATGTAGCACTTACAAGGAGCAAATATAAACTTATTGTTTTTAATGATTTAGAAGATACAAATAATATTTTAAATAATGATTTACTTAATAATTTGGAAAATATCAATATTTATAAATCCACTTTTGAAGTCAGGATAAAAGAAGAGAAAATAAAAGAAATTTTTGCTAAGTCCCAAACCAAACGATTGAATAATAATCTTTGGAAAATCGATAATCTTAATAAAAAAATATCTAATGAATTTAATTCTGATCAATTTATTTCTTATTCAAGTTATTCTTCTTGGATACGTAAAGATAAAAATATTGATTCAGGCATTAATCAATATAAGGATTATGAAGATAACATATCAATTATCAAAGATTCTATTCTTAGGAAATCAAGGATTTATCCTAATTATTTTTCTTATCCAAATCCCTTAAGTGAATTTCCAAAAGGTAATATTGCTGGGACTTGCCTGCACAAAATAATAGAAAGATTTGAATTTAGAAACAATAATAATCAAGAATTAATTGATTTAATTATTGAGGAATTGAACTTTTATCAAATCGATACTTCTTTGGCTTTTAAAGTAAAAGATGCGATTTTAAGGATTATAAATATATCTTTAGGAAGCGAATTACAAAATAAGAAACTAGTTGATATTCCAAATGAATACTTAATTAAGGAACTTAAATATGGTTTAACTCTATCTTATGAAGGAAGAAATATTACTTCTAATGATATATCAAAATGCTTTTTTTTAGATCAGGAATATGAATTTGGTGAGGAATATGCAAATAAAATAAATGATCTTCAAATTATGAATAAAGGCTTTCATTCAGGATGTATTGATTGTGTTTTCCCTGTAGGTAATAAATTAGAAGATAGTAAATGGTGGGTAATTGATTGGAAAAGTAATTTGATTTCTGGCAGTGATAATAGTGATTGTTTACCAAGAAACTATAACTATGAAAATATGAGAAATGAAATGATTAAACATCATTATCCATTGCAATCTCATCTTTATCTATTAGCATTGCATAGATTATTAAAGTGGCGACTTAAAAATTATCAACCACATAAACATCTAGGAGGATATATTTATTTGTTTTTAAAGGGATTGCCAGATTTTGAATTATTTGAAAAATCTAAGTCTAAAGATATATCTCCAGGTATTTTTATTGGTAAAGCACCTTTAAAAAGAATTAATTATTTAGATAACCTTTTTTAGAATGACTAAAACTACTACTGATATTGAAAAGTTTCAATATGATCATGTATTTAATGTAATTTTAGGTATTTTCAAATTCAATGAAAAAAAATATGGAACTTTCGTAAAAGATGTAATAAGAATCCTATTAGAGTTTGAAAAAAATGGTGAAACTATTATTGATATAGATAATAGTTTAATAATCTTTGAATTATTAGAAGATGGCTGGCCCAATAAACATATAGATGTTCTTAAAGATATAGGTTTGATAGGTTCCCTTAATTCTCCATTCGTATTATTAAATAGAAAATTATCCCTATCAAAATGGTCAACAAAGATAGAAAGAGTTATTAATTCATTTCAAAAAAAAATAGATACTGATAATTTAATGAACTCGATAATTTATAAAGATGATAATAAAATTGATCAAATTCAAAATATATTTAAATATTCAAACTTAGTTTTCCTGCAAGGAGGACCTGGTACGGGTAAAACCACTTTAATAATAAAGTTAATAATAGAACTTCTTCAAATTGATAAATTTTTAAATATTGGTTTGTCTGCTCCAACGGGTAAAGCTACAGCCCGTCTAAAAGAAGCGCTTAATGATAAAAAAAATATTTCCTTTAGTAATTTTCTAGACCAAATAGAATTTCAAACTTTACATAGATGGATTTTAAATTCTCAAAATAAATCTATTAATTTGAAATTTAAACTAAAAGAGCTTGATATTTTCATAATTGATGAAATGTCAATGGTTAATATCGATTTGATTGAATCAGTTTTAAATTTGCTAGCAAAGGACTGTAAAATTATTTTAGTTGGAGATAAAAATCAATTGTCTCCAGTAAATAACTGTTCTATCTGGAATTATTTGTTTGAATATTGTGATAATAGAAAAATTAAATCTTGTGTAGTAAATTTAGAAAAAACTTATAGAAATATTGGAGATATAGCATTAATTAGTAGTTTAATATTTAATAATGAATTTTCTTTACTTAATCAAAAGATAAAAAAATTAGAAAAAGATAATAATTCAAAAGAAATTACTATTTCAAAAAGTAAAGAAAAAGATATTCCAAAAGATCTATTTTTTTCTATTACAAGTCATCTAAAACAGTTAAATTTTTCAACTTCAAATTTAAGTAAAAAAAAGTATATATTTGAAGAGGGTATTGATAATTTATTGCTTAATGAAAAAGATTTAGTAGATAAGATATTTATGGATTTACAAAGTCACTTGATTTTATGCGAAAAAAATTCCGGAATATGGAGTGTTGAATATTTGAACGAAATTATTTTTGGTCAAAAAAAACCCTATGATCTTAAAATTCTTAAAGAGGGTGTCCCGATCATGTGTACAAAAAATAATAATGAACTTGGATTGTCAAATGGGGATATAGGAGTACTGATAGGTTTAAAAAATAAAAGAAAATATCTTTTTAGAAAATTTAATGATAATAACGAAGAAATTGTCACATTAATTGATCCATCTAATTTAGAAAATGTTGTGCCAGCAATAGCAATTACTATACATAAATCTCAAGGAAGTGAATCTGAAAAAGTAAGCATTTTATGGTCACAAAAGTATAGAAGAAATCAATATACTTCAAAAGAAAAAAAAGATAATGAAAATTTCTTTTGCAGAGGTAATTTTGAAAGAAGGTTATTTTATACTGCTGTAACAAGAGCGAAAAAATTTCTAAATATATATTATTTAAATTAAATTTTATTTTTGAGAAATTAGTAAGATCTTAACCATAAGATGTTAGATTAATAACTCGGCTCTGTAAGGCTAATCAACAATTTAAGTCATTTTAGATATTTGTTGAATGCCTAATCAGAAGATTAATAGGCATTTAAAATGGCTTTAAAAAAAGATAGTAACTCTCTTGGTAGTGAGAAGGGAAAATCTCAGAATGAAGATGCTTCCCTACTTGAGTTAAAAAAATTAGAGAACAAAAAAGAAATTGAATCTCAACCATTGGGAGTATCGAAAGAAAATGACAATGAGATTGAAAATGGATTTCACGATTTTGGGTTTAATCAATCGATCTTAAATTCTTTAAGAAATAAAGGTTATAAAAATCCAACTCCCATCCAAAAAGCTGCAATCCCTGAACTTATGCTAGGCAGAGATTTACTAGGCCAAGCACAAACAGGAACAGGAAAGACTGCAGCTTTCGCATTACCATTAATAGAAAAACTTGCAGATAATAAAGAATTAAATGCCAAGGTTTTAGTTATGACTCCTACAAGAGAATTAGCAACTCAAGTGGCAGAATCTTTTAAAAGTTATAGTTCTGAATCTACTAATTTTAAGACGGTTGCAATATATGGAGGTACCGACTATCGAAATCAAATTTCTGCATTAAAAAGAAAAGTTGACGTAGTAGTTGGGACCCCAGGCCGAATAATGGATCATATAAGGCAGGGGACTTTTAAAATTAAAGATATAAATTGCCTTGTTTTAGATGAGGCAGATGAGATGTTAAATATGGGTTTTCTTGAAGATATTGAATGGATAATAGATCAACTTCCGGAAAATAAGCAGATGGTATTGTTTTCAGCAACAATGCCTAGTGAGATAAGAAACATAGCAAAAAAATATCTAAATGATCCCGCTGAAATATTAATCAAAAGTGTCAAAAAAGAAACTCAATTAATTTCTCAAAAATTTCTATATGTACAAAGGCATCATAAGTTAGATGCTTTAAAAAGAATATTAGAACTTAATAACGAGGGAGTAATTATTTTTGTGAGGACAAAACTACTTACTACTTCAATAGCTGAAGCTTTAGAGAATTCAGGACATACTGTGGCAGTACTTAATGGAGATATTCCTCAAAATCAAAGAGAAAATACTGTAGATAGATTAAAAAAAGGATTTATTAATATCCTTGTTGCAACTGATGTCGCAGCTAGAGGATTAGATGTTGAGAGGATAAAACTCGTTGTTAATTACGATTTTCCTTTTGACAAGGAAACATATACTCATAGAATTGGAAGAACTGGAAGGGCAGGTAGATCAGGAGAAGCAATTTTATTTGTTAATCAAAGAGAAAAACATTTTCTAAGAAACTTAGAAAACTCAACAAGAACTAAAATTGAAGAAATTAATATACCAAGTAATAAAATAATAAATGAAAAAAGGATGGAGAAACTTATAGATAATGTTAATGAGAGTTCTTTAGCTAAAGATGAAAATGAAGAAAATAAAGCTTTGATTATTGATGTACTAGATAATTTAAAAGAAAAATACTCTATGGAAGACTCAAATATTGCAATGGCGGCGATTAATTTAGTAATAGGTAATAAATCATTTTTTGTTAATGAAGATGATTCTTGGATTAATAAACAAAATAATACTGATAGAAATAGATCAAATAGAAATATTAATAATCGTATGAGAAATTCAAATAGAAGAAATAATTATCAAAATGATTCTTTTGAAACCTATAAATTTAACTTTGGTAAATTTGATGGGGTTAGAGTTGCAAATATTATATCCTCAATTTGTAATTCAACTAATATAAATGGTAGATCCATAGGTAAGATACAAATTTTTAATGATTACAGTTTGGTAGATTTACCCATAGATCTGCATAGAGAAACTAAAAATAAATTAAAAAAAATTAAAGTCAGAAACTAGGAATAGAGAATGAAAGCTAGCAAATATAAATTTTTTATTTTTGTGAATCTGATTATCCTATTTAACTCTTTTAGTAGTTATTATTTAGCTCAAACTAAACAAAATTCAATCATAAAATTATTTTGTCTTCAGAGTGTTAAAGAGGAGATGATTAATGCAGAAATAGTATATAGTGAAGAAATTGCGAATGAAACTTGTGATTGTTACTACGAAGAATTTAAAGAAACTGCAAGTCATCAAGATGCAAAAACAAAATGTAAATTAGAAACTAAAGAAAATTTAAATCATAATAGAAAAATTTAATTGTTATTTTATGAGGTCTAAGAACAATCGAAATCCAATAATTAGACTTTATTTAAATCTGATTGAAGAAAGAAGGTTACTATTTTTTGCTTTTCTTAGTTCTATAATTAATAAAATATTAGATTTAGCTCCCCCTGTAATAATTGCTCTTGCGGTGGATATCGTTGTAAAGGAACAAAGTTCATGGATTGCTGGTTTTGGAATAAAAGAAGTTCCAGCACAATTGATTTTTCTTGCATTTGCTTCAGGAATAGTTTGGTCTGGGGAATCCTCCTTTGAATATTTATATTCGATTTTATGGAGAAATTTGGCTCAGCTATCTCAACATAAATTAAGAATAAAAGCTTATGAGCATATCCAGGAATTGGATATGGATTTTTTTGAAAATGATAATACTGGAAGGCTATTGTCTATTTTGAATGATGATATAAATCAACTCGAGAGATTTCTAGACCAAGGGGCTAATCAGATTATTCAATTATTTATAACTGTCTTAATAATTGGTGGCACTATGATTTTAGTCGCTCCAAAAGTCGCTTTATTTGCTTTCTTTCCTATTCCAATTATATTTTTAGGATCAATTAAATTTCAAAGGAAGCTTGCTCCAAAATATAGAGATGTTAGAAATAAAGCTGGACTATTGGCATCAAGGCTTAATAATAATTTAAGTGGAATTCTCACCATAAAAAGTTTTACTAAAGAAAAATGGGAACTAAATAGATTAAATAAAGAAAGTCTCGATTATCAAAGAAGTAACAAGGCTGCAATAAAATTATCTTCTGCTTTTATCCCTCTTATAAGATTTGCAATCTTATTTGCTTTTATAGCGATTCTATTAATTGGAGGTTTCCAAACTTGGAATAAGACACTTGATGTCGGAACTTATAGTTTTTTAGTTTTTATTACACAAAGACTATTATGGCCTTTAACTACTTTGGGGCATGTTTTAGATGATTTTCAGAGATCTATGGCTTCAATAGATAGAGTAATTGATCTCATAGATACGCCTATAAAAATAAAAGATGGAAAAATAAAAATTGAACCTAAAGATATCAAAGGAGAAATTATTTTTAATAATGTAAATTTTAATTATCCTGGACGAGATTTAACTTTAAAAAACATAAATTTCAAAATTGAAAATAACTCAACATTAGGAATTGTTGGTTTAACAGGTTCTGGGAAAAGTACAATAATAAAATTACTCCTTAGGATTTATGATACTAATAATGGGTCAATAACCTTGGATGGCATTTCTACTAAAGAAATAAATTTGAGGGCTTTAAGAAAGTGTATCTCTTTAGTAAGTCAAGAAACTTATTTATTTCATGGCAGTGTACAAGAAAATATTGCTTATGGCTCAATCAATCCAAGTCTTAAAGATATCATTCAAGCTTCAAAGATTGCGGAGGCTCATAAATTTATTGAACAATTACCAGATGGTTATAAAACTATAGTGGGGGAAAGGGGCCAAAGGCTCTCAGGCGGACAACGTCAAAGAATTGCCTTGGCGAGAGCTGTTTTAAAGGATGCGCCAATATTAATATTAGATGAAGCTACAGCCTCAGTTGATAATGAAACAGAGGCTTTAATTCAAAAATCATTATCTAAAATCACCAAAGAAAGGACAACTATAGTAATAGCTCATAGATTAAGCACTATAAAAAATGCGGATAATATTGTTGTTATTGATAAAGGTAAAATAGTTGAAAGCGGAAAACATGAAAACCTATTAGATCAGAACAAAATATATGCTGATCTATGGAATGTTCAAGTAGGAATTTAGTATAGAATTTCTAAATTATATTAAAAAGTTAAATGATTCAATTACATTACTAAACATACCGTCAACTTTATTCCATCTCTCTTCATTTGTTCCCACAGCGAAAGTGTAAAGTGTTCCTCTATCAATTACAACAGTAGCTAATTCGTGTCTGGCCTGTTCATTTAAATTTAATTCATACTCTAAATCATAGAAAATATGATTGGATGCCTCCCTCTTATTGGCATTTATAAGTTTTACCTCTCTACCTGAACCTTCGGGAGCAATGACTTTATCAATTAATGTTTGGCCCACTTCACTTGGGCTTCCTAATTGCTCTAATTGTACCTCTTTATTTACGTCAGAAATAACTAAGCTTAAGGTCTCATTACTATTAATTAGATCATGATAAATAATTTCAGGTCCTCCATCGACTTTTACTCTAGTCCATCCTGTTGGATACAAAAAGGCATATCTTCCATCTGGACTTTGATAAGCTTCTAATCCGGCATTTAGTCCACCGCTACAAGCACTAAGTGTTAAACACAAAAAAATCAAAAATAAATATTTGAAAGGGTTAAATTTAATATTTTTCATTTTTTTTGAAATTACTAACTAAAAACATAATAAGACATTAAAAGCAAACAATTATGGCAATTCAGAATTTTGCGTCTAAATTATCTCTAGAAATAATTTGATTTTGATTACTTATACCAAACCGCTTTCAAAATTAATTGGTCATTTTGAGAAATTCCCAGGGATTGGTCCAAGAACAGCGCAACGGTTAGCCCTGTTTATTTTAAAACAACCTGAGAGTACAATAAGAGATTTTTCAAAGGCTTTGTTAGAAGCACATAGTAATGTTGGTCGTTGCAAAAAATGTTTCAATTTGACTTCAGAAGATGAGTGTGAAATTTGCAAAAATACTGAAAGAAATCAAAAACTAATCTGTGTAGTAGCAGAAACCAAAGATTTGCTTGCTTTGGAGCGCGCCAGAGAATTTAAAGGTGTTTACCATGTTATTGGTGGTTTAATATCCCCAATGGATTCTGTTGGCCCCGAACTCTTAGAAATAAGAAGCTTGGTTGAAAGAGTTAGTAAGTCTGAAATAGATGAGATCATATTGGCATTGACCCCCAGTGTTGAGGGAGATACAACAAGTCTCTATATTGGAAAATTGTTAGCCCCTTTTACTAAAGTTACGAGGATTGCATATGGCCTCCCAATGGGTAGTGAACTTGAATATGTGGATGAAGTTACACTTGCAAGAGCTTTAGAAGGAAGAACAAAACTAAATTAGACAATGAGAGACAATAATCTTATCAAGAAAGAAAAAATCCTAAGACTTCCCTCTTGGATTAAATTTCCTATTAGTAAAGCTTCAGAATTCGAAAAAATACAAACACTCATCAAAAAATCAAATATTCATACTATTTGTGAAGAAGCAAGATGTCCAAATAGAGCAGAATGTTATGCCTCAGGAACAGCCACTTTCTTACTGGGTGGATCGATATGCTCTCGTTCATGTGCTTTTTGTCAAGTAAATAAAGGTAGACCTAGTTCTATCAATATTGATGAATGTATTCAAGTTGCTGAAGCCGTTAAAGTACTAAATTTGAAATATGTTGTTTTGACATCCGTAGCTAGAGATGATCTCCCTGATCATGGTGCAAATGTATTTATATCAACAATTGATGAGATTAGAAAAATTGATTCAACAATAAAAATAGAGGTTTTAACTCCTGATTTATGGGGTGGGGGCAAAAATTTTGATGAAACTAATAACCTTCAGACTGAGAGATTGAAGATGATTTTAGAAAAAGATCCAATATGCTTTAACCATAATCTTGAAACTGTTGAAAGACTGCAAAAAGAAGTTAGGAGAGGTGCAAATTATAAAAAATCCCTTAGTTTACTAAAAAAGTCAAAAGATATTGCTCCTCATATTCAAACTAAATCAGGGATTATGTTAGGTCTTGGGGAAACATTGGATGAAATAAAAAATACAATTTATGATCTTAAAAAAATAGATTGTGATCAAATTACAATCGGCCAATATTTAAGGCCCTCATTCAACCATTTGGCAGTCAAGAAATATTGGGATCCATCAGAGTTTGAATATTTATATCGCTTCTCTAAGGAATTAGGATTCAAGAAAGTATCTTCTGGACCCTTAGTTAGAAGTAGTTATCATGCGGGTTAACTTTACTTAATTAAAGAGAGTTTCTTTTCAAGTTTTTTCAATATGGAAGTACATTCCCCGTTCATAAGTGTACCTGCACCTCCCCAGACCAATCTTAATAAAAGATCTACTGGGCTGGAACCAACTTCTTTAACGATTTTGAAGCCTATTAACTTGAAATATCTTACAAGTTTTTTACTATATCCCTCACTATCAAAAATAGCTAAAAGTCTTGCTTTGTTGCTTGATTTTTTTTCAATTGCCCAAGCCATAGTGGTTGCCCATATTAATTCCGAAACAAAGGCAGGCGCTTTACTAAGGATTCTTAATGTATCAAGTTGAATACCCTGCTTATTAAAATAAGTCCAACCTTTCATTTCGGCCCAAATCTTAATGATGTTATCTTTCTGTTCTGCTATAACGATTCTAAAGAAACATAATCCGAGAGTCTCTTTAACTTGAATTTTAATTAATAATCCAATGGTACTTGCTAATCTTTCTAATTCTTCAACTTTCATGATTTTGAAAATTAGTCCTGATAGATTTTATGATTTTCCACTTTTAATCTGTCGATCTGTTTTTGTCTTTCTTCAAACCTTTTCCTATCATTATCACTAAATTGATCTATGCAGAAATGACATTGAATACCCTTTCTATATTCTTTTCTTTTTTGATCTTGAATTGAAACTGGCATTCCACATGCATGACAAATCGAGTATGAGCCTTTTTCTAATTCAAGATTTAAAGCAACTCTTTTATCAAAAACATAACATTCACCATCAAATAAGTTTTCTTCTTTTGTTATATCATCAAGGTATTGAAGGATGCCGCCTCGTAGGTGATAAATATTTTTATAACCTTTCTTTTTCAGCAAACTAGTAGCTTTTTCACATCTTATTCCTCCGGTACAAAACATCGCTATATTTGTAGACTCATTACTATCTAAATGGCTATCTAAATGATCATCTACCCACTTGGGGAATTCGCTAAAATTTCTTGTATTTGGGTTTATAGAATTCTGAAATGTTCCTATAGAAACCTCATAATGATTTCTGGTATCAATGACTATTGTATTTTGATTTTTGATTAACTTATTCCAATCAGCTGAGTCAATATAGGTCCCATTATTTTCTGAAGGGTTTATTTCAGGGGAACCCATTGTAACTATTTCTTTCTTGATTTTTATTTTTAATTTTTTGAATACTTTCTTTTTTGAAAAGTTCACCTTAATATTCAAATTTCTATTGTCTGTATATTTGTTGAGTAAATTGATAACAATCTCAATTACATTTTTCTCTGCACAAATAGTTCCGTTAATGCCTTCACTCGCAAATATTAATAAACCTGAAAGATCTTTTTCATTTTCAATTTCTAATAGTTTATTTTTTAAATCAATAATTAAGTTTTCTTGAAATTGGAAAAAAGAGTAAAGAGAAACTATTTTATAATTTTTGCCTTTCATAAAGAAGATAATGTTTTTTCGTAAGTTTCAAAATCTTTGTTAAATGATACTCCAACCTCTTTAAGAAGTTTTCTGTCTGATTGAAAAGATGGATTTGAAGTTGTGAGTAACTCATCTCCATAAAAAATTGAATTTGCACCACATTGAAAACATAAAATTTGGGCTTCTTTTGAAAGCTTTTCTCGCCCTGCACTTAATCTTATTTTACTTTTAGGCATAAGAATTCTTGCTGTAGCTATCATCCTTATCATTTCAATAGAATCAATTTCTTGATTATCTTCTAAACCAGTACCTTCAATAGCTACTAATGAATTTATAGGAACACTTTCAGGGTGTGGATTCATATTTGAAAGCACTTCCAAAAGAGATGCTCTATCGCCATTAGTTTCACCCAATCCTATTATCCCTCCACAACAAACATTTATTCCTGCATTTCTTACTCTTTTGATAGTATCTAGTCTATCTTGATAGGTTCTAGTCGTAATAATATTTTTATAATGCTCAGGACTAGTATCAAGATTGTGGTTATAAGCGGTCAAACCTGCATCAGCCAGTCTGGAAGCTTGTTCTTCTGTAAGCATCCCAGCAGTAACACATGCTTCCATCCCTAAATCTCTTACACCGCTAACCATCTCTAACATTGCATTGAAAGATTTCCCATCTCTAATTTCTCTCCACGCCCAACCCATACAAAACCTATCTGCACCCTCATTTTTTGCTATTTGAGCTCTTGCTAAGACCTCTTCAATTTGAAATTGTGGATGACTTTTGATTTCGCTAGCACTATAAATTGATTGGCTACAGTACGAACAATTTTCCTCACATCCACCCGTTTTTACGCTGAACAATGATGCTAATTGAATGTCGTATTTGTTAAATTTCCTGTGAACCGTCTGAGATGCCCACATTAAATCAATAAGAGGCATATTAAGTATTTCTAATATCTCCTCTTTATTCCAATCGAACCTAATTTCTTTTAATAACTGATTATTCGAATTAGGCATTTTTATTAGGAAGAATATTGAGAATCTTCAAAAGATTCATTTGGTAATGATTCTATACCGCCGAAACGTCTATTTCTTGATTGGTAATCAATTATTGCTTTAAGAAATTCTTGCTCATTAAACTCAGGCCAAAGTACTTCAGATATATAAATTTCTGAATATGCTAATTGCCACAATAAAAAATTACTTATCCTTTTTTCGCCACTAGTTCTTATTAGTAATTCTGGATCCTTAATCCCTCCAGTTAATAACTCTGAATTAAATAATTCTTCGTTAATTTCACTTGGTTTTATTTCCCCAGCAGAAGATTTAAATGCTAGTTCTTTTGCAACTTTTACTATTTCTTGTCTACCACCGTAATTAACACAAACATTGAATAAAAATTTATTGTTGTTTTTTGTAAGTGCTTCTGAACTAGAGATTATTTCTTTTAATTTTTTTGGGAAAGGAGTTAAATCTCCAATAAATTTTATTTTTGTTGATTCTTCATGTATTTCTTTAATTTCATTATTTAAAACTTCGCTAAAAAGATTTATAAGAAAATCAACTTCTTTTGTTGGCCTTGTCCAATTCTCAGTTGAAAAAGCATAAACAGTAATTACTTTACAACCTAAATTTCTTGCAGTTTTGAGGATTTTTTTTAACACACTAACTCCTTGTTTATGTCCAAATGATCGGGGTAAACCTTTTTTAGTGGCCCATCTCCCATTGCCGTCCATAATTATTGCTACATGTTTTGGCAATTTTTGCTTATCTATTTTCATTAATAAGTGACTAATTTTATCGTCTACTACTTTTTCTAAACTCATTAGTTAATCCTTTTTGTTAATAAAAATTTCTGATTTTTCTGACTCTTTTTTATTAATTTCACTAATGATATTATCACTCGAGTCTGTCTTTTGGGATAAGACATTTTTACTTAAAGATGCTTTATTTGCTCCCATAGAGTTTTGATTACCGATCAATTTTGCAAGAAGTTCTTGCAACCTGCTGCTGGTTATTGGCCTTTCGAGTTTGCCTTGGTTTGCCAATGATAACGTACCTGTTTCTTCAGAAACAACAATACATATACATCTGTCAAATCTTTCTGTAATTCCTAATGCGGCTAAATGTCTTGTGCCGTATCTGCTAATTCCTTGCCTCGAGAGAGGAAGAATTACACCAGCAGATACTATTTTGTTACCTTTAACAAGAACTGCTCCATCATGTAAAGGTGTATCTGTTGCAAAAAGATTTATTAAAAGGTCAGTTGATAATTGTGCCTCAATATTTGTACCTGAATATAAGAAATCTTCAGGCCTTAAATCACTACCTAAATCCACAACTATTAAAGCACCTCTTCTATTTTGAGAGAGTTTACCTGCAGTATCAACTAACTGAGTAATAGTAGTTGATGTTGCTCTAAATTCCTTTGGTGGATTACCGAGTAACACAGCTAACCTTCCAGTACCTAATAATTCCATTAATCTTCTTAGCTCTCCTTGCCAAAGAATTGCTAATGATAGAGAACAAGCGAGGACTACAGCATCAATTAATTTTGATGTTAATGGAAGATATGCATATCTTTGAATAAACCATGCGGAAGAAACTAAAAACAAATAACCCCTTAAAAGCCATAATGTTCTCTGTTCTTTTACTCTAGAAAATAATAAAAGTCCAAAACCAAGAGCAAATAAGACATCTAATAAAAATTTTAAATTTATTATCCCCCAGAAATTCACATTAAAAACAAAATTAATTTAAATGTACCTAATTTTGTTTGATAAAGCGATCAGGTAATACATCATACTTTAAAAGATCAATTGGGCTTTCTCTTTTTTGTATAATTTCTGCCTCTCCATCTTTAACTAAAAGAGTAGCAGGTCTTGGAATTCTGTTGTAGTTAGAACTCATTGAATTATTGTACGCACCGGTACCAAAAACACATATTAGATCGCCTGTTTTACATTCGGCTAGTTCAATTTCCTTAAACAATACATCTCCCGATTCGCAGTGCTTCCCAGCAATAGTATATTTATTTTTGGAATTAATATTAAATGGATTACTTACTAAACATGCAGAATAATTCGATTGGTATGTAATTGGTCTTGGATTATCACTCATCCCACCATCAACAGATAAATATGTTCTGATACCGGGAATTTCTTTAAAAGCTCCAATTTTGTAAATGGTTATACCTGCAGTAGATACTATAGATCTACCCGGTTCGCACATTAATGTAGGCAAATTTAAGTTATTTTTCTCACAAGCTTTAACAACAGAAAAAGAAATTGTTTTTACCCATTCATCAATCGAAGGGGGATCATCACTCCTGGTATACTTGATACCTAAACCTCCGCCTACATTTAGTTCCTCAATATTATGACCATATTTTTTGGCGTCTAAAATAACCCTTACCATTATTTCTCCGAGATCCTTATGAGGGTCTAGTTCAAAAATCTGTGAACCAATATGGGCATGTAAACCTGTTAATTTTAAGTATTTCGTTTTGCTGATTCTGTTAAAAAGAATATTTAAATATTCTATTCCAAAACCAAATTTGCTATCAAATGATCCTGTTCTAATGTATTCATGTGTGTGGCATTCTATCCCAGGGGTAAAGCGAATCATTATTTCTAAATCTTTATTAAATGAATTTGAGATCTCATCTAATCTCTCTAAGTCATAATCATTATCTACAATAACTTTAATATTATTGCTAACTGCAAATTCTAATTCTTTGTCTGATTTGTTGTTACCATGAAAAACAATTTTTTTATTAGGAACCCCGCCTTTAATAGCAGTTAATAGTTCTCCTTCTGAAACCGCATCAAGTCCTAAACCTTCTGAGGAAATAAGACTACTCATAAATATAGAACTATTTGCCTTGGAGGCATATATGGGCAAGGATTTTCCAGGGTAGTATTTTTCTAATGCTTTTTTATATGCTCTACAAGAATTTCTTAAAGTTGTTTCATCTAAAATGTAAAGAGGAGAATCATATTTTTTAACTAATTCTTCAATAGAACATCCACCAACTGATAATTTTCCATCCCCTCCAATGGATGTAGTAATAGGTACAACATTTCTATTAGGACTCTCTAAATCAATCTTTTGTTTTAAAAAGGATTTTTTTTCTTCCATAGGAGAAAATTAAATAAAGTTTGCTTTATCCGTCATATTTTATAATGACTATAATTTTTCACTTTATAAATATACATACATAATAAAATGATATCCATTAAACAAATAAATGAGAAAGATATTGATTTATGTTATGAATTAGATTCAAATACGATTTCCCTATGGAGCAAGAAACAATGGGCAAACGAATTCAAAAAAGAAGGTACAAAAATCTTTGGATTATTAATTACAAATTTCGTCATTGGAATATGTGCCTTTCAAATTGTTCTTGATGAAGCTCAAATAAATTTTTTTGTTATAAATCAGAAATTCAGGAAAAAGGGTTTTGGATCTTATCTAATGAGTTATTTAATAAGAAAATGTGAAGAATTAAGTCTTAAGAAATTACTATTGGAGGTTTCTCAAAGCAACGTTGCTGCTGAAAGATTTTATGCACACTTTGATTTTTCTACTGTAGGAATAAGAAAAAATTATTATAAAGATGGTTCACATGCCCTTTTAAAAGAAAAAAAATTAACAACAAAATAATGTAAAAATTTAATTGTGCGGATAACCAGAATGCTTGAAATTACTATAATTTCTTGCTATATCACTAAAAAAGTTTAATTAAATTGAATAAATTATACTTTTAGGTATTCACAAAAGCTCATTCTGAACACAAAATTGACATATTACTGGTAGGTTATTAGTAGAAAATTTAATCTTCTAATGTTTGAAAGATTTACAGAAAAAGCCATAAAAGTCATTATGCTTGCTCAAGAGGAGGCTCGAAGACTTGGTCATAATTTTGTTGGAACTGAGCAAATTCTTTTAGGTTTAATTGGAGAGGGGACCGGAGTTGCAGCGAAAGTTCTTAAATCACTTGGAGTTAATTTAAAAGATTCAAGGATAGAAGTTGAAAAAATAATAGGAAGAGGTTCAGGGTTTGTAGCTGTAGAAATACCTTTTACACCTAGAGCTAAAAGAGTTTTAGAATTATCTTTAGAGGAAGCTAGACAACTAGGTCACAATTATATTGGTACAGAACATTTACTATTAGGTCTAATCAGAGAAGGGGAGGGCGTTGCTGCAAGAGTCCTTGAAAATCTTAATATTGATCTTACCAAAGTAAGAACTCAAGTTATAAGAATGCTAGGTGAAACAGCCGATGTTGGCACAGGGGCTAGTACAAATAAGGGCAACTTAAAAACTGCGACTCTTGATGAATTCGGAACAAATTTAACAAAATTAGCAAGTGAATCAAAATTAGATCCAGTCGTCGGCCGCCATTCAGAAATAGATCGTGTAGTTCAAATATTAGGTAGGAGGACAAAAAACAATCCTGTACTCATCGGCGAGCCAGGAGTAGGTAAAACAGCTATTGCAGAAGGTTTGGCTCAAAGAATACAAACGGGAGATATTCCAGACATACTTGAAGATAAAAGAGTCTTGACGCTTGATATAGGACTTTTGGTCGCAGGAACAAAATATAGAGGTGAATTTGAAGAAAGGTTAAAAAAAATAATGGAAGAAATTAAATCAGCAGGTAACGTCATACTCGTAATAGATGAAGTTCATACTTTAATTGGTGCAGGGGCTGCTGAAGGAGCTATAGACGCAGCAAATATTCTTAAGCCAGCATTAGCCAGAGGAGAATTACAATGTATTGGTGCAACAACTCTCGATGAATATAGAAAACACATTGAGAGAGATGCTGCTTTGGAAAGAAGATTTCAACCTGTAATGGTTGGCGAGCCATCTATTGAAGATACAATCGAAATTTTAAAAGGTCTCAGAGAGCGTTACGAACAACATCATCGTCTAAAAATTACTGATGACGCACTAGCGGCAGCAGCTCATTTAGGGGATCGATATATATCTGACAGATTCCTACCTGATAAGGCTATAGACCTCATTGACGAGGCTGGAAGTAGAGTACGTTTAATAAATTCTAAACTTCCGCCTGAAGCCAAGCAAATAGATAGGGAACTAAGACAAATTCAAAAACAAAAGGAGGAATCAGTAAGAGACCAAAATTTTGATCAAGCTGGCCAATTACGTGAAAAAGAAATTGAATTGTCTGCAAAAATTAAAGAAGTATTGGACAATAGAAAAGAATCTACAGCCGAAGATCAACCTGACGCTGATAATAAGTCTGTAAAAACTGATTCAAAACTCCTACAAAGCCCCCTTGTTAGTGAAGAAGATGTAGCACATATAGTTGCTTCATGGACAGGGGTTCCTGTTCAGAAATTAACAGAAACTGAATCAGTCAAGCTTCTTAATATGGAGGAAACACTTCACCAAAGGCTAATTGGACAAGATGAAGCTGTAAAAGCTGTTTCTAAAGCTATAAGAAGAGCAAGAGTTGGTTTAAAAAATCCTAATAGACCCATCGCAAGTTTTATCTTTTCTGGACCTACTGGTGTTGGTAAAACTGAATTGACTAAATCATTAGCTTCATATTTCTTCGGGAGTGAAGAAGCAATGATCAGATTAGATATGTCAGAATTTATGGAAAGACATACAGTTAGTAAACTTATAGGCTCGCCTCCTGGCTATGTTGGTTTTAATGAAGGTGGTCAGCTTACTGAGGCAGTCAGAAGACGCCCCTATACTGTTGTTTTATTTGATGAAGTTGAAAAGGCGCATCCAGACGTATTTAATTTGTTATTGCAATTGCTTGAAGACGGAAGATTAACTGATTCCAAAGGTAGAACCGTAGATTTTAAAAATACATTGTTAATAATGACTTCAAATATTGGTTCTAAAGTAATCGAGAAAGGTGGTGGAGGTCTTGGATTTGAATTTTCTGGGGATTCAATTGAAGATAGCCAATATAATCGAATAAAATCTTTAGTTAATGAAGAACTTAAACAATATTTTAGGCCTGAATTTTTAAATAGACTTGATGAAATAATTGTATTCAGACAACTAACTAAAAATGAAGTTAAAGAGATTGCAGAAATAATGTTGCAAGAAGTTTTTGCAAGATTACAAGATAAAGGCATTAAGTTAAGTGTCACCGATTCTTTTAAAGAAAGACTTGTTGACGAAGGTTATAATCCTTCATACGGAGCAAGACCTTTGAGAAGGGCAGTTATGCGTTTACTAGAAGATAGTCTGGCTGAAGAAGTTCTTTCTGGCAGAATAAAAGATGGAGATAAGGCTTTAGTAGATGTAGATGAAAATAAAAAAGTTACAATAAATATTTCTTCTGAAGAATCTTCTCAAGAGCTAGCAAGTGCTAACTTCTAATTATTCAAAGTAAATATGCAATTAATCTCTCCAGAAACTATATATAGGGGAAATTATGCTTGGGAAAAATCTTTACCTCAAATCACTAAATTAACTAAAAGTCCATTAATTTTAGGCAGGAGCATTCATACGAATAATCTGAGAAATAAAATTTTTATTGACTTAAAAAATCAGAACCTTAATGTTAATTCTGTTGATTTAAAATTTGATTGTTGTTATGAAGATATAACAAGAGTTAAGGACATAATTTTAAATAATAATCATGATTCTGTTATTGCAGCTGGAGGGGGTAAAGTTCTTGATTCAGGCAAATATATAGCAGATTGCCTTAATATCCCATGTATTACAGTGCCCCTAAGCGCTTCTACCTGCGCAGGTTGGACAGCTTTATCGAATATCTATACAAAAAATGGTCAATTTATAAAGGATGTTGCATTAAGATCTTGTCCGAAAATCCTAGTATATGATCATAAATTTATTCAAACAGCTCCATCAAGAACTCTAGCAAGTGGCATAGCTGATGCTTTGGCAAAATGGTATGAATCCTCCATAACAAGTTCAAAAATAGATGACGGTCTTGTTCAACAAGCAATTCAGATATCAAGAGTTTTAAGAGATCAGCTATTAATAGATGGAGGAAAAGCATTTAAGGGTCAATTTGAAAAACCCCCATCTTGGCAAAATACTGTAGAAGCATGTGGACTTACAGCAGGATTAGTTGGCGGTATTGGAGGAGAAAAATGTAGAACTGCAGCAGCACATGCTTTTCATAATGCAATTACTCAGATAATCACTCCTAAAAAATTCTTACATGGTGAGATTGTTGGGGTTGGATTATTATTGCAATTAAGACTAGAAGAAATGAAAAATAATAATAAGTTAGCTGATCAATCAATTAAACAATTATTTGTACTCATGAAAGAATTAAATTTGCCAACTACTATCGGACAACTTGGAATAAATGTTTTTGAAAATAACAATTTAGAGATAATTGCTGATTTTACCTGTCGAGATAAATCTGAGATTCACTTTTTGCCTTTTGAAATTAATAAACGGGATATAATAGAGGTTATTTCAAATTTTGAACAACAAAAAATTAAAACATAAATATTATTTTTGACTAAAAACAATTTTGAACAATTCAGTGATTTAAATGAAGAATTTTTCGAAAGTGCCAAATTGTCACTATTAGACCCTTTAGGTCTTTATTTGGCAAATGATGTTAAGTGGATAAAACTCAACCAAAACTGGAACTCCCTAAAATTCCCAGTAGTTATGGGAGGAAAAGGTCAACCTATACTTCTTCTACATGGCTTTGATAGTAGTTTTTTAGAATTCAGAAGAATATATAAATCACTAAAAAGAAATTTTCAAGTTATTGTCCCTGATATGCTGGGTTTTGGTTTTAGTCCTAGGTGCGCAACAAATGAATACAATTCCTCGAAAATAATTTCGCATTTAATTGATCTCCTTAAGACCTTAAAAATAACGAAGAATTTAAAAATTATAGGTGCCTCTATGGGAGGCTCAATAGCTTTAAAACTTGCATATGAAATTCCTGATTCTATTGATAAAATTATCCTTTTATCCCCCGCTGGATTGTTTGGAGAACCTAAGAGTATCCCTTTTCCTCTTAACCAAATTGGCGCCTCATTTCTTGGATTGCCTCAGGTCAGAAAAAGTCTTTGTAGGCAAGCATTTGCTTTTCCAGATGAATGCGTTGGTAAGATGGAAGAGCAAATTGCTTCAATTCATTTAGGTTGTAAAGGATGGAGGAATTCACTTGCATCATTTGCAAAAAGTGGTGGGTTTGCAGGAACTCAAAAATATATTCAAAATATCCCAATTAAAACATTATGTGGAGAAAATGATCGAATTCTTGGAAAAAAAGAGCTTAAAAAAATAAGAAATATTGAAAAATTAAATTTTGTAGGGTTACAAAATTGTGGTCATCTGCCGCATATAGACCTTCCACCATTATCTAGTAAAATTATACAAGATTATTTTTTGGGATAAAATTTTTCTTAATTAATTTAGATACTTGAAAATTATAAAAATATAATACAAAACAGATGGAGTAAAGATGTAACTGTCAATTCTGTCAAGAATCCCTCCATGTCCCGGTAAAAAAGTTCCGGAATCTTTTATTTTTGCATCTCTCTTCATCATAGATTCAATTAAATCTCCAACTAATGCCATAAGAGAAATTGAAATTCCATAAATTATTCCAACAATTAATGGATTTTCCCAATTCATTAAAAATGCGAAAAATATTGCTAGTAAAATTGAACAGGATATTCCTCCAATTAAACCTTCTATAGTTTTGCTAGGAGATATTGGAGATAGAGATGTTTTGCCAAACGACTTCCCAATGAAATAAGAACCAATATCACTAGCTACAATTAAAAAACAAGAAGTTAAAGTTAAATGAAGACCTGTAGTATTTGATAAATTCTCAAACGATATAAAACCCTGATTTGAATTTATTATCACTGAATCTAATCCCCTCAACTTAATCCAGTAACTAGGTAAAAAACCTAAATAGAATAATCCAAAAATAGATGCTGCAATATCCGAAATTGTCCCAGGTTTTGGTTGCAAAAGTAACCAAGTGCATATCCCCACTGAACAGATTGGCAAAATTGAATTAGAAATTTCTCCTTCAAGCACACCAATGGTCTCAAGATAAGTAGAAACTATAATAATAAAGGATGAAAATAATGTGGTTTTTGTAGCTGGTCTTATTCCTTTAAATTCTGCCATTCTAAAAAATTCTAATAATGCTAAATATGTAAGCAACGCAGTTGCTAATGTAAAAAACCATCCCCCCAACAAAACAACAATTAAACCAAAAATTCCTATAAGTAATCCGCTTTTTAATCTCATATGAAATTGCTATGTTTCTAAGACCTTTATATTAAAATTTACCAGATCTTTGTTACATAAACTTTGATTATTTATCCAATTAAATCTGTGCAGGTCTACTTTTTCGCCAGGAACTAGTAGAGGTATCCCAGGAGGATAGGGGCAAATAATATCTCCAGATATTTTATTTAATGATTGTGAAAAAGGAATACATCGAGTCTTACTTCTCCAAGCAATTCCAATTTCGATTTCGGGAGCTTGAACTAATTTAAAGGGCGATTTGAGCACTTCTAAACTTTTTGATTTTTTGGAATTTAATAGTAACTTTTTCCATAACTTTTCAAATAAATTAAGAAAATCTTTTTGATTTCCAAATCCTAAGCAAAAAGTGAGAGTCATCATTTCTGGCAATTCAGCGATAAGGCCATTTCTATAAAAAAATTTATCAGCAGTAAAACCATCAATTCCAACCTTAGAGGTATTTACAACAATTTTTAAGGGGTCTTGAGTTTCTATGAGAGGAATATTTTTTTGAATTAATTTTTTGTAAATACTTTTTGCCTCTAAAATTCTTTTTTGATATTTTGATAAACTTTTTTTATTAAGCCAGTCCCTAATAGACTCTTCACAAGAAGAAAGTAATAAGGAACTTGGACTAGTAGTTTGCAACAAATTAATACTTTTGATCAAATTACCTTCATTTATTAGATTCCCTTTGTACCAAAGTACCGCCGTTTGAGTTAATCCATTGAGCGACTTATGCAATGAATTAACCACTAAATCAGCGTTTGATGATAAGGCCGGTTTTGGCAAATTAAGGTTTTCACAAAAAAGGAAATATGAACCATGGGCTTCATCAACTAAAACAGGTAAATTTTTTTGATGAAAACAATCTATTAAAGGTTCTAAATCTCCGGAATAACCATGATAAGAGGGATTTACAAGAATCACACCTGCAATTTTATTCTCATCAAAATTTAATTTATCAAATACATTTTTCAACCAAATTTTTGTAATTGGTTTGTAATGCCCGGTTATGGACGAAAATTCTAGGTCAAAAAATATTGGATTTATATTCTGCATCGCACAGATTTTTATAACACTTATGTGAACATTTCTAGGCATCAGTATATTTTCGCCAGGATTTGCCATTGCAATTACTGCTGATTGTATTAATCCGGAAGCTCCATTAACTCCAAAAAAACATCCTTTAGCCCCAAATTTATTAGAGAATTCTCTTTGAGATTTAGCAATTAATCCGCTTTGGGACAGTGGTGATCCTATTTCTGGCAGTTCGGGCAAGTCCCAATACCCAGGCGGATTTTTTAATAACTTCACTAATTTCTTTGGTAAAGCTGCCCCTCTGTTATGAGCTGGAAAGAATAAAGACTTTAAAAACTTTTTAGTTAGAAAAGATGAAATGCTCATAAAGTATTATCTACATATATAGAATGAATAAAGTGGTAATCTTTTTTAATATTATTTAACTTTAATGAAAAAATCTTATTCGAGATATTCAGCAAAAGATGATTTAATTTGGTTGATTTTGAGACCATGGATTTTTATACCAAGAGTTTTATATATCCTTTTAACTTTTATTTTTCTTTTTTTGAGAATACTTTTTCAAGGTAACAGTAAAAATAAAAATGTACAAAAAAATCTCTCGAAATATCTTTTTGATGTAATAACAGATTTAGGCCCTTGCTTTATCAAATTAGGTCAAGCACTCTCAACCAGGCCAGATCTTGTTAGACAAGATTGGCTAACAGAACTTACAAACTTACAAGATAATCTCCCAGCATTTGATCACAAAATTGCTTTAAAAATCATTGAAGAGGAACTTGGATCACCTGCTAATGAATTATTTGAAGAGTTTCCAAATAGTCCTATTGCTTCAGCAAGTTTAGGTCAAGTTTATAAAGCAAAAATAAAAAATTCTTATTTAGCTGTGAAAGTACAGCGGCCAAATTTATTTTTTCTCATAAGAAGGGATATTGTAATTTTAAGGTTTTTAGGAACTTTTTTGTCCCCTCTCTTACCATTAAATATAGGTGTTGGAATTGGGGAAATAATAGATGAGTTTGGTAAGGCACTTTTTAATGAAATTGACTATCAAAAGGAAGCCGAAAATGCTTTGAAATTTGCAAATTTATTCAAAGAAAACCCAAATATTTTTATTCCTAAATTAGAAAAACAGTTTTCATCTAAAAGGATTATCACAACTTCTTGGATTGATGGAGTTAAGTTAAGAGATCGAGCTTTATTAGAGGAAAATAAGTTAATACCTGCATCTTTTATAAAAACATGTGTCATCAGTGGACTGCAGCAATTATTTGAATTTGGATATTTTCATGCAGACCCACATCCAGGAAATATGTTTGCTCTCAAAGGAGGAAATACTGATTGTGGGAATTTAGCTTATGTTGATTTCGGAATGATGGATACTATTACAAATTCAGATAGACTTACTCTTATTAAGGCTATTGTTCACATAATAAATGAAGAGTATTATCTTCTGGCAGAAGATTTCCAGAAATTAGGTTTTTTAACCAAAGAACAAGATCTTCAAAAACTAGTTGAACCTTTAAAAGAAGTTCTTGGAGGATCTCTAAGCGCTGAGGTAGGTAACTTTAATCTTAAAAATGTTACTGATAAGTTTTCAAAACTAATGTATTCTTATCCTTTCAGAGTTCCTAGTAGGTTTGCCTTAATAATAAGAGCAGTGGTTAGTCAAGAAGGTTTAGCACTAAGACTAGACCCTGAATTCAAAATTTTAAAAATTGCTTATCCATATATTGCTAAAAAATTACTTACCGATAATTCTGAAGAGATTTTAGAAATCCTTTTAGAAGTCGTTTTTGATAAAAAAGGTCAAATTCAAATTGAAAAAGTTGAGAGTTTGCTAAATATTTTATTTAAAGATTCTGAAAATATTAATTCAGATCTCATACCAGTTGCTAACGCAGGATTGAAATTATTTGTCAGTAAAAAAGGATCCGAAGTTAGAAAGAATCTTCTTTTAAGTCTCATAAAAGATGAAAAATTAGAATTTACTGATGTGAAAAAACTCTTATCTTTAATTAGAGATACTTTTAGCCCTCTGAATATTGCAAAAAGTGCAGTGCAAAATATTATTTCTACAGTTTAGTTTTTATATTGATATCTAATTAACTTACTTATGATTTTAATTTCATTAGAATTGGATGTAACGTTTTAAAAATGAGAAGTAAAAGGATTATTTATTTTTGGAAGATTAAATGAATATTTTGAAAAATCTTTTTTTATTTAACAAAAAAGCTGAAAAAAATAAAGACTCTGGTACTGGATTGGTTGACCAATATATAGAAATTGCAAAGTTAGTAAAAGAAGCAAGAATACAAAAAAACCTTTCAATTAAAGAATTGTCATACATTTCAAAGATTCCTGAACGAATAATAAACTCTATTGAAAATAATAATAAAAATATTAGGCCTGAGTATCCTTTTTTAAGATCCATATTAATTAAATTAGAGGAATGCTTAGTATTAAAAAAAAATACATTATTAAAGTTAGCAGTTAAAGAAAGAAAAATTTTAAAGAAAGAGGGAAAGGATTTTCTGTTCAGGAAATTCGATCTTATCAATACATGGCAAGGGAGTCTTTTATACGTTTTTATATTAGTTCTAACTATATTTATATTAAAGAGATACTTTAATACTAATGTAAATCTTATAGAGATTCAAAATATTGAAAATCAAATGATTGATAAATAATTTTTAATAAATTCTACTTCAGAGTTCTCCCAAAATTATTTCCTAGCTCACTAAACTTCCTTATATTATCTTCTATTTCTTCTAAAGGTCGATTTAACTTCCATTTCCAGTTATTTTTTGTGGTACCAGGTTTGTTAAATCTACTTGAATCGTCTAGAGATAATAGATCTTGTAATGGCGCGATAAAGAGAATAGCATTTGTTTCCATGCCAATTTCTATTAAATCCCAAGAGGGATTTTCTGAAAATTTATACTCTTCTTTTATTCTTTTTTTTGATTCATAATCTAAATCTTCCCACCATGAAACTGAAGTAGAGTTGTCGTGAGTACCTGTATAAACAACCCAACTTTCTCCTTCAATATTCTTAGGTAAATAAGGATTATCTTGATTGCCATCAAAAGCGAATTGCAATATTTTCATGCCAGGCAGTTCGAAATTTTTCCTTAATTTCTCTACATCTGGGGTTATTACTCCCAGATCCTCCGCAATAATTGGTAGATACTTACCCCCTAGATCCTTTTTTACTTTATTTAATAGTGTTTTACCTGGAGAATTTATCCATTTCCCAATAATTGCCGTTTTAGAACTGCCATTAACTCTCCAGTAACCCGCTAAACCCCTGAAATGATCAAATCTCAATATGTCCACAAGTTCAAATTGTCTTTGAAATCTTTTTCTCCACCAATTGAAATTAGTCCTTTTATGCTTTGACCAAAAGTAAGTTGGGGTACCCCATAATTGTCCTGTTGATGAAAAATAATCAGGTGGAACACCACTTTGAAAGATTAAATCTCCATTTTTAAAAATTGAAAATAATGATTTATTACTCCATACGTCAGCGCTATCTCTTGAAACATAAAAAGGCAAATCACCTATTAGCTTAATATTTCTTGATTTTGCAAAGTTTTTAATGACACTCCATTGCTCATCAAGATGCCATTGTATTAATTTTTTAATAAGTATCTCTTCACTTTTTTTCTTAATCCACGATTTTAAGAACTTGTTATTTTTTATTTTAAATTCTTGAGGCCATTCCCACCAAGGCAACATATTAAATTCCTCTCTGATAACAACAAATGTTGCATAATCTTCAACCCAAGAATGCCTATTGACCCATTTGTTGAAATTAATTTTTCTTTCTTCAGATTGTGAACTCCAACCTTGCAAAAGGAGGAGACCTAATTTTTTTGTTAAGTCATCCGCAAAATCAAAATCAAAATGATCTTTATTCTGATTTGTTGGACCTAAAGTTTCTTTATTTGAAATGAAAATAAAACCTTTTTCGATTAAATCATCTATATCCAAAAACCATGGGTTTAGTGCAAAACTAGATGGGGAACTATATGGAGAACCTGTAGAGTCAGTAGGTGTAAGAGGTAAAAATTGCCAGAATTCAATTCCATGCTTATGAAGTTTTTTTATCCACTCTTTAGCTCCTCTCCCAAAAGTTCCACATACTCTTCCACCCGGAATACATGTTGGATGCATAAGTACACCTAATGATTTTCTTGCAATAATTGACTCAATAGGCATGTTTTTAATATATTTTGATTCTTTAAACTTAAAGTGTTTTTAATTCTCTAAATTCAACCTTATACAAATTTTTTTTAATTGACAAATATCATTCCTGGTTTTTAAGTCTGGATAAATATAAATTTTAATTTTTAATCAACAATTTATTGCTTTATTTACGTGACTTTTGAAAAAATCTAGTCATTATCTTTTGCGAAATTCATATAAACGACTACGATAAGAATATAGTTTTATGGTGCAAATTTCGTGACAAGTTTTATCACGGCAATGCAGAGTAAAGAATCGAACTTTAATCTAACCAATAGTAGATTAAGGTTAGTAAGTGGGACAACAAATCCTAAATTAGCTGAAGAAATTGCATCATACTTAGGGATTGAAAATGTACCTTTAATATCCAAAAGATTTGCTGATGGAGAACTTTATGTCCAGATTCAGCAATCTATTAGAGGTTGTGATGTGTTCCTGATACAACCTACATGTGCTCCTGTAAACGATAGTTTGATGGAACTTATGATAATGGTTGACGCATGCAAGAGAGCGTCTGCAAGACAAATAACCGCTGTAATCCCCTATTTTGGATATGCAAGGGCAGATAGAAAGACCTCAGGAAGAGAGTCTATAACTGCAAAACTTACTGCTAATTTGCTTGAAAAATCAGGAGTTGATAGGGTTCTTGCTATGGATTTACATTCAGCTCAAATTCAAGGGTATTTTGACATTCCATGCGATCATATTTACGGTTCACCTGTGTTAATTGATTATCTTGAAACGTTAGATTTAGAAGAAATAGTTGTCGTCTCTCCTGATGTAGGTGGAGTTGCTAGAGCAAGAGCGTTTGCAAAATTAATGAAAGATGCTCCGTTGGCTATTATTGATAAAAGGAGATCTGCTCATAATATCGCTGAAAGTCTAACAGTTATTGGTGAAGTTAAAGGTAAGACAGCTATTCTAATAGACGACATGATAGACACTGGAGGCACAATTTGTTCTGGAGCTAATTTATTAAAACAAGAAGGAGCTAATAAAATATTTGCATGTGCATCACATGCCGTATTTTCTCCTCCCTCTTATGAAAGATTAAGTGCTAAGAATCTATTTGAACAAGTTATTGTGACGAATAGCATACCTGTTTTACATAAAGATAATTTTCCGCAGTTAAAAGTTCTTTCTGTAGCAAATATGCTGGGGGAAGCTATTTGGAGAATTCACGAAGAAAGTTCAGTTAGTTCTATGTTTAGATAAAAGAAATTATTTCCCCTCCAATCCTTGTAATTTTTTGAGTCTTTCAGTTTCAATCTTGTATTGTTTTTCTATCTTTTCAGGAACATTATCTGGACATACTTGAAGAGCTGATTCAACTAATTGCAAGGATGCAATAAATTGCAATTTTTTCATATCAACTGTTTGTTCTTTCTTCTTTTCTATTATTTTTCCTCCATGTTTTTGTGAAACTACTGATGCGAAAGTTGCTGAAGCAACGTTTAATGTTTTTGGGAAATCTAAATCAAATCCCTTTCTTGTCGCATTACACAGGAATGAAACCCCCATCCCATGATATAAATCTAAATCATTTTTATTTGCAGGCGAATTTTTAACATTTGCATTTAAATAATTAATACTAAACAAAAAAGATGAAGATATTAGGGGGATTGCAAAAATTTTAGATATTTTAAAACCCATATTTGATTCATTTTTAATTCATATATTAAACATACCATTTTTTATTTTTTAAACTAAATCTGAAAATAGAATTTATTTAATAGTTTTAATTTCGTGATGATTTTCTACTATTTTCAAGATATTATTTTTCCATGAATATATAACCCTAAATCTATAATTATCAGAATCTAAAAGTCTTGTATGTTCAAGTATATACCAATCTTTGTAAGAAGATTCGAAAATCATTTCGTGCTCGTCGACTTGCTTTATATTTGAGATACCTTCATCATCACTTAAATAAAAATTTCCCCTCTTAAGTTGATGGCCTTTTAAAAATGCATGCATTTCTCCTCGTTCTTTATATTGGGGATTTTCCTCAAAGAAATTATATTTTTTTTCTGGGTACCAAGTGAACTTATAATGCGACTCCCATTCGGATTTACTCTCTAGAGCTTGAATATTTATATTCATACTTAAATTATAAGTTTTTTGTGCTTCATCAAGAAAATAAGTTCTATTAGATTTCCACAATCCAATATTCCTCGAAAACCACCTTTTTAAATTACTATTTAAGTTGATTTCAGGAGGGTTTTCACCAAAATGTAAATTTTTCTTTTGATTAATAACAACCATATATAAATAAGTCCTATTTATTTAATAGCTTATCTGTAAAATAAAAATAAATATCTTAAGGTGTTTATAAGGATTAACAGCTTTTCAACACTTCAGAGGAAATCATTTGAATGATAAAAAAGAGTTAAAATTAATACTTGTGGCAGCTAGAAATCAACTTTCTAGTAATGATATTAAGTCCCTAATAGCCTATTTAGAATCAGATGATTGTGAATTTGAGATATCTCTCCAGATTTCTGAGCCTACAGAGCAACCAGAATTACTTGAATTACATAGATTAGTTGCTATTCCCGCTCTTATAAAAGTTTCTCCAGCTCCAAAACAAATATTTGCTGGAAGTAATATTTTTTCTCAGTTGCAAAAGTGGTTGCCAAGATGGACACAGGAAGGCTTAACAAAAAATCTTGGGATTAATTTGCAACCATCTAAAATTGATTCAATAAGGACTCAAAAAGAATTTCTATTGGAAGACGAACTTCTCGTTTTAAGACAAGAAAATGAGACTTTAACAAAAAGAATAGAGTCTCAGGAGAGATTATTAAGAATGGTCGCGCATGAATTAAGGACACCTTTAACGGCTGCCACTTTGGCTGTTCAAAGTCAAAAACTTGGACAAATAGACATTTCAAAATTGCAAGAGGTAATTAAAAGACGTCTAGAAGAGATTGAACTCTTATCTCAGGATCTATTAGAGGTTGGAACAACCAAATGGGAAGCCTTATTTAATCCTCAGAAAATTGATTTAGGTAATATTAGTGCTGAAGTAATACTCGAATTAGAAAAATTCTGGAGATTAAGGAATATTGAAATTGATACTGATATTCCATCTGATCTGCCAAGTGTATTTGCAGATCAAAGAAGAATGAGGCAAGTATTTTTAAATTTAATTGAAAATGCTATTAAATTTTCTAGAGACTCTGGATCTATAAAAATCACTATGATTCACAAGACAAATCAATGGGTAGAAATAACAATTTGTGACAAAGGTGCAGGTATTCCTTTGAGCGAACAAAAAAGAATTTTTCTTGATAGGGTAAGACTTCCGCAAACTTCTGAAGGAACTTCAGGATTTGGCATAGGGTTATCAGTCTGTAGGAGAATAGTACAAGTCCATGGAGGAAGAATATGGGTTGTATCTGAGATTGGTGTAGGTTCCTGCTTCCATTTCACAGTTCCTGTGTGGCAAGGACAAAACAAAGAGCAACAATACTTGACGAAAGGCTAGCCTGACTCTTAGTTTTTAATAAGCTGTTATGCTGATTTCCTGGCCCCATCGTCTAGAGGCCTAGGACACCTCCCTTTCACGGAGGCGACAGGGGTTCGAATCCCCTTGGGGCTATTATCAAAATTTAAACTAATTTATTGATAATTTTGCTTGCCTATCTACGGCAATCAAATTTTCTGAAAGATCTTTTTTAAGTCTTTTCTCTATCATTCCTATTGGCATCCATTGACAACCTTGAACAGTTAGATCGTAAATTAATGAATTTTTTGAAGTATCTTTAATATTTTGAATTTTCCAACTACCTTCAAATTTTCTGAAATCCCCTTTAATTAAACTGAACTTTAAAAGTCCAAGCTCCTTATCTTCGAATAAATCGATGGTTACTTCAGCTGAAAATTTCATACCAAGAAAATCCTGAGCCCCAACTTGTTTAAGGTGAACATTATTGTTTTTTTGATATATTTTTTTGCTTGATAATAGATTTGGAATGTAAAGATTTAGTCGATTATAATCCGTTAAGACTTTCCACAAAGAATCAAAACTCGCAGAGGTTGTAAGTTGAGCTGCAAGTCTTCTCGTTCCTCCAGAAAGCTTTTCCATCGTTTGCTCAATTGTCTGGTAATCATTGTTTTTAGAATGATCTTCTGATTCTTGAGAATTATTCATATATGAATTTTTTAACCAAATAAAAAATTATTTCTGTGTAACTATACTGATAAAAACAACAAATACTGAAAAATAAAAATAATTTCTTTGATTTATTCCGATCTCAAAACGTAACCATTTTTGTGAATTCACTACAAATTAAACTACAAATTGATAATCTTTTATAAAAGAAATCTTTAAAATGTATTCACAAGCAAAAGTAATCGCAGGCGGACTAGCTCATATACCAGTAGTAATAGCTGTTTTTTATTTTATACTCACAACTTTTAATAAAAGAGCTTTAAAATTTGTTGAAGAAGTCAAAACAAAAAAACCTGAGGTAAAAGCTGTGGAACCCAAAAAAGTGACCGTTTCAAAAACTGAAGCTCCAAAAACAGAGGCTCCAAAAGTAGTTAAGAAAAAACATGCAGATGTACCCGTAAATATTTTCAGGCCTAAAACGCCATATGAAGGAACAGTTATTGAAAACTACAGTCTTCTTAAAGAAGGTGCAATTGGTAGAGTTAATCATATAACTTTCGACCTTAAAGATAGTGATCCATTTTTAAATTATGTTGAAGGTCAAAGTATTGGTATCATGCCTGCCGGCGAAGATGCTAATGGAAAACCCCATAAATTAAGACTTTACTCAATTGCTAGCACCAGACATGGGGATGACTTTAATGGAAATACAGTTTCTCTTTGTGTAAGACAGCTTCAGTATGAAAAAGATGGTGAAACCATCAATGGTGTTTGCTCGACTTATTTGTGCGATATTAAACCTGGAGATAAAGTTAAAATAACAGGTCCTGTAGGTAAAGAGATGCTTTTACCAGATGAGGAGGACGCAAACATCGTTATGTTGGCTACTGGAACTGGAATTGCTCCAATGAGGGCTTATTTAAGAAGAATGTTCGAACCAACTGAAAAAGAAAAAAATAAATGGAGCTTTAAGGGTAAAGCTTGGTTATTTATGGGTGCTCCAAAATCAGCTAATTTGTTATACGAGGAAGATCTTCAAAGATATCTTACTGATAATCCAAATAACTTTAAATATACAAAAGCTATTAGTCGTGAGCAGCAAAATACAAAAGGGGGCAGAATGTATATTCAAGACAGAGTTTTAGAATCAGCCAATGAAATTTTCAATATGATTGAAGATGAAAAGACACATATATATCTTTGTGGGTTAAAGGGTATGGAGCCTGGTATAGATGAAGCAATGACTAAGGCGGCAGAAGAAAAAGGTTTGAACTGGTCAGAGTTAAGACCTCAACTTAAAAAAGCAGGAAGATGGCACGTAGAAACCTACTAAATATTTGATATTTAGATTTCAGTTTCACCTTCTAAATACTTTTTGGTTTAGACACAATATGTAGCTAATCTTAGAAAAAAAGAGGATTTTAAAAAAAGAATACTAAAAATATGCCTTCAACTTTAAGTAATCCTCTAAGATTAGGTTTACGGCAGGAAAGAGTCATATCTCCACAGTGCTTAGTAATTTTTGGTGCTAGTGGAGATCTTACTCACAGAAAATTAATACCAGCCTTATTTGAACTCTATTTGCAAAGAAGAATTCCTAGCGAATTTGGAATAGTTGGTTGTGCGAGAAGACCTTGGACTGATAATGAGTTTAGAGAAAAGATGAAAGTAAAGCTATGCAATCAAATATCAGGTAAAGAAAGGGAGTGGGAACAATTTTCTAATTATCTTTTCTATGAACCAGTTGACTTGCAACAAAGTGATCATGTTCTTGGGCTTTCTAAAAGATTAAATGAAATTGATAAAACGCAAGCTACTCATGGGAATAGAACATTTTATTTATCAGTATCTCCGAATTTCTATGCAAGTGGATGTAAGGCTCTTAAGGCAGCTGGCCTTTTAAATGACCCTAAGAAAAGTCGTTTAGTGATTGAAAAACCTTTTGGAAGAGATTATTTAAGTGCAAAAAAATTGAATAAAATTGTTCAAAGTTGTGCTGAAGAAAGTCAGATATATAGGATTGATCATTATTTAGGTAAAGAGACAGTTCAAAATATTCTTGTTTTGAGGTTTGCCAACACTATTTTTGAACCAATCTGGAACAGAAATTATATATCCAGTGTTCAAATTACTTCATCTGAAACAGTGGGTGTTGAAGATAGAGCAGGTTATTACGAAAGTTCTGGTGCTTTAAGGGATATGCTTCAAAATCATATGACTCAAATGCTTGCTGTGACTGCTATGGAACCTCCTGGAAGGTTTGAACCAGAAGCAATAAGAAATGAAAAAGCTAAGGTTCTTCAAGCTTCAAAACTTGCTGACGAAAATGAACCGTGGAATTGTTGCATAAGAGGTCAATATGGAGAGGGAGGAAATATTTCAAATCTTCTCAAAGGATATAGGCAGGAAGATGGTGTTAATTGTAGTAGTACAACAGAAACTTATATTGCGACAAAAGTTTTTGTTGATAATTGGCGTTGGCAAGGGGTTCCTTTTTATTTGAGAACCGGGAAAAGACTTCCTAAAAGACTTGGAGAAATAGTCTTAACTTTTAAAGACGTTCCTGTTCATTTATTTGAATCAACAATTATAAATCCTTCTCCAAATCAACTTATACTTAGGATTCAGCCAAATGAAGGTGCTACTTTCAAATTTGAGGTAAAATCTCCTGGTTCTGGAATGAAATCGAGACCCGTTGAGATGGAGTTTTCTTATGATGAATCATTTGGAGAACCCTCAGATGAAGGCTATGTAAGATTATTAGCTGATGCAATGCTTTCTGATCCAACCTTATTTACTAGAAGTGATGAAGTAGAGGCAGCCTGGAAACTTTATACGCCATTAATAGAATTGATGGATAATTCTCCTTGGAAGTTACCTATTTATAATTATGAATCTATGACATGGGGACCTCCTGAGTCTGATCAATTACTTTCAAAAGATAATATTTTCTGGCGTAGACCTTAGAAATGAAACCTCAACTAACACTCCAAACTCCATTAGAGCTGCCTTATCAGGAAATTTCTAATTATCTTAATAAATTATGGATTTCAGAAGATAAAGAAAATACTGGAGCAAATACTTTTACACTAATGGTCTGGCAGCCTGCTTGGCTAGAACAATGTTTGGTTCAAAAAGGATTAGTAAGTGGACCAATTACGGGGAATTTAAGTCCAGAGATAATTGAAGTTGCTAAAAAATTTATATTAGATCAAGGACTTCCTCTCACTACTTCGCTTAATAGTGAAGAATTATTGAATTTGTTGAAGGAAAATTTATCTAATAAAGACTTTGAAGACTTTAGGGGACAATTTTTTGAATCATCAATAAGTACATTAAACCCAAGAAGATTAATAACTCTAGCACCAACATTAAATAAAAATTCAGATATCAAAACTTTTGTATCCGCTTACTGTCCATTAAGTGATACTCCAGCTTTGCAACCTATATGTGGTGATTTAGTTGTTATTAGGGGAGACTCAGCATCAATATCCCATAAAGGATTAAAAATAATTGATGAATTAACTATTGATGAATTGCCTTCTTGGTTGTGGTGGAATGGAAGCTTAGATGAATCGCCCGAAATTTTCGAATATTTTACTAATCATGGTCTTAGGTTAATAATTGATTCAGCTCTTGGATCGCCTAACAGATGTTTAAAAGTTTTAGATCAATTGAATAATTCAAATAAAGCTATTAATGATTTGAATTGGGTTAGGTTAAAAAATTGGAGGGAATCATTGGCAATGATTTTTGATCCGCCTTCGAGAAGACCAATTTTAGATCACATCACTGATATTGATATTGATATCGCAGGAGATCATATCATTCAAGCTTTGTTTTTGATCTCATGGATTAGCGATAAACTTGGTTGGTCTTTTCTAAGAGTTGAAAGGGAAGCAGAATCAATAAAAATAGAGTTTGAAAGAATTAATGGCGAAATAATTTCTGCATCAATTAATCCCTTATCTTTGGGAAATCCAAGTATTCATTTAGGACAAGTTATTGGATTGAGGTTGATTTCAAAAATTAGTGAGGTTCAAAAAAATAACACTTGTGTAATACTTGGCTGTGAATCAGTGGAATGTATGAGACTTGAAGCAGGGGGAATGGCTAATATGGAATTAATAGAACAAGTTGTTCCAAATTCTTTTTCTACATCAGCGTATGAAGTTAGTAAATTATTGGGAAGTAGTAGAGGTAATACAAGTCCTCTTTTTGAAAATTCTATTAAAATAGCTCTTCAAATATTTAATGGTTTTAATAACTAATAAATGCCTTGTGTAATATCTTCTCCTTCAACTGATAGTGGGAAAACTACATTATCACTTTTGATATCTTGTTGGGCTTTCTCAAAAGGTATAAAGATACAAACTTTCAAGGTTGGCCCCGATTATCTAGATCAACAACAACTTAGTTCAATTGGGCAACCCATTTGTAGGAATTTAGATATTTTTTTAAGTGGTGAGGAATGGGTTCAAGAAAGTTTTTTAAAACATTCATTAAAATATGAATTCTCATTAATTGAAGGAGCAATGGGTCTCTTTGATGGATTAGGTTCGACAAGCTACTCAAGCACAGCAAATATCTCTAAACTTCTAAATGCTCCAGTAATTTTTATTCTTAATGCTAAAGGTCAAGTAGCTTCCCTTTTGGCGACTGTTCGAGGTTTTAGAGATTTCGATAGTGAATTGTCCATATCAGGAATTATATTTAACAACGTTAATTCAGATAGACATAAAAAATTAATCGAAGAAGTTTTTAAAAACGAAGCTATCGAAATTCTTGGTTTTTTACCATCTGATTCAAAAATAACTTTAAACAAAGCTAATTTAGGTTTGATATCTCCATTGGATAATGGTAAAGAAATTGATATTGAATATTTTGCAACTTTCGCCGAAAGAAATCTTGATGTATTTTCTATTATTAAATTCCTTAAATCTCCTCAAAAGAAAATATTGAATTCTGAATGTTTTAAAGATTTTAAAATAGATAAGTGTAAACCTATCGCAATTGCAGAAGATAAAATCTTTCATTTTCAATATCCTGAAACTAGGGAGTTTTTGAGTGAAATGGGAATCCCATTGATTTCCTGGAGTATTTATGATGATGAAGAAATACCTAATGAGGCTTCTTCTTTAATTATTCCTGGGGGATTCCCTGAAAAATATGCTGATCATATAAGTAACTCTAAAAAAAGCTTAAATTCGTTAAGGAAATTCCGCAAAAATGGATTTATATATGCAGAGTGTGGAGGAATGATGCTTTTAGGGGACTTTATAAAAGATGAAAATGGTAATAATCATAGAATGACTGGTATCCTGCCTTTTAGATTTAAAAAAAGTAAACTTACAGTAGGTTACAGATACATTAAGGGTTTAAAAGATACTCCGATCATCAAACAAAATCAATTAATTAGAGGACATGAATTTCATTATTGGGAAATTGAAAATAATTTATCTGAACTTAATTTATTAAAAGTTGAAAATCAGAAGAAACTATCTTCCCCATGGAAAATTAGATCTTGGGAAACTGAATACAAAAATGAAGGCTATTTTGATGAAAAATTACATGCAAGTTGGATTCACTTACATTTGCCAAGTTCTCCAGAATTAGCAAAAAACTTTATAAATACCACCCAAATTAGTTTTTCAAAGGATTCTTAATTTATTATCAAATCAAATATTTTGAGAGGAGAACCTAAAATAAACATTCCAGGCAGAGTAATTAATGGTCCTAATAAACTACCCACTATGACCTCAATTTTTGTATGGCCCAGGGTTTCTTTTAAAAATAATTCAGATTTAGGATCTAGTTTTTTTGATAGTTTGTTGATTTCTGCAGCTTGTATTCCAGCTGATTTTCTAACACCACTAGCGTCATACATAACTATTAGCGCTACAGCAACTGATATTGCGAATATTGAGCTATCAAATCCCAATTCATAACCTACACCAGATGCAGCACCAGTTATTAAAGCCGAATGGCTTGAAGGCATACCACCAGTCTCGAAAATAATTCCAAACCTGATCTCTCCAGTTGAAAAGAAATTGAATACAATTTTTAAAAATTGAGCTAGTAAACAGGATAATAAGCTCCAGAAAAGAACTGAATTATTAAAAAAGGTAAAAAACTCAGACATGAACTAAAACTATTTATCTATCTCTGTTTGTTATAAAGTCGGCTAATGATATTAAGTGCTTTGCATCTGCCCCCCAAGGTTCAATTGCTTTTTTTGCTTTTTCAACTAAATCGTATGCTCTTTTCTTTGACTCCTCCATACCAAGTAATTTAGGGTAAGTAGTTTTATCGGCTAAAAGATCTTTACCAGCAGTTTTACCAAGCTTTTCACTACTTGAAGTTAAATCAAGAATATCATCTATTATTTGGAAGGCCAAACCAATGCCCTCTGCATATGTTGTTAGAGCTTGTAAAAGTTTTTCGTTAGCGCCTGCGATCATCGCACCTGTTCTTACACAAGCCTTTAATAAAGCCCCAGTCTTATGAAGATGAATATATTCGAGGGTATCAAGGTCGACTTCTTTGCCTTCGCATTCTAAATCAACAACTTGCCCTCCGACTAGGCCTGGCGCACCAGCGACTAAGGATAATTCGCCAATTACATTTAATAATCTATTTGGATCTACTCCAGGGCTTCTTAAAGAGACCATTTCAAAGGCCCTAGTTAATAAAGCATCGCCTGCAAGAATAGCTATTGCATCTCCATATACTTTATGATTCGTTGGCCTACCTCTCCTCAAGTCATCATTATCCATAGCGGGAAGATCATCATGAATCAAGGACATTGTATGGATCATTTCTATCGCTACTGCTGTAGGAACAGCAAGAGAGGGTTCTCCCCCAGCCAGTGAGCAAGATGCTAAACATAAAATTGGTCTTATTCTTTTACCGCCAGCTAAAAGGGAATATCTCATTGATTCTCTTAATATTTTTGGATTCTCAGGGCCCAAGGAAAAATCAAGTGCTTCTTCTACAACCTTTCTTGTGTGTTTAAGATACTTTTCAAAATCAGAAATGCTATTTATAACTTCAGTCATTTTATCCCTTTAGTAAAAAAAATTTCATCTTGGAGTTTATGGCAAAAGATCATTGAGATTTGATGATAAACCAAATTGTTTTTGCCAGCTAAAAATAGTATTCACAAGTAACATTGTTACTGTCATTGGTCCAACGCCTCCCGGTACAGGAGTGTATGCAAATACTTTTGAAATAACATCTTCTAATAATACATCGCCACATAATCTGGTTTGATTTTTATTGGAACTTTTTAATCTATGTATTCCAACATCAATAATTACTGCTCCTTCTTTCACAAAACTAGAATCTATAAGATTGGGTTTTCCTGCAGCCGCAATTAGTACGTCGGCTTCTCTACAGATTTTATTCAAATTTAATGTTTTTGAATGAGTCATTGTTACCGTGCCATTAAGATTCAACAACATAAGCGATAGGGGTTTCCCAACAAGCAAACTTCTTCCAATAACAACAATTTTCTTGCCTTCAATTTTAATATTTTGGGATCTTAACAAATTAATAATTCCTGCTGGTGTGCATGATCTCATCGCAGGCTCATTTTTCACTAATTTCCCGATGTTTACCTCATTTAATCCATCTACATCTTTGCTTGGATTAATATGGCTGATGAGTTTTTGCTCATCAAACTTCTTTGGGATGGGAAGTTGTAGCAACATTCCATCAATATTCTTGTCTAAGTTTAGTTTGTTTATTAATTGTTCAACTTCTTTTTGCTCTACATTATCTTTAAGATGAAAGATGAAGCTTTTTATTCCGACTCTTGAACATGCTTTCTCTTTATTATTGACGTAAACACCACTTGCTGGGTCTTCACCTATTCTTATTACGGCTAATCCAGGAGCTCTTTTTGCAATTTCTTTATTACTAGAAATATATTCATTTAATCTCTCCTCAATTTCAAGAGATAATTTTTTACCGTCTAATTTTAATGACATTTATAAAAAGTTCTCCTTTTTACATCTAGGATGCCTATAATTTTAAATTAATCAAATAGATTTAATTATATTCTGTGCAAAACATTACATCTACCTTAAAAAAATTGTTTTATCTATGGAAGAAGAGTCAAGTTCCCATAAAACAACCAACTAAAATTTCAAAAATTGATAATCTCATAATTTTTTTAATATGCATTTTAATTTCAATAATTTCTTCTTATAAATTACTTCTTATTTCCCCTTTAAATATATCAGATATTTTTTCCTGGATTTTGACTTTTACTGAAGCATTTGTTAGTTCTTGGATTTTGATCTTAGTATCGAAAAAAGAAAATCCTACAATTTCCTCAAGACAAATTATCTTAATCGTAACTCTTCTTTTGGCAGTGCAGGCTTCGAAATTAGCCTTAGCTTCTACCATAAGTCCATTATCTTTGATTATTCCACCAGCGTTAATAATATCTCAAGGAATGGGAAGCATAACAGCTTTAGTTTGGGTATCAATAGCAAGCATTAGTTGGCCTGAACCAGAAGTTGCTGTCAACAATAATTTATTTTTTATTTTATTAGTTTGCGCTTCAGTAGTATCTCTACTTGGAGGGAGAATAAGAAGTAGAGCTCAGTTACTTCAACTATCAATTTTTGTTCCTATTGGCGCTTTGTTTAGTCAATGGATATTTATAGGTAAAGATAAAATTTCTTTTATTGAAAAACAAGAATTTGTTTTTTCTAACGACAATATATTTTCAGATTCTTTGTTGTTAGCAATAGTAATGCTTTTTACCATTTTATTTATACCTATTTTTGAATCGATTTTTGGATTGTTAACTAAAGCAAGATTACTCGAATTGGCTGATAAAGAGAAACCTCTCATTAGAAGATTATCTCTTGAAGCCCCAGGTACTTTTGAACATACCTTACTTATATGTGGTTTAGCAGAGGAAGGAACAAGAATGATTGGTGGTGATATTGATCTAATTAAAACTGGTGCTCTGTATCATGATGTTGGCAAATTGCATGCACCTAGTTGGTTTATTGAAAATCAAGATGGCTCAAAGAATCCTCATGATGAAATAGATGATCCTTTTAAAAGCGCAGAAGTATTACAGGCACATGTTGATGAAGGATTGAAGTATGCAAGGAAAAATAGATTGCCTAAACTGATTGCCAATTTTATTCCAGAACATCAAGGCACACTAAAAATGGGATATTTTTTTCAAAAAGCTAAAGAAAAAAATCTAGAAATTAATGAAAATTATTTTAGATATAAAGGCCCTATTCCTCAGTCAAAAGAAACGGCTATTTTAATGCTTGCAGATGGATGTGAAGCAGCACTAAGAGCTATGGATATTAATGCATCTGATAAAGAAGCTTTGAAAACAATATCTGAAATTATCTACTCACGTCAAAAGGATGGCCAATTAGATGATAGTAATTTATCGAAGGGCGAAATTTTTTTAATAAAAAGGTCGTTTTTGAATGTGTGGAAAAGAATTAGACATAGAAGAATTCAATATCCAACTAGCAAGAATAATACTTTTTCTTAATTTAAATTTAAAGCCTAATACTTCTACGATGTTTTGGATTACACCAATAGAGAAGAGCTAACGTACTTAATAATGTTGTTAAAAGAGTAAACCCACCAATTCCAAAAATGTCTTGAAGAGTTATGAGTCTTACAACTGAGTAAGGACCCATACCAGAAATTACCATTGATAGAGAAACTAGAGTTAAAGTTACTCCCCATTTTCTCTCTGCTAAAAGAGCTGCTGAAGAAACTATTCCAACAATCGCAGCAGGCCATCCCAGACTTATGGCAAGAGTTATATTTGCAACTTTTAGTGGAGGCCCATAACTTATTATTAGTGCGATTATTGGAAGAGCAATTATGTTGCCGATTAAGCCAACCCACGAAAGTGCCCAATATCCAAGTAACCTTTCTCTCATTATTTACTGCTTTAACTATAAATTCAATCTACAGTATTAAGAGACTATATTTTAATGCTACTTAATAATCCTAAGAAATAATTTAATTTGCAGGATTAGATATAAATGTATTATCAGAATTTTCTAAATTATCAAATTGTGGATGAATTGAATTTTTTTTCTCAGAAAATACAAGTCTATTTAGGGCATTAACGTAAGCATTCGCTGCAGCAACTACAACATCCGTATCAGCAGAATGACCAGAATATATTTTATTATCCCTTCTTATTCTTATTGTCACTTCCCCCAAAGCATCAATTCCTTCTGTTACTGACTTTACAGAAAATTCAATTAATTCATTAGGAACTTTAGCTAATTTATTTAAAGCCTCGCATACAGCATCAACGGGGCCAGTCCCTATTGATACAGCAGTATCCTCAGTATTATCTTCTGTGTTTAAAAGCGATATTGTGGCAGTAGGTTTAGATGCGTTACCGCAACTTACTTGTACAAGACTTAATTGAAATTTAGCTTCTGGGAGTTGAACTTGTTCACTAACAATTGCTTCTAAGTCTCTATCAGTAATTTCTCTTTTCCTGTCAGCTAAATCCTTAAAACGGGTAAAAGCATCATTTAAATCTTCTCGACTCAAATCATATCCCATTTCTTCTAATCTTGCTCTAACGGCACTTCTTCCACTAAGTTTTCCCAAAGATATTTTGTTGTCACTCAAACCAACAGTTTTTGCATCGATAATTTCGTAAGTAAGTCTATTTTTTAAAACCCCATCCTGATGAATGCCTGACTCATGCGCAAAAGCATTAGCTCCCACAATTGCTTTATTAGGTTGAACGGTCATTCCAGTTAGGTTGGAAACAAGTCTAGAGGTTTTTGTTATTTCTTCTGTTCTTATAGCTGTAAGAGGAGTTGGTG
>CACLGU010000003.1 GCA_902606505.1 uncultured Prochlorococcus sp.
TAGACACTGGTTAAAACATCCAAAAACACAAAAACTCATTGATAGCAAAAAAATAAATCCATTATCAATAATTGATGTTCAAGAAAATATTAAAAAAGCTCTAGAAGACGGTCTAAGAAAAATTCTCTCAAAAATAGGCATCTCACTTTTATCTAGTTACCATGGTGCACAAATTTTTGAAGCTGTAGGCCTTGGATCTGACTTAATAAAAATTGCTTTTGATGGTACAACAAGCCGTATCGCTGGCATAACATTAAAAGAATTAACTAATGAAACACTTTCAATACATACGAAAGCCTATCCAGAGATCGATTTAAAGAAATTAGAATTTTTAGGATTTGTACAATTTAGAAATAATGGAGAATATCATTCCAATAACCCAGAGATGTCCAAAGTTTTACATTCAGCGGTAAAACAAGGACCAGGATACGATCATTTTGAAACTTATAAAAAACTTATTAGTAATAGACCGACAACATCTCTTAGAGATTTACTAACAATTAATTCAAAAAGAAAAAGTATTCCATTAGAGGAAGTTGAAAGTGTTGAATCAATTTGCAAAAGGTTCTGTACTGGAGGAATGAGTTTAGGTGCTTTATCCAGAGAAGCGCATGAAGTTTTAGCAGTTGCAATGAATAGAATTGGTGGAAAAAGTAATAGTGGAGAAGGGGGAGAAGATCCAGCTCGTTTTAATGTTTTAAATGATATCGATGAAAATACTCAATCAGCGACGTTGCCATTTATTAAAGGCTTAGAGAATGGAGACTCCGCATGCTCAGCTATAAAACAAATAGCATCAGGAAGATTTGGAGTTACACCTGAATATCTAAGAAGTGGTAAACAACTTGAAATTAAAATGGCTCAAGGTGCAAAACCCGGAGAAGGGGGACAATTGCCTGGTCCAAAAGTTGATTCTTACATCGCAAAACTAAGAAATAGTAAACCTGGAGTAGCTTTAATATCTCCTCCCCCGCATCATGATATTTATTCAATTGAAGATTTAGCTCAACTTATCCACGACTTACACCAAGTTCATCCAAAAGCGAAAGTAAGCGTTAAACTTGTTTCTGAAATTGGTATAGGCACTATTGCTGCTGGAGTAAGCAAAGCTAATGCAGATGTAATTCAAATATCAGGCCATGACGGAGGTACAGGTGCTTCACCTCTGAGTTCTATTAAACATGCAGGTTTACCATGGGAACTAGGTGTAGCTGAGGTTCATAAATCTCTCTTAGAGAATAACTTACGCGAAAGAGTAATTTTGAGAACCGATGGAGGTCTTAAAACAGGCTGGGATGTAATTATTGCAGCATTACTAGGTGCTGAAGAATACGGTTTTGGTTCTGTAGCAATGATTGCTGAAGGATGCATAATGGCTCGGGTTTGTCATACAAACAAGTGTCCCGTTGGAGTTGCCACACAAAAAGAAGAATTAAGAAAAAGATTTAAAGGAATTCCAGAAAATGTTGTCAATTTTTTCTTATATATTGCTGAAGAAGTAAGACAGATAATGAGTAGTATCGGTGTTTCTAATATGGAAGAACTGATTGGTAATCAAGAATTTCTTTCTGCAAGAAATATCGATCTTCCAAAAACTTCTAATATTGATCTTTCTTCTTTAGTAAATAAACACTCAACCCCTGATAGATCATGGTTAAAACATTCAAAAAATGCCCATGGTAATGGTTCTGTATTAGAAGACGAGTTTTTGTCTGATACTGAATTTATAGATTCAATTAAAAATCACGAAATATTAACCAAAGAAATTGAGATAAAAAATACAGATAGAAGTGTTTGTGGGAAAATATCAGGCGAAATCGCAGAACTTCATGGCAACACAGGCTTCAATGGCGAACTCAACTTAAATTTCAAAGGATATGCAGGACAAAGCTTTGGTGCCTTTTTATTGAAGGGAATGAATGTTCAATTAATCGGAGAAGCTAATGATTATGTTTGTAAAGGAATGAATGGAGGAATACTAACAATAATTCCACCAAAAATTGAAAAAACTTCCTCCGAACAGGTTATTTTAGGAAACACTTGTCTTTATGGAGCAACAGGTGGGAAATTATTTGCATTGGGAAAATCGGGAGAAAGATTTGCAGTAAGAAATAGTGGTGCTACAGCGGTAACAGAAGGAGCAGGTGATCATTGTTGTGAATACATGACTGGTGGGAAAGTAGTTATTCTAGGTTCTATAGGAAGGAATATTGGTGCGGGCATGACTGGAGGAATAGCTTTTATAATCGATGAGAAGAACGATTTAAGTAATAAAGTTAACAAGGAAATAGTTAGCATTCATAAAATAACTTCATCAAAGCAGGAAGGTATCTTATTGGAAATTATTAGGGAATATCGAGCAAAAACAAATAGCTTAAAGGCTGCCAAAATAATTGAAAATTGGTCTTATTACAAGAGTACTTTCAAATTAATAGTTCCCCCAAGCGAAGAAGAAATGCTTGGCATAAAGAAAACGTAAATGCCTTTCTTTATAAAAACTGAAATCATAAAAAAAGAATACTTAATTAATCATGATTTAAAACAAAAAATAATTAACGAACATATTGATTGGATAAAAAAATTAAAAAAAGAGGGAATTAATATAAAAAGTGGCTTTTTAGTAGATGAGTTAAAGAAGCCAGGTGACGGCGGATTACTCATTCTTGAGATGAATAATTATAAAAATGCACTAAAAATCATTAAGAATGATCCAATGATTAAAAATGATCTAGTTGAATGGAAATTAAATGAGTGGATAGATTCAAATAAATAAAAATGATTATCTCGGATACTTTTTCATAAGTTTTTGAATTTCTTCAGCATGGTAACTGCTACGAGTTAAAGGAGAACTAACTACTTGCATAAAGTCCAAATCTTTTTCCCCGAAAACTTTATAATAATTAAATTTTGAGGGACTCACAAATCTTTGAACAGGTAAATGATTTGGGCCAGGAGATAAGTATTGGCCAATAGTAACAATATCAACGAAATTACTTTTTAAATCCCTAAGAAGACTTAAGACCTCCTCATCTTTTTCCCCTAAACCAATCATAAAACCTGACTTTGTATAAACTTTGGGAGAATATTCTCTGGTCCTTTTAAGCAACTCAAGAGTTCTCTCATATTTACCCTGAGGTCTTACTTTTTTATATAGCGAAGGCACAGTCTCAATATTATGGTTTAAAACATTTGGATTTGAATCAAGAACTTTTTCAAGCGCTTTCCAGTTGCCACAAAGATCAGGTATTAAAAGCTCAATAGTAGTTTCAGGCGATTTTTTTCTTACTTGATAAACACATTCAAAAAATTGTGATGCACCACCATCCTCAAGATCGTCTCTATTAACTGATGTGATTACAACATGTTTAAGTTGCATTCTATAAACAGCTTCGGCTAAACGATATGGTTCTGTTGGATCTAATTCTCTTTTAGATCTATCAAAATCAATATCGCAATATGGACATGCCCTAGTACAGCCAGGACCCATTATAAGGAAAGTGGCAGTGCCACTTGCAAAACATTCACCAATATTTGGACAACTTGCCTCTTGACATACAGTATTGAGATTTAAATCACTTAACAAATTTGCAGTATTCCCAATCCTCTCAACTTGTGGAGCTTTTACTCTTAACCAATCTGGTTTTGAAATTAAACTATTGGAATTATTAGTCAAATTAATTTTTTATAGCCTGTATTCTTATTTTACTAAAAACATTTTGAATTAACTATCAAAAATTTCAAAAATGAAGACTACTCAATAGAAGTAAAAAAATAAATGAAATTAATTAATCCGTCGAAAATTTGAAAGATCCTTATTCAAATTAATAGTTACACTATATTTTTGTTTCATCAACTATAACTATAACAGATTATAGAACGTTATTTTTAATACAGATATCAATACAACTTTTTATGCACTTTTTGGATAGATCTTCAGTGTTTTTCGTAATTTTTTGTACTAAAAAGTGTTTTTTTATTTATTTATTGGTACAGTAAAAAATATATGTAATAAAACATTGACTTTTAAATTTAAAAGAAAGCGTATTTTACTATCTGAAAAAAATAAAAAATATAAAGCAATAGGTTATGCTAGAGCTACTAACAATGAATATGAATATTTAGAAGAGCAAATAAAAATTTTAAAGGAAGAGGGTTGCAGTTTAGTTTTCTCTGAATTAATAAGTTTAGATGAAGAAATCAAACCCCAACTCAATAAAGCTATAAATTGCTTGTCAAAAGGCGATCAATTAATAATAACTCAGCTTGATCGAGCGTTTAAAAATAAAAAAGAATGTTTGAGGACAATAAATAAACTTATTAATAAGGATATTAAATTGCGAACTTTGACTGGTTTTTTTGCGGCAAATGAATCAACTAAAACAAATTCTTCAATTTTTCAGATTTTATATGAATTAGATAATTTAGAAGAGAAAAGTTTAGGTGAAAGAAAAAAAGAACAACTAATACGCAGAAAATTATCTGGAAATAATCTTGGAGGAAGGCCCAAAATAAGTCCTTTAAAAGAATCTTTAGTAATCAGATTACGTAATGAGGGATATTCATATCGATCAATCAGATCACAAACGGGAATTGCATTATCAACAATAAGAAGAGTTATTTTGGAAGGAGAATTAACATAAAATGAGGAAGAAAGAAATTGAAAATTTAATTAAAGAAAATTTTAAAGATACAGCATTACGTATTTATGAATTAGATAATGAAGATAGAAAAAGTTTGTTAGCAGAATATAGAGAATGGATTATGAATGATTTAGATTCTGAAGAGGTAATGATGTTACCTTATGAAGCCTATACTGATAAATTAGACTCTAATTACTTAGACGATTAAATTTAGTCCTTAATAGTATAATGTCTCTTATTAAATTCATATACTTCTTTGGCTATAAATGGTAAGAAGGAAGTATCTTTAGAATATTTTTCTCCATTACAAAAAACAACTAATAAAGTTTGTAAGCATTGACTATTAGTCCACCAAGCTGAATCGTGTCTAACTTCAGACATTAAGCCTGCTTTACTCCAGAGATTAATACTTTCTGGTAATCCTTCACCCAAAAAACCATCTATTTGATTAAGAGAATCCTTTTTAAGAACAACTTTATTTAAATTTCTTTTTAAAAAACTTCGTAAATTTAAGTCATATTTTTGATAATCAATATGAATCATGATTTCCTCCAAAACCCTTGCAACTGAATCAGAATTCATAGAGTTTCTATTTTTATTATCATGTCCATAAAATTCTTTTTCACGACCAAATGGTCCATCATCCCAAGTCTTCTGGCAGCAATTTATACCACTCAATTCCTCCCAATGTAAATCATGTAGCCAATCGTTTATGATACTTCTTTGATGTTTCCAATTTTCCCACGATTCCCCTTCAATACAAGGTCCACTTGTAGTTCCGGTAAGTAAATCAATTAAGAAGCTTGTTGCATTATTACTTGAGAAAGACAACATTTTCCTTACAGCATCAACAAGTTCTTCTGATAATAATAAACTTCCTTTTTTAATCCAATAAAATGCAGCAAGACCATATACCAACTTGACTATGCTGGCAGGATAAACCATTTTTTTATTATTAATACCAGTTCCAGACCCTTTATATACACAATTATTTTCACTTTTATAATTAATCCAAGTTATGGCAATATCTTCTCTTGAAAAATCTTTATTATGAGAACATACTTTCCCTAAAATATCATTTAGGGCTAGACCCATCTCTTTACTTAAATAGTAAAAGGACATTGTATGGAAAATTATGAAAATCCTATTTCACTATTTAAACAAACTAATTTTTCAAAAACTATTTGGTGGAAATTAAAAGTTAATATTTCTGGATATCAAAATGAAACAGAAGATAAATTAGTGACTGAAATATTTAAAAATAGAACTTTTAGGCTAATTTATCCAAATATTTATGAACATAACCGCAAATTTTCAAGAATTCTTATTCAGCTATACGAAGATGGCTATGTCTGTTGGATAAATTTAGATGGATTGGTTATTGATAAATGCGAATTAAGGAAAAATGAGAATTCAAAAAATGAACATTTCTTAGTCAAAGATAAAGTTCCCTCAATTTTAAAATGGATTAGGGACCAAGCTGAGTTAAATAATAAATACCTTTGGGGAGGCACATTAGGACCCAATTTTGATTGTTCCGGATTAATTCAGACTGCTTTTTTAAAGCATCGTATTCATATACCTCGAGACTCATATCAAATAAAAAGTTTTTGTAAACATCTTTTTTATTTCAAAGAGTCTTATGCTTCTTTAAGACCTGGTGATCTTTTATTTTTTGGAAATGAAGAAAAATGTGATCATATTGGAATCTACAAAGGAGACGGTTTGTATTACCATTCCTCTGGAAAGAATTTTGGGAGAAATGGAATAGGATTAGATACCCTAAAACAGTCTAATGATAAAATCTCATTGCATTATAAATCGAAATTGATTTCTGCAGGTAGAGTTTTTAGAAACTATAGATGGGACAGAACCATACGTTAGTAAGTAGAACTCACCTTTTAATTTAAATTTAAAATATTGCGTATTATTTTTTTAGGAATTAACCAGCAGTCCAAATATTTTTAATGATTGGCATTATGGTATCTAAGTGTAATGTACCAACAAGTAGCCAAGCAAAAACAGCTCCACCACATCCACCTAACCAAAATCCACTTGTGAAATCAGCCCAACCAGCTCTTGTAAATAAGTCCTTTGGTGGATTATTAACAGTCGCATCTGGAGGTTGAACATTAGGAGCTTTCCCAGGTGCATTGTATAGAACAAAAAGTGCTGTCAAAATGTGAACAGCTCCAATAGTAGCGAGAAGTCCAGCTGTTAGAGCAAATTCAGAATTTCTTAATGGGCCAGTCATTGAAAAAGGTCCGTATAGAAGATATCCAAAAGCAGCTCCAGTTTCTAAACCTCTAAAATTAGGGGAAATACCTTCTCTATAAAAAGGCAAATTATTTATGAAGGCTTTTGTAAAATAACCACTATTAACTGGGGTAGCTAAATTACCAACACAAGGATCAGCAACTGTTTTAACTGCCCATTGTTCTGCTACGCCAATATCATTTGGTTGTACAGAAGTATCTATATATTTCTCATCAAACTTAATAGAACTTGTTGATTCTGAGAATGATTTTTGAAAGTCGCTCATTTTTTTAATAGTTTAGTGTTTGATAATTTATTCAGTTGCTGTAATTAATCTTCCAATCAATACGATAAAAACAGCAGGCATTGCTATACCAATTAATGGAACAAAAATTGAAGGTAAAAGACTTGGTAAATCAGATGGCATAGTTCTTTAAACATCTTTAAACACTTTAGTATTTATCTGCGAAATAGTGTTAATTTTACAACTGGATGATATAAAAATTATTAACTTTTTACATGTTAAATTTTTTTGCAATTGTACTTATTATTTTTATAGTAATATTACTTCTAATTTTTAAAAAAAGAAGCTTTAAAAATTTACTAAATAGTGGCAAATTAGATTCTATTAAATTAAAAAAACACAGAAAAAATAATAATCAATTTGTTTCTAATAAAAAAAGTGTTTTATACAAACACGAAGAAAAAAAGCACTCAGTATTTTATAAGAATTCTCAAAGAAGTAAAATGTCTAGTCTTTTTCAAGGAAATACAGAAGACAAATTAAAAGCATTAAAAATTGCGGAAGAATTGGCTGATAAATCAACATTATCAATTTTAAGAATAGGATTGAGAGATATGTCTCCTGAAGTGGTTGAAATTTCAGCTTTATTAATCAGAAGATTCAAGTAAAATTCAATTTCGTTCGGCACTACTTATTGACCTAATTCTATAAATTGGACGACTTTGACTTTCATGATAAGTCCTAATTAAAAGTTCACTCAATAATCCAAAGCTAAATAATTGAACCCCAGCAATTCCTAATATTAATGCAAACATTAGCAGCGGACGATTTCCAATATCCTCACCCATTATTTTTAAAACTATTAAATAAGAACTCATTGCTAGGCTAATGAAAATACTTATAATTCCAACAAAACCAAATCCATACATTGGTCTTGTTAAAAATTTAGTCATAAACCAAACAGTTAGTAAATCCATTAAAACTCTAAAAGTTCTATCGATTCCATATTTACTAGATCCATATTGCCTGCTTCTATGATTGACTTTAATTTCTTTGATTTTTGCACCTTCAATATTTGCTAAAACGGGCAGAAACCTGTGAAGTTCACCATACAACTTAATATCATTTATTATTTCTTTCTTAAAAGCTTTTAATGAACATCCATAGTCATGCAATTTCAACCCTGTTACGTGAGCTATTAATTTATTCGCTATTTTTGATGGTATTTTTCTATTAATTAATTTATCTTTTCTATCAAACCTCCACCCACAAATCAAATCATAGCCATTATTAATTTCAGAAATTAATTTAGGAATATCATTTGGATCATTCTGTAGATCACCATCCAAAGTAATGACAATATCGCCTTTAGAATTATCAAAACCAGCTGACATTGCTGCAGTTTGACCATAATTTTTGCGAAGAGAAATTACTGACAATTCTTTAATTTTGAGAGAAAATTGTTTTAATACTTGATGAGTATCATCTTTAGAACCATCATTTACAACAATCAATTCAAAATTAAATTTATGAAATGACATTACATTTATAACTTCATTCAATAAAAAACCAATACTCTCACTTTCATTGAAAACAGGGATAATAATAGAAATTAATTTTTTTATATCTGACATTTATATTTGATAATATTTATATAATTTTAACTTAATTTAGAACATTAAAATTAAACAAAAAAAATCACCACAAATGTGGTGATTTAAATTATTTAAGAAAAATTTAACCAAACTTACCTGAAGTTGATGCAATAAGGAATGCACCGAATGTAAGAATGTTTCCAATCGTGAAATGTGCCAGTCCAACTAATCTAGCTTGGACAATTGAAAGTGCAACTGGCTTATCTCTCCATCCAACAAGATTAGCTATTGGAGTACGCTGATGTGCCCAAACCAATGTTTCAATTAATTCTTGCCAGTAACCACGCCATGATATTAGGAACATAAAACCAGTAGCCCAAACTAAGTGCCCGAATAGGAACATCCAGGCCCAAGGAGATAAAGAGTTAACTCCGAATGGATTATATCCGTTAATAAGTTGCGCAGAGTTTAGCCATAGATAATCTCTGAACCAACCCATTAGATAAGTTCCTGATTCATTAAATTGCGCAACATTACCCTGCCATATTGCTAGGTGTTTCCAATGCCAGTAAAAAGTTACCCATGCTATTAAATTTAATGCCCAGAACATAGCTAAGTACATGGCGTCCCAAGATGAACTATCACAAGTACCTCCACGTCCGGGGCCATCGCAAGGGAATGCATATCCTAAATCTTTCTTATCAGGAATTAATTTTGTTCCTCTGGCATCAAGTGCACCTTTGATAAGGATTAAAGCAGTTGTATGAAGACCTAAAGCGATAGCATGGTGGACTAAGAAATCTGCAGGACCGATAGGTAAGAAAGCACTTAGTGCATCTTGTCTATTGATGAGGTCCATCCAGTAATGATTACCTGGTAATGAATTAGCAGCGAGACTTGCTGAACTTGTAGGATCAGATAATAAAGCGTTAAAGCCGTACATCATCTTACCTTGAGCAGCTTGCACAAATTGAGCAAATACTGGCTCAATTAAAATTTGCTTTTCAGGATTACCAAAAGCTACAACAACGTCGTTATGAACATAAATTCCAAGAGTGTGGAATCCTAGCAACATTGTTACCCAGCTAAGGTGACTTATCAAAGCTTCCTTTGTTCCAAGAACTCTTGCTAATACATTATCTTTATTTAATTCGGGATCATAATCTCTTACAAAGAAAATAGCTCCGTGTGCAAATGCACCAACCATCAAGAACATTGCTATGTACTGATGATGACTATATAAAGCAGATTGTGTAGTGTAGTCCCTGGCAATAAAAGCGTAAGAAGGAAGTGCACCCATATGTTGAGCTACAAGAGAAGTTGCCACACCAAGTGATGCTAATGCTAGTCCAAGTTGGAAATGTAATGAATTATTTACAGTTTCGTAAATTCCATCATGATTAATTCCGAAACTACCTTTATGGGGATCATTAGGGTGTCTTGTATTATGAGCTTCTGTAATTTCTTTGAGGCTATGACCAATACCAAAAGTATTTCTATACATATGACCAGCAATTACAAAAACTGTTCCAATCGCAATATGGTGATGCGCAATATCTGTAAGCCATAATGCTTCACTTTGAGGATGTAGACCACCTAAGAAAGTAAAGATTGCTGTTCCAGCTCCCTCAGCTGTTCCAAATACTTGGTCTAGAGAATCAGGATTTTGAGCATATGCCCCCCAGTTTAAAGTAAAGAAAGGAGCTAATCCTGCAGGGTGTGGAAGGACTGTTAACCAATTATCCCAACCTACATGCTGTCCTCTTGATTCAGGTATAGCAACATGAACTAAATGACCTGTCCAAGCGATACTACTAAAACCAAATAATACTGCTAAGTGATGATTTAATCTTGACTCTGCATTTTTAAACCAAGCTAAAGAAGGTCTGAATTTTGGCTGTAAATGTAACCAACCTGCAAATAGAGTCCAACAAGCCAAAATACTCATGAATATTGAAGCTTGGAACAGTTGCTCATTAGTTCTCATTCCAATTGTGTACCACCAATGATAGAGACCTGAGTAAGCTATGTTTACTGGACCACTAGCTCCAGCTTGTGTCATTGCTTCTGTGATACCAGATCCAAAATGAGGATCCCAAATAGCATGAGCAATAGGACGAACGTGGGTTGGATCAAGTACAAATTGCTCAAAGTTACCTTGCCAAGCAATATGAAATAAATTACCAGCTACCCAGAGAGCGATTATTGCTAGATGACCAAAATGTGTAGAGAAAAGCTTCTGATAAAGCTTTTCTTCGGTCATACCATCATGACTTTCAAAGTCGTGGGCAGTAGCTATTCCGTACCATATTCGTCGGGTTGTAGGGTCCTGAGCTAGACCCTGGTTAAATGATGGAAATTTTGTTGCCATTGTATTAAAAAGGTGAAGTTCAGGTAATTAGCCCAGGCCGAAAAGGCGAGCGTGGAAGAAGGCCCAAGTAGTCGCGATACCGCCTACTAAGAAGTGAGTAACGCCAACTGCGCGACCTTGAGTAATTGATAGTGCTCTTGGTTGAATTGTTGGAGCAACTTTAAGTTTGTTATGAGCCCAAACAATTGACTCAAAAAGCTCTTGCCAGTAACCTCTTCCGCTGAATAAAAACATTAAGCTAAATGCCCAGATAAAGTGTGCCCCTAAGAACATCAAACCATACATACTTATAGCTGAACCATAACTGGTCAAAACCTGAGAAGATTGCGCCCAAAGGAAATCTCTTAACCAGCCATTAATAGTAATTGCGCTTTGAGTGAAGTTACCTCCAGTTAGTCCCCAAACATCACTTTGCATCTTCCAAGAAAAATGGAAAATAACAATTGATAAGCAGTTATACATCCAGAAGAGTGCTAAGAAAACATGATCCCAAGAAGAAACTTGACATGTGCCTCCTCTACCAGGACCATCACATGGAAATCTAAATCCTAATGATGCTTTATCAGGTATCAATCTTGAGCTTCTGGCATAAAGAACACCTTTGAGAAGAATTAAAACTGTTACGTGTATTTGGAATGCATGGATATGATGAATCATCAAGTCAGCAGTTCCTAAGGGGATTGGAGCGATAGCAACCTTTCCACCTACTTCAACTAAACTTCCATTAAATACTTCACTTATAGCTTTATGAGGTAAAGCTTCTGCTGTACCAGCTAATATAGAAGTACCAACGGCTGAAGCTTGAATGCTTTGAACCCATTGAGCAAATATTGGTTGAAGTTGAATTGCAGAATCACTAAACATATCTTGAGGTCTACCTAAAGCCCTCATTGTGTCGTTATGAATATAGAGTCCAAAGCTATGGAATCCTAACCACATGCATACCCAGTTTAAGTGACTGATTAAGGCATCTCTTGCTTTAAGAATTCTGTCTAATACATTATCAATATGTTTTGCTGGATCGTAATCTCTAACCATTGCAATTCCAGCATGAGCACCTGCACCTACTATGAATAGGCCACCTATCCACATGTGATGGGTAAACAACCCAAGAACTGTCATGTAGTCAGTAGCTATATATGGATATGGTGGCATCGCGTACATATGATGAGATACGAGAATGCTTATTGATCCAAGCATCGCAAGGTTTACTGATAGCTGCGCATGTCTACTTTCAGCCATGAACTCAAAAAGACCTTGGTGACCTTTAGGAGCAGGAAATAATATTGGGTCTCCTTGTTGTGAATCTAATATTTCTTTCATGCTATGACCAATACCATAGTTGGTTCTATACATATGACCGCCAATTATTGCTATAACACCAAAAGCTAAATGATGATGAGAAACATCAGTCATCCATAAGCTTCCTGTCACAGGGTTCAATCCACCTTTAAAGGTAAGAAAGTCTGAGAAAGCTAACCAATTTAAACTGAAGAAATTACCTGTACCACTTGCTAATCCTGGAAATATCTGACCGATAATCTGCGGATCGCAGAGTTGATGAGGCATTGGCATATCTGCAATAGTTGCTATTTCCTTCCCATTGATAACTAGAGGAGAACCTGCATCAATTGCATCTAAAAGAGCAGCTGTAGGAGCTCCAATATGAATACAATGTCCTGCCCAGGCTAAGGATCCTAGACCTACTAAACCAGCAATATGATGGTTAAGCATAGACTCAATATCTTGAAACCACTCCATTTTTGGAGCTGCCTTGTGATAGTGAAAAATTCCTGCATGAAGCATAAGTGCCGCCATTACTACAGCACCTATAGCTAAAGCCATTAACTCAGTTTCGTTAGTTATTCCCCATGCTCGCCACATGTGAAATATTCCTGAACTGATTTGAATGCCGTTGTAGTTAGCACCAAGATCAGCATTAAGCATTTCTTGACCCACAACAGCCCATACTTGTTGAGCTCCGGGTTTAACATGAGTTGGATCTGCTAACCAACCTGAATAATTAGAAAATCTAGCTCCATGGAAAAATGCAGCACTCATCCATATGAAAATAACTGCAAGGTGTCCAAAATGAGCTGAAAAGATTTTTCTTGTTGCTTCTTCAGCATCGCCTGTATGCACATCGAAATCATGTGCATCAGCATGCAAATTCCAGATCCAAGTTGTAGTTTTTGGACCTTTAGATAATTTAGTTGACCAGAAACCTGGCTTATCTAATTTGGCAAAATCAATAGGTCTTGGATCGGCCTTGACAGGATCTTCCAAAACTTTTTTGTTTTTTTCTCCACTTTCTGGTGGGCTGATGGTCATCTAGCACCTCGAAAATAATTGACATTAAAGCCGATTAATCGGATCTTGAACCTATTTTTAATAATAATGTTCAAGAAAACGAAAACTTCGGAACTTTAGATATTCGTTTCAAAAATAATAAGGCAAAGATTCTTTCGTTATGCATTAACGTAACAAATGTTCTAATGATTGTTACTATATGAATATTTTGTTAAATTCCAGTCTATGACTAAATTATAAGTATTTTTACTCAAATTTTATATAAATTTCTTAAATTTTTTTTTATATTTCAAAGAAAATTTTTTAAATCCAGCGACAGGATATAATTTCAAAGTTACTATCAATAGTTTCTAATTTGAAAGGCATTGCGATAGGTCTATCTAATAATTCAAAAGAAATTTTAAAAAGGCTTAAAAAAACCGAATTTGTCAAAGACATATATATTGCTGGTTCTTCAAAAGAAGATGGAAACGAAAATGAACTTATTCAACTACAAAAACCTAGAGAAATCTTACTAAAAAAATGGCCGGAGATAGATTTAATAATTTTTATAGGCTCAATTGCTGCATCAATACGCATAATTAATCCATTTTTAACCTCTAAAGATCAAGATCCAGGAATAATAGTTATGGACAACAAATGTTCCAAGATAGTTCCTTTAATTGGCTTACATCAGTCAAATACTCAAAATATTGCATGTCAAATTGCTAATTTACTTGGTGGCGAAATTATAGAAACTAATAATTCCAATGATCAAAGCTTATTGAATCTTGATGCATTTGGGAATCAATGGGGCTGGAAAAGATCTGGCAATATAAAGGATTGGTCAAAATTAGTAATTAAACAAGCTAAGAACGGAGAAATATTTTGCAAACAATTATCTGGTAATAGCTTGTGGAAAACTTCAGAATCAGCTGAGATTATTAATCAAATTGATAAAAAAGAAACTGAAAAACCAGATTCAACATTTCATGTAAGCATATTCAAAAAGCATGAAACTACTTGGCATCCTCCCGTATTATGGGTTGGTATTGGATGTGAAAGAAATACAAGCAAAGAATTAATAACAAATTCTTTAAATAATTTTTTAGAGTCAGAAAATTTATCACAGCAATCAATTGCGGGATTTGCAACTATTGACATTAAAAAAGATGAGAAAGGAATTTTAGAACTTGCTAAAGAAAAAAACTTGCCTATAAAGTTTTTTAGTAAAGAAGATCTTTCAACAATAACTGTTCCAAATCCATCAAATGTTGTGCAAAATGAAATTGGTACCCCTTCCGTAGCAGAAGCCTCTTGCTTACTCGCAGCAGGAGAAGAATCAAAATTATTAGAAGAAAAAAGAATTTTTAAAAATCAATCTGGCGCAGTAACTATCGCTGTAGCAGAATCAAAAAATCAATATAATCCAACCCATGGCGAAATCCATATTATTGGAAGTGGGCCAGGTGATATTTCCTTCTTAACCAACAATGCAAGAAAAGCACTTTCAAGATGTACTGTTTGGATTGGATACAAAATGTATTTAGATTTAATAAAATCCTTAAAAAGGAATGATCAAGTTTTAATTGAAAGTAAACTTACTGAAGAAAAAGAAAGATGCAGTAAAGCAATTCAACTAGCCCAGGAAGGAATAAAAGTAGCTTTAATTTCTTCAGGGGAATCTGGATTCTATGGAATGGCTGGTTTACTTTTGGAGTTACTTCAAAAAATCAAAAAAGAATATAGGCCTTACTTTGAAGTACATCCAGGTATAAGTAGTGTTCAATTAGCTGCTGCGATTAGTGGAGCACCACTAATGAATGACTTTTGTTCAGTAAGCTTAAGCGATAAATTAACTCCATGGTCTTTTATAGAAAAAAGAATTGAAGGAGCACTTGTGGGTGACTTTGTAATAGCTTTATTTAATCCTCAATCCATTGAAAGAAATTGGCAGCTAAAAAGTGTAATAGATATATGTTTACAATCTAGGCATGGTGATACTCCAGTTTTAATAGCTAGACAAGTAGGGAGAGAAAATCAAACCAAAAAGTTTTTTACTTTAAACACTATTCCTTTTAAAGAGATTGATATGTTATCAATCGTTATTATTGGCAATTCGCAAACAACATTAGTTGACGAAATATTTCTCACTCCAAGAGGATATCTATAAAATAAAGTTTAGATAATCCATGATTTATAAATAGAATGTTTTTCTTTGCTTTTTCTTTATAAGAATACTAATCTTTTATAATAATGATGTAAGTAAATTAATTGAAAAATATTGGTTTAATTTTATTTGATATTGATGGGGTAATCCGCAGCGTAGAAAATAGTTACAGACTTTCATTAAAAAAAACAGTTTACAAATTTTCCGGATGGGAGCCAAGTTATATAGATATTGATAATGCGAAAAATGAAGGGATCTGGAATAATGACTGGGATTTAAGTTTAGAACTTATAAAAAGATGTATAAAAAAAGAGAACTTAAACCTTAAAATTCCTCCAAGAGAGGAAATAGTAAAATGTTTTGAAGAGTTTTACTTTGGTGGAGATCCAAATAAAGATAGTAAATATTGGTCTGGTTACATAACAAATGAAGAGTTATTAGTTGATAAAAAGTTTTTTGATTTAATTCAAGGTAATGGAATAATCTGGGGTTTTGTTAGTGGTGCAGAGTCTGCTTCTGCAAAATTTGTTTTAGAAAAAAGACTTGGACTAAAATCACCACCATTAATATCTATGGGAGATGCCCCTGAAAAACCTGATCCTAAAGGTTTTATTAACTTATCAAAAAAGCTTATTGGAGATAAACTTGGCGAATCAAATATTCCCATTGCATATGTAGGAGATACTATTGCAGATATAAATACAGTTATAAACGCTAGAAAAGAAATACCATCTCAGAAATTCATTAGTATCGGAATTGCTCCCCCTCATTTACATTTAAATTCTCGATTAAAAGAACGTAATTCTTACGAAACAAATCTTAGAGATGCAGGTGCTGACTTGATTTTAAATTCTATTTATGACCTTAAAGATATTAATCTTAACTTGTTTTAAAACAAATATTAATTAAAAATTTTCTAAATAAATCACGGAGAGGGAGGAGTTTAGAGTGAACTCATATGGAAGCATATGGAACTATATGGAAGAATAAAAAATAAGAAAGTAGGATTTCCTACCCTAAATCCTACCCAGTTTGTTTTTACTGCAATTTAACATCTTAATTTAAATGGTTTGGGGATGTATTTGGATAATGGAGATTGGGTGGAATTAGGAGTTGATTAACCAAGGATTAAATATTTAATGCTATTGCTAAACTCCTGACTGACCATAAAAAATACATCGTTAACGGACAAGCAAACTTATGAATTTTTACCTATCAATATTCCCACTAAGAAAGAAATCAAATAACTAAATTATTTTTGTGATTTCTCTAATTTAGATATTCTCTTCTTTATTTTATCTAATTCATCTGAAACACTTTTATCAATTTCACTTGAAATATTTGATTTTATTTTTTCAGATAATATTTCCTTGACCAAAGCATTTAATTTAATATTCTTCGAAAGAGCCATATATTTGAGATTTTTAAATTAGAATTTTTATCGGATGATGTTGCTATTTGTGTTTTTATTTTGAGATCTAGTTTTGTTTACAAAGACATTCAAAATAGCGACTTAGCTACAGTTACTGCGATATTAAAGAAAATAAATAATCAATGGAAATTATCATGGATGCATAGATCATCTGGAGATGCAGACTTTTCGCTATGGGACTTATATCTGTAATTGTTATAAAAAGTATTAACCTAATTCAAAATATTCTTTTATCAACTTCAGTAAAAGAATAAATATTTTACTAGATAGCTATAAGACTAGAAAAATAGTAAACTAAAAGCAAATTGATTTCTGATTCTTGAGAGTTCAAGAAAATATTCCTGAAAAATTTTTTGGATTACTTTCATTTAAAAGTAATTTAAAATTGCTTTTTATTTTTAATGTTTTGATATCTGTTTTTATATTTGACCTCGTCAAGGCAGAAAGTGATAATTCGACTTTTGAGATTAAAGACGACATTCAAATTGACTATTTGAAGTCTAAAGAAGAGTTAAAAGATTACATGATCGATACTGGTGATATTTTATCCATTGATTTCAATTTTAAAATGTTTAATGGAAATTATAAAGTGAACCCAGAAGGGGAAATACTTCTTCCAGAAATTTATGAAACTTATGTTCGAGGTTTAACGACATCTGAGCTGTCTGAATTATTAACTAAAAGATATTTTGAATTCATGCACGATCCTGAGATAACAGTAAGAATTGCAAAGTTTAAGCCTTTGAGAGTATCAATTCAAGGTGAAGTTAGAAATCCAGGGATTTATGAATTTCCTAGTTACAGCTTAATGCCTACTTTGATGGATGAAAATAGTGAGGTATTTTCTCTAGAGAAAAAGGTTGTATCAACTAATAAGGTATTTTCTCAAGAGAAAAAGGTTGTATCAACTAATAATCGTGAAATTTCAAATAATATCAATATAAAAAATACTGATAAAATTACCTCCATCTCTAATGCAATTAGAAACGCCGGAGGAATAACTTCTAAAGCTGATTTGTCTCGCATCGAAATAATTAGAGATATACCTATTGGGAAAGGAGGTGGAAAAAAAAGAGCGGTTGTCGACTTTACTTCTTTTCTAAATGAAAATGATCCTACTAATGATATTAGATTATTTGATGGAGATAGAATATTTTTACCAAAGCTCGCATCTGCTTCTTCAGATATAATCCCAAAATCAATCCTAAGCGGTCTTTCTCCAAAATTGATAAAAGTAAATATTTTCGGTAGAGTCGAAAATCCTGGACCTGTAAGTTTACCTTTAGAAGCTTCATTATCAGATGCGATAAATTTGACTGGACCGATAAAACCTCTATCAGGAAAAATTATTTTGATAAGGTACAATAAAGATGGAACAATTTTAAACAAAAATATTTCTTATTCTGCTAGAGCAAAAAAAGGTTCGAGAAGAAATCCTTTTGTAAAAGAAGGAGATTTAATAACTGTTCAAAATAGTTTATTAGGAAAAAGTACAGGAATTATTAAAGAATTTACATCACCATTTGTAGGAATTTATTCAACCAAAGAAATAATTGAAAGTTTTTAATTCATACTTTTTAGCCATATCTGTCGAGTGGTTTTGTCGTGATGCAGGCATACACTCCTACGACTGCAATTTCCTACCCTCTACCAAATAATTTCCTACCCTATTTCCTACCCTCCAAACATGAAATTCTGTGATACTCTGTGAGTGTCTCTGATTTTCCTATTTCTGCAAAAGTATTAGTATCACTAGCTTCAGGAACATTATGAACTTCCATGCTCTACCAAAAACACGGAGAGGGAGGGATTCGAACCCTCGACAAAAGTTACCTCCTGTAACTCCTTAGCAGGGAGCCGCTTTCAACCACTCAGCCACCTCTCCAGTTCTTATACATTATCAATTATTTTGCAAACATTCAAAATTTTTTATTTAATTTTGATATTAACTGTCTAACGTTTGTTTCTATTGCTTTACCTTTAACTTCAATCCATGCTCTTTGTTTTAAATCTATATCTTTTTCAAAATTTGGAAATTTGTCAAAATTAAATACCTGATTTGTTTACCTATTTTGAATTAACTTTGCACAAATATATGCGCTTATTGAAATATACAGTTAGCATGACATGTAAATTGTATTTTGGCATGGGCCAGACTCTAGTTCTAAATGCATCTTATGAACCTTTAAACATCACTTCCTGGCGAAGAGCAGTTATTTTGATGATTAAAGGTAAAGCAGAAAGCTTAGAGGAAGATAAAACATATTCAATACATAGCGGGAAAAAATTGCCTACAGTTATAAGACTTCGTTACTACGTCAAAGTTCCTTTTAGAGAGGTTTCTTTAACAAGAAAAAATATTCTTCTGAGAGATAATAATTCTTGCCAATACTGTAACTATAGGGGTAGTGACCTATCAATAGATCATGTTTTACCGAGAAGCAGAGGTGGAACAGATAACTGGGAAAATGTTACTACAGCATGTCTCAGATGTAATGTACAAAAAGGTAATCGAACCCCCGAAGAGGCGAATATGCCCTTAAAACGTCGGCCTTATCGTCCATTAAGTAATCTTAATTTTGAAGCTACAAGACAAATTGACTCTGGCAAGCATAAAGAATGGAGTAAATACGTAATAGGGGTTTCAATCTAATAAAAATATCTTAATTTACTTCTTTATTAAAATCTTCCATCATTCTTTTTTGTTCTTGCGCTATGCATGCATTAATCACTTCTTCTAATTGACCAGCAAGAATTGGCTCAAGAGAAAAATTGGAACCTAATCTATGATCAGTTGTCCTGTTATCTTTAAAATTATAAGTTCTGATTTTTTCACTTCTATCGCCTGTTCCTACCTGGGAAAGCCTTTGTGATCTCTCTTTTGCATTGGCTTCTTTTAATTGAATTTCATACAATTTGGCTCTTAAAATTTCCATTGCACGTTCGCGATTTTGCAATTGTGATCTCTCTTGAGTACAAAAAACTCTTATTCCTGTAGGCTTATGGAGAAGATCAATAGCTGTCTCTACCTTATTAACATTTTGTCCCCCTGCACCTCCTGATCTTGCTGTTCCAACCTCTAGATCTGTTGGATCAATTTTAACCTCAACAGGATCAGCCTCAGGCATAACGGCAACTGTAGCAGTAGAGGTGTGAACTCTACCTTGAGATTCAGTAGCTGGAACTCTTTGGACTCTATGTACACCAGCCTCAAATTTAAGTTGACTATATACAGAATCTCCCTTAACGGAGATAACTAACTCCTTAAATCCACCCATATCTGACTCGGAAGCACTAACAGGTTTTACAGACCATCCAATTTTTAGTCCATATCTTTCATACATTCTTGCTAAATCACCCGCCCAGATACAAGCCTCGTTACCTCCAGCACCGGCTCTGATTTCTAACATTACACTTCTTTCATCTCTTGGGTCTTTTGGCAATAAGGCGATTGTAGTTTTTTGAATCAGTTCACTCTTAGATTCCTCTAAAGTTATTAACTCCTCATTTATCAAAGATTCCATTTCTTTATCATTTCTATTCTCTTTTAGTAGATTTTTTGAATCTTCGATTTCTTTATCAGTATCAAGCAACTTATTAAAATCAATCACCAAAGGTTCCAATTTTGATCTTTCTCTTGCTATTGATTCTAATTTTTTTGGATCATTAGCTATATCAGGATCTGCAAGTTGCACTTCCAAATTATCAAAACTTTCTGAAGCAGTTTTCAACCTTGCAATTAATGTTGAGTATTCCAATTGAAATTATGCTTAATTTTGAAAATTCTATTTTTTAGAATCTGTTTCTTCTTTTTGATCTTTTGATGTGGCTGAATTAGCTGAACCCATTCCGTATTTTTTCATAAACCTATCAACCCTACCTTCTGTATCAAGAATCTTTTGAGTACCAGTGAAGAAGGGATGATTACCACTCCAAACATCAACATGTAATTCAGGCTGCGTGGAGCCAGTAGTCATTACAACTTCTCCATTACAAATAACTTTTGCATCTGGATACCATTTTGGGTGTATTTCTGATTTTGGCATAATTTAAATTGTTTTAACGTTTAGAGAATTGAGGAGCTTTTCTAGCTTTTTTAAGACCATATTTTCTTCTTTCCTTAGCTCTAGGATCTCTACTCAGATGGCCTTCCGTTTTTAGCGGTTTCCTATTGTCAGGAGATAATTCGCAAAGTGCTCGAGCTGCCCCTTGCTTTATAGCATCTGCTTGACCAGTCAATCCACCACCAAAAACATTTACCAAGATATCATACGAATTTTCAAGGCCTAATGTTTGCAATGGTGCTTTTATTGAATTTAAGTGCAGAGGATTAAAGTTTAAGTAATCATCTCCAGCACGACCATTAATTTTTATTAGTCCATTTCCTGGAATCAAGCGAACTCTAGCTACTGAAGTTTTTCTTCTTCCAGTTCCCCAATACACAGCTTTGTTTTTTATTTGACTATTCATTTTAATAAATTAACTATTTAATAATACAGGATTCTGAGCAGCATGAGGATGATCAGCACCTTTATAAACTTTTAGTTTTTTAAATTGCTGTCTTCCTAAAGAGTTATGAGGCAGCATGCCCTTAACAGCTTGCTCGATGATTCTTTCAGGAATTCTTTCTTGTAAAGACTCAAATTTTTCAATTTTCATTCCACCAGGTCTTCCAGAATGTCTCCTATACAATTTTTGTGATGCTTTTTTACCTGTTACCTCAACTTTCTCGGCATTTACTACAATGACAAAATCTCCAGTATCTAGATGAGGTGTAAATGTTGGTTTATTCTTACCTCTCAATACAGTTGCAATTTCTGTAGCAAGTCTACCAAGCGTCTTATCTTTTGCGTCAACTAAAAACCAATTTCTTTCAATTGTTTCTAAAGATGGAGTAATTGTTTTATTCATTTACCAAATTTCTGCAAATAAAATTTAAATTAGTTCTAAATTCTACCTTATTGAAGGAATATTAAACAACAGTTTTGAATGATTTACACAAAAAATTCGCTTAATTAAACCTTACTTAAGAAAAACCCTTAATTAAAAATACAGGGAAAAAATCATTGTTATTAATCTTTTTAAAAACATTTTCTTCATAAACAGCATTTACAAAGCATAACCCCTTAGCTGGAGCAGATTCTTTAATATCATTTTTCTTTTTGTTTACCCATCTATCTGTAAAAATTTCTGGCGATATTTTGTTTTCTCCAACTAAAACTAGTTGACCAATAATTAGGCGGACCATTCCATATAGAAAACCAGTAGCTTTAATATCAACAAAAATCAAATCTTCTACTCTATTAATATCTATATTTTTTATTTTTGTAATTGAGTTTGTTCTATTACTACCACTTTTCTGAAAAGTAAAAAAATCATGTTCTCCTATCATTTTCCTGGATGCATTTAACATTAAAACTTCATCTAATACTTTTTGATATCTATGCCATGACCAATTATTGATGAACAAGTTTGGGAATTTACTGTTATTAATGACATATCGATAATGTCTATACATCGCTGAATAGCATGCATGCCAACTATCTTTTACCTCAACTGATTCCAAGATCCTAATTGATGAGGGTAAAAGACCATTTAAGATATCAGAATAACTATTTCCTGGAACAACACAATCAACATCAAAGTGTACTACTTGACCTGATGCATGAACCCCAGCATCAGTCCTCCCTGCTGCAAAAGTCTTTACTGTATGATTTGTAATCTTAAAGAGAGCTCTGTCTAAAATTTCTTGAACAGTAGTGGCATTTTTTTGTTTTTGCCAACCTGAATAATGAGATCCATCATATTGGACTAGTAAAGCTACCCTTTTCAAAAGTTATTTTTTAGTAAAAGCCCTTATTAACTAACTTAAACAAGCTCGATTATGGCCATCTGAGCGTTATCACCTTTTCTAGATACAGTTCTGACAATGCGTGTATAACCACCATTTCTATCTCCATATCTTTCCTTTGCTTTTTCAAATAATGAATGAACTAATTTTTTATCATAAATATATCCAATAGCCCTTCTCCTAGAAGCCAAACTTCCCTCTTTGGCGAGTGAAATCATTCTTTCAGCTTCATTCCTTAAAGCTTTTGCCCTAGCTTTTGTTGTTGTTACTCTACCTTCTCTAATTAATTGTGTAGTTAAACCTCTTAGAAGTGCTTTCCTCTGATCAGCAGGTTTACTTAATAATGGAATTCTAAGTTGGTGTCTCATAATCTTAAAAATTGTTAAACAGATGTTCTGCTTTGTGGAATAGAAATGCCTATGCGCTCAAGAGCTTCAATCACCTCATCTGCGGATTTAGAGCCAAAGTTTTTAATTTCAAGAAGATCTTCATAGCTGAAGCCCATTAAATCCGAAACTGAGTTAACTTGCGCCCGTTTCAAACAATTATATGCTCTAACGGACAAATTTAGTTCCTCGAGAGGAATTTGAGCTTCAGGAGATGGTTCAGGTTCTTCAGGAATTTCTTCAACCATTGTGACAGTAGCAAGGGGTTGGAAGAGTTCTATTAATTGATTTGCAGCTTCAGCAATAGCATCGTCAGGACTGGTTGAGCCATCTGTTACTACCTCCATTTTTAATCTTTCTCTTCCCGTTCCGCCTTCTGCTACAGCAGTTTCATCAATCGTAAAGTTCACTCTCTTCACCGGCATAAATACAGCATCTATTTGAAGCAAATCAATAGCAGTTGTCTCTTCACTCTTTCGATCGACGGGTCTATATCCAACACCTCTTTCAACATGGATTTCCAACTCTAAGTTATGACCCTCCTGTATAGTCGCAATCGGTTTTTCGCCATCAACAATTTCAACTTGAGAGGAGAATTGAATGTCGTTAGCCTTTACCTCCATTGGACCACTAGCTACTAACCTACCGATTTCGAGCTCTGGATTAGTGCTATTTATTGATAGTTGCTTGCAATTAAGAAGAATATCTAAGACGTCTTCTCTAACTCCAGGAATAGTTGCATATTCATGATTAATTCCTGCTATTCTTACTGCAGTAACTGCACTCCCTTCAAGTCCTCCCATAAGGACTCTTCTAAGGGAATTACCCAAAGTTGTAGCTTGTCCCCTTTCTAAAGGGCCAATTAAAAAAGTTCCTGTTTGGGAGCGATCATCTGCTATTTGATGGTCGATTCTGTCAATCTGGTATTGCAACACGGAAAATAATGAGGTTAAGAGTTTTTTTTTTGGGGGGGGGGGGTTTGAGAATGGTTAAGATCTAAACGCGTCTCCGTTTAGGTCTTCTACATCCATTATGAGGTAATGGGGTTACATCTCTTATTAGAGTTATTTCTAATCCGGCCACTTGTAAAGCTCTTATGGCCGTTTCCCTACCTGCGCCAGGCCCTCTAACAAGTACTTCTATTTGCCTCATACCTTGATCAAGCGCTCTTCTAGCTGCAGCTTCAGCAGCTGTTTGAGCAGCAAATGGCGTACCTTTCCTAGCGCCTTTAAATCCACTTGCGCCTGCGGAAGACCAAGAAATTACATGACCAGAGGTGTCAGTAATTGAGACTATAGTATTATTAAATGTGCTTTGGATATGTACCACACCATTAGGTACATTACGTTTAGATTTCTTTGAACCTGTTTTTTTAACTGTAGCTGCCATGATGTTTTAAGTTAATTCTTGAATTTGTAAATAGATTTAGTTACTTATTTTTTTCTTCCAGCAACTGTTTTCCTAGAACCCCGTCTTGTTCTTGCATTGGTTCTAGTTCTTTGACCCCTTACTGGAAGACTCATTCTATGTCTTCTTCCTCTTACACACCCTATATCTTGTAGACGTTTTAAAGCCATTCCCTCTTTTCTTCTCAAATCCCCTTCTAAAGTGAATTCTTCTGTGGCACCTCTTAGTTTTTGCACATCAGAATCTGAAAGGTCTTTGACACGAATATCGGGGTTTACGCCCGTATTAGCAAGAATTAGCTTTGATCTCGTTAAACCAATTCCATAGACGTATGTAAGTGCAATTTCAACTCGCTTTTCGCGAGGTATGTCAATTCCTGCAATCCTGGCCACGTGTTTTGAATAAGTAAAAGTTTAAATTTGAGGGTTGAAATTTAACCCTGACGCTGTTTATTGCGAGGTCTTTTCTTGTTAATAACATAGATTTTACCTCTTCTCCTCACGATCTGATCGTCAGGACTAATTTTTTTGACTGAAGATCGGACCTTCATAGGGGTTTAACAAATAAAACGTTAATACTATATACTACATCATCATCAAGCCATTTTTTGTTTGATATCAGAGGAAATTGTTTTTAAATCTCTATCAGCATTAATATATTCTAACAATGAGAGATCCTTAAAATATTGAATTAATGGTTCTGTAGTTTTTTTATAAATATCAACTCTTGTTCTAATTGTCTCTTCCGTATCATCTTTTCTCCCTCTTAAAAGCAAACGTTTTATTAGTACTTCTTCTGGAATATCTAAATAAAAAACTAATTCCAAAGGCTGATTTATTTCATTCAAGACTTCATTCAATGAATTTGCTTGAGATAAATTTCTTGGGTAACCATCAAGAATCCAACCACTATTATCCTTGACTAAATTTTGTCTAACGATCTTTAATACAAGTTCATCACTAACAAGTTCTCCTCGATTCATAATATCCTTTACCTGAAGACCCAGGGTAGTATTCATTTCGATTTCTTTTCTTAATAATTCACCAGTAGAAAGGTGTAAATAAGAATTAGTTTGACTTAGCAATTCCGCTTGGGTCCCTTTTCCTGCCCCAGGAGCTCCTAAGAATAGTAAATGTTTCTTCATTAATTGTTAATTAGTCCCTCATACCTTTGTGAAATAACATAAGTTTGAATTTGCTTAGCAGTATCTATAGCAACACCCACAAGAATAAGTAATGATGTTGCTCCTAAACCTTGAAAGGTCTGAACATTTGTAGCTCTTTCTACTGCAGCTGGGATTATGGCTACTGAACCCAGAAATAATCCTCCCAATAAAGTCAACCTATTTTGTATACCTGATAGGTAGTTTGCTGTATTAGTTCCTGGTCTAACTCCCGGTATCGCTACTCCTCCTTTCTTTAAATTTGAAGCTACATCAACTGGATTGATAGTAAGAGATGCATAAAAATAGGAGAAACCCAAAATCAAGGAGAAGAATGTAAGAGCATATGGCCATGGATTAGAAGATCCTGGATTTAAACTACTGGCCAACTTGATTAAGACTGGATTGCCCGTAACATTTGCGATAGTTATAGGTAAAAAGATTAAAGCAGATGCAAATATGATAGGCATGACTCCTCCTGCATTTAATTTCAAAGGTAAATAACTTTGTCTTGTAGGAAGTAGTGTTGAATTTCCTATCTGCCTTTTTGCACTAACAATAGGAATGCGTCTTGCTCCCTCTTGGACAAAAATGATCCCAACAATTGTCAGTAAAAATACTCCAAGTAAAACTGCTATACCTAAAACATCTCCTCTATCGCCAGTTTGAGCTTTTTCAATGGTTGAGCTTAGAGCCTTAGGTAAAGTCGAAACAATATTCAAAAAAATTACCAGTGAAGCACCTTGACCTATCCCTTTCTCAGTAATAATTTCACTAAACCACATTACTAACATTGAGCCAGTAACCAAGGCAATGGAGGTTTGCAAGACAAATATAGTTTCACTTATCCCCTCAATAGCATATTGTCTGAGGATTAAGGAAAAAATTATACTTTGCAAAAAACCCCATCCTAATGAAACATATCTAGTTATTTGAGCAATTTTTCTTCTCCCCGCTTCTCCTTCATTTTTTTGTAAATCTTCAAGCACAGGCAATGAAGCAGTGAGAAGCTGAATAATAATTGATGCGTTAATAAATGGAAGTATGCCTAAAGCGAATATTCCTAAGGTTGAAATTCCTCCTCCAGTAAAAATATCTAAAAAACCTATTAATTGCCCTCCTTGATCTATAAAACTTTTAAAAGCGACCCTATCAATACCAGGCATAGGGATATATATACCAAGTCTTACTAAAAGGAGAAGACCTAAAGTAGTTAAAACTCTACTCCTTAACTCTTTATTTAAAAATAATTGGGAAAGTATTTCAGAAGCGCTAGGATTTCTACTTTTGTTGACAAACATTTTGAAGCTTACCTAAATTTTTAGTAAATTTATTTAATATTTATAAGCTCGCAGGATCCACCTGCGTCCTCAATTTTTTGTTTTGCAACTTTTGTAAATGCATGAGCTTGGACTTTGAGCTTTACATTAATTTTTCCATTACCAAGGATTTTTAAGGGGAATTTGGGCTTGAAGATCAATCCTTTCTTAACTAGTGAATCAAGGTTAACTGTATCGTTATCTTTGAAATCATTTAATTTTTCTAAATTTATTATGGAAAAATTCTTTTGATTAATTATTTCAAAGTGCTTTAATTTTGGAACCCTTCTATATAAGGGCATTTGGCCACCTTCAAAACCTGGACGTGTAGGTCTTCCAGAACGTGACTTTTGTCCTCTCATTCCAAAACCACATGATGCACCCTGGCCGGCTGCAATACCTCTACCCTTTCTTAATTTTTTCTTTCTCGAGCCAGAGTTTGATTTAAGTGTATTTAATGTTGAAGTCATAATTTTCAAGAATAGAGCTGTTCAAGTGAGATGCCTCTCTCCCTTGAGGCAGATTTGTGTGTTCTTAATTGAGAAAGAGCTACCATAGCAGCTCTTGCATTATTCAAAGGTGTTTTACTACCCAATCTTTTTGCTAAGACATTTTTTATGCCCGCTAATTCTAAAACTGTTCTTATTGAACCACCAGCAATTACCCCTGTACCTGGGGCGGCTGGTCTAATTAGTACGTTAGCAGCACCATCTCGACCTTTAGATAAAGTCGGTATTGAATTACTTGGGGTTAAGGGAACCCTAACAAGATTTTTTTTACCATCTGAAACCCCCTTTCTTACCGCACCAATGACATCCCCTGCTTTACCAACTCCAACTCCAACTTGACCTTTTTCATTACCTACAACAACAATTGCTCTAAAACTCATTTTTTTTCCACCCTTAACAGTCTTAGAAACGCGTCGAATTTGAACAACTCTTTCTTGCCAATCAGAATCTCTCTCTAGATTTTTTGCATCACCTCTTCTATTTCTTTTTCGATCATTACGATTATTCTTTTTTTGTTCTACGGGCATAGCCCCGGGAACGTTATCGTTCTTGGATTGAATTTCTGGTTTTGTTGGAGTGTCAGTCATAGTAAAAAATTAAGAGTTAGAATTCTAGGCCAGCTTCACGAGCAGCGTCTGCAAGTGCCTTTACTCTACCGTGATATAAATTACCTCCACGATCAAAAATTACTTGCTTAATACCTTTTTTTATCGCTCTCTTTGCTAATAATTTTCCGACAATGGAAGAAGAATTACAATCAGAAGGTAACTTGTCAGATTTTTCTTTCAGTTCCTTATCAACAGTTGAAGCTGAGCAAATAGTTGTTTGAGCACTATCATCTATAACCTGGGCATAAATATGGTTATTAGAGCGAAAAACAGACAATCTTGGACGCGTTGCATCTCCAATTAAGAATCTTCTTAATCTTCTATGTCTTTTTTGGGTTTGTAATTTCCTTGAAAGTTTGGTCATTTTTTTAAATGGAATTATTTTTTGCCAGATTTACCAGCTTTTCTGAGAATTCTCTCATCATGGTATTTAATTCCTTTTCCTTTATATGGTTCTGGAGGTCTAATTGATCTGATTTTTGCTGCTTCGTTGCCAACAATTTCCTTATCAATTCCAGATACGGTAACGTTTGTATTACTCTCAACTTTGTATGTTATACCATCAGGGGGGATCATTTCTACAGGATGACTATATCCTGCACTTACAACTAGGTTTTTACCTTTTACTTGTGCTCTTGATCCAACGCCAACAATTTCTAGTTTCTTTGAAAAACCTTGAGTAACCCCTTCAACCATATTTGCAATTAAGGCTCTACATAAACCATGTCTCTGCCTTGAATATATTTTGGTAGTTGTGGGGCTTACAACAACAGTATTATCTTTCTTATCAAAACTAACTCCCTCAGGCATGAGACGTTTTAACTCACCCTTTGGGCCTTTCACTGTAACTATTAATCCATCAAAATCAACTGTAACTTTCTCTGGAATAAGTACTGGTGTTTTTCCGATTCTTGACATGATTAATTCTCCTTAATAAACATAGCAGAGGACTTCGCCGCCAATGCCTTGCTTTCTTGCATCGCGATCACTCATAACGCCTTTAGAAGTTGAAATTATGGCAACTCCAAGACCTCCAAGAACTTTTGGTAAACCTCTAGTATTTTTATATATTCTCAAACCAGGTTTACTAACTCTTTGCATAGATCTGATGGTAGGAAATTTATTTTTACCACTATATTTGAGACCGAGTATTATTTGTGATTTATAACCTTCACCTTCCTCATTAATATCAGAAATGAATCCCTCTTTTTGAAGCACTTTGGCAATACTTAAGGACATTTTTGAACCTGGGATTGTTGTGGTTGTATGCTTTTTTTGACTCGCATTTCTAATTCGAGTAAGCATATCTGAAATAGGATCGTGATTTGACATAGTTTTAATTTAATTCTTACTAAAAGGCATTCCTAACTCCTTCAAAAGAGCTTTACCTTCTTGATCTGATTTTGCACTAGTGACAATTGTTATATCCATACCTCTTATTGAATCTATTTTATCAAAAGAGATTTCAGGAAAAATCAATTGTTCTTTCACTCCAACGGTGTAATTCCCTCTCCCATCGAAACTTTTTGGATTAACTCCTCTGAAGTCTCTTATTCTTGGTAAAGCTAGATTTATAAATCTCTCCAAAAAGGAATACATCCTGTCTCCTCTCAAAGTAACAGTACAACCAATCGGCATGCCCTCACGAATTTTAAAACCCGCGATAGCTTTTTTAGCCCTAGTTACAAGGGCCTTTTGTCCTGTAATTGTTGCCATTTCGTTTAAAGAGGCTTCCAGAGATTTTGAATTTGAAGCTGCCTCACCAAGACCTCTATTAACGTTGACTTTGACAACTTTAGGTACTTGATGAATATTTTTAAGACCAAGGTCCTTTAAAAGTTTTGGTCTTATTGATTCTTTGTAGCGATTTTTTAGAGTCATAATTTTTTGTTAATTCTGGTCTTTGTCAGAATTGATAAATTAGAAAAAGTTGAAATCTGGTTTCTGATGAAAAATTAATCAATAACTTCACCAGTTTTCTTCAATCTTCTTTTCTTAACCCCCTCTTTATCAATAAAGTATTCAATCTTACTTGTAAGATTTTTATCCTTTGAAAAGAACATTACATTTGATGCATGTAAAGATGCTTCTTCTGTAAGTATTCTTCCAGTTTCTCCTTCCTGAGTTGGTTTTACATGTTTAGTCCTAAGGTTAATTCCCTTTACAACTACTCTATTTTCAAGAGGGATAGTTTTTAAAACCTCACCAGTTTTCCCCTTGTCCTTGCCATTAATTACTTTGACCAAATCTCCAGTTTTGATTCTCATTTTTATTCTCTGGAAATTTTTCTTTTGCTTTAAAGAATCCAACATTTAAATCACCTCCGGAGCAAGAGAAACAATCTTAGTATAATTTTTATCCCGCAGTTCTCTTGCTACAGGACCAAAAACTCTCGTACCTTTTGGATTCTTATCTTCATTAATCAATACTGCCGCATTGTCATCAAATCTGATTGAATTACCAGTATTTCTTCTTAATGTTGCTTTAGTTCTGACGATAACAGCTTTAACAACTTCAGATTTCTTAACTCCCATGTTAGGAAGAGCATCTTTTACAGTTGCTACGATTACATCTCCGACATGCGCATACCTTCTATTGGAACCTAAAACCCTAATACATTGGAGTCTTTTTGCTCCGCTATTATCAGCAACTGTTAAGTAAGTTTCTTGTTGAATCATTTTTTTACCTCCTTAGCCTGACTTGTTTTATTGAGAATCTCTTCTATTGCCCATCTTTTATGAGCACTGAGCGGTCTAGTTTCTCTAATTTTAACTCGATCACCTAAAACACATGTATTTTCTGGATCATGCGCCTTATATCGTGTAGTTCTACTTACAATTTTTTTATAAGTGGGATGAGGATATCTGTTAATAACAGCAACAACAACTGTTTTATCCATTTTGTCGCTGACAACAGTACCAATTCTTTCTTTAAGTGCCATAACTAATAATTAATCAGAAGTTGTTTTAGAAGCAGATTGACTCTTACTGAGAGTGAGTAATTGCGCAACTTGTTTCTTGATAATTTTAAATTTGTGAGTTTCATTGAGCTGTCTTGTAGCTTGCTTAAACCTCAAGTCAAAAAGATCTTTTCGTAATTGGTCAATCTTTTCAGCAATTTGTTCAGAATTTAATTTTTTAAATTCCTTAAGTGACTCTGAATTTTTCATTGTTTAACCTCCTCTTGAGATTTTTTACTATTTTTTGTATTTTCTTGGGAGGAGTTTTCTAGATTTTTATCAATGGAGATAAATTTTGTTTTTACAGGAAGTTTGTATTGAGCCAGACGCATAGCTTCCTTTGCAGTTTCCTCAGTGATATCCTCACCACCCATTTCAAAAAGTATTCTTCCAGGTTTTACAACTGCGACCCAAAACTCTGGATTACCTTTACCAGAACCCATTCTGGTTTCGGCAGGTCTCATGGTTACTGGTTTATCAGGAAATATTCTTATCCAGATTTGACCACCACGTTTGATATATCTGGTCATAGCTCTTCTGCTTGCTTCAATCTGACGTGCAGTTACCCAGCCACAGTCTTGAGCTTGGAGAGCAAATTGACCGAATGCAATAGTATTACCTTTTGAGGCTACACCCCTCATTCTGCCTCTATGTTGTTTACGGAATTTAGTACGTTTTGGACTAAGCATTTTTATACCTCCTATGAATTCTCATTTGAACGATCCTCAAATTGCTGAGGTCTTCTACTTGCTTTCCTCTTAGGGCTCGCACCCACAGGGATAGTTTGTTCTTCTTTAGGGAGAACTTCACCTTTGAAAACCCAAACTTTAATGCCTAGAACACCGTAAGTTGTATTAGCTTCGCGTGTTGCATAGTCAATTTCAGCTCTCAATGTATGCAATGGAACTCTACCTTCTCTAGTCCATTCAGTTCTAGCTATTTCAGCACCATTCAACCTTCCCCCTACTTGAATTTTAAGACCTAAGACTCCAGCCCTTTGAGCCCTTTGTAAGGCCATCCTTATAGTTCTTCTAAAGGCGACTCTTTTTTCAAGTTGTTGCGCAATATATTCAGCTAGTAAAAAAGCATCAGCATCTACGCGTTCAACTTCTACAACGTTTATTCTAACTTGCCTTGTTCTATCCCCTATAGTTTTTTGAATGCCAGATCTTAATTCTTCAATCCCACTTCCTTGTCTTCCAACTATAACTCCTGGTCTTGCTGTTTTTAATTCGAGTTCCAGTTGGTCAGCTTTTCTAGCTATTAAAACATCGCTAATTCCTGCTGCTCCATATTTTTTTTGTATGAAGGTGCGAATTTTAAAATCTTCTTGGAGAAGAATTGGATATGTTTTAGAAGTGGCGAACCACTTAGAGCGATGCTCTTGTGTAATTCCTAATCTTAATCCAGAAGGATGTATTTTATGTCCCATTAGTTTTGTACCTCCGCATTAGTTTGAGTAGGAGCAGATTCAACAGTAATACTGATGTGGCAGGTCTGCTTTTTAATTGAAAAAGCTCGACCTTGAGCTCTGGGCCTATACCTTTTCATTACTGGACCACTATTAGCCCATGCAGAGGAAATAACTAAGTTGGATGGATCCATTCCAAGGTTATGTTCTGCATTGGCAACCGCAGATCTTAGAACTTTAGTGATGGGATCTGTAGATCTGTAAGGCATAAATTCCAACATAATCAATGCATCTCTATAAGACCTACCCCTTATCTGATCCAAAACTCTTCTCACTTTAGAGGCTGATCCGCGAATGTAATTCCCATGAGCAATTGCTGTTTTTGTTGTTTCAGGTGTTTTTGTCATGATTTTGCTCCTTTCTTATCTCTTAAGTGACCTCGGTAAGTGCGTGTAGGAGCAAATTCACCAAGTTTATGACCAATCATTTGTTCAGTAATAAATACTGGAATGTGAGTCTTGCCATTATGTACGGCGATTGTGTGACCAATCATTAAAGGTAAAATCGTAGAGGATCTCGACCAAGTTTTGATAACAGACTTGTCATTATCAGTATTTTGTTTTTCTACCTTCTTGAGCAGGCTATCTGCTATAAAAGGTCCTTTTTTTAGTGAACGTCCCATGATTATGTAATAGAAATTGAAATAATAAATGAAGTAATCAAGAGTCTCTTCCTCCTCTACTCCTCTTAGAAACGCGACGGCGTCTTCGAACAACTAATTTATTGCTTGGTTTGTTCTTTTTACGTGTCTTTAGTCCAAGTGCTGGTTTACCCCATGGAGTAACTGGTCCTGCTCTACCAATTGGTGCTTTTCCCTCTCCTCCTCCATGTGGATGATCACATGGGTTCATTACACTACCTCTTACTTGAGGCCTTCTTCCAAGCCATCGTCTTCTTCCTGCTTTACCTAAGCTAGTATTTCTTATTTCAGAATTACCAACTTCTCCAAGAGTTGCGTAGCATTCTTTTCTTACAAGTCTTACCTCGGTAGATGGGAGTTTTAAAGCAACATAATCTCCCTCTTTTGCCATAACTTGAGCACTAGCTCCTGCGGATCTAACCATCTGAGCACCCCTACCCGCATATAACTCAACACAATGAACACTAGATCCTAATGGCATCACAGAAAGTGGCATTGCATTACCATTTTCAATCGGAACACTTTCTCCCGATATGACATTTTGTCCAACTTTTACTCCTGCTGGAGCGATAATATATCTTTTTTCCCCATCTTCGTAGAATAAAAGTGCCAGCCTTGCATTTCGATGAGGATCGTAGTGTATAGCTGCCACTTTAGCGTTGATGTTTCTTTTATCTCTTCTAAAGTCAACTAATCTATATTGCCTTTTATGACCACCTCCACGATGACGACAAGTGATAACTCCACGATTATTCCTGCCTTTCAATCTATGTTTTGAAACTATTAGTGATCTTTCGGGTTTTGCGCTTGTTATTTCACTAAAATCAGTAACTACTCTCTGCCTAGTACCAGGTGTATAAGGTTTAAATTTACGGATTGCCATGATTAAAACTCCTTAAGATTCTGGAAATAGTTGGATTTTGTCTCCTTCAGCAAGACGCACAACTGCCTTCTTGACCTGAGAACGTTTACCGGAAAATTTCCCGACTCTTCTTGTTCTCCTTGGAGGATTCATAGTGTTAACTCCTATGACTTTAACACTGAATAAGGCTTCAACAGCTGCCTTTATTTGTGGTTTTGCCGCTCTATGATCTACTTCAAAAGTATATTGGTTAAGATCTAGCGCATTTGTAGCTTTCTCAGTAATAACTGGCTTTCTTATTACGTCGGCTAAACGAGAATCGAATAATTTACTCATGATGCATAAACCTCTTGAATTTTATCTATCGCTGATTGTCCTATGACCAATTTATTAGCATTGAGAATATCAAATACATTTAATTGATCGGCGGCAATTAATTTTACTTTTTCTATATTATTAATGGATTTTTTTATAACATCGGACGGACTATCAAGAATAACCAAAACTTTTTCATTTTTTTGTATACCTAATCGAGCAAGGCCATTGATGATATCACTTGTTTTAGGCTGCTTTAAAGTTGATCCAAAATCTTCTACGGCCTTCATATCAGATAATCTAGACATGAGTGCAGTTCTAAGAGCTAACCTACGTTCCTTACGATTCATATCAAGATTGTAAGAACGTGGCTTCGGTCCAAAAATAATTCCTCCACCCGGTCTTAAGGGTGTCCTTATTGATCCTTGACGGGCTCTTCCTGTACCTTTCTGTTTATATGGCTTTCTACCGCCCCCACGCACTTCAGATCTTGTCAAAGTTGATGCTGTCCCTTGTCTTTTGTTTGCTAGCTGCCTAAGGACTGCTCTATGTATTAAGTCTGCCGAAGAAGTTTCCTTAGCAACTGCTAAATCAAGAGAAACTTTGCCGGATTTTTTACCATCCCACTTAAGAGTTTCAAGTGTTGTCATGATTTTTCACCTCCTTTTTTGCCTACAACATTATTTGGCTTAATGTTTATTATTGAGCCTGGCTTACCTGGGACAGAACCCTTTACTACAAGTAAATTTTTCTGATCATCAATTTTTAGAACTAACAAACCTTTAGTAGTAATCTGTTTTCCTCCATATCTTCCTGCCATTCTTTTTCCAGGATAAATTCTGCCTGGAGTTGTTCCTGCACCTGTAGATCCAGGTGCTCTATGATTTTTTGAACCATGACTCATAGGACCTCTGCTAAAACCATGTCTTTTCTGGTAACCAGCAAAACCTCTACCCATAGATTTGCCACTGATATCAACTTTTTGACCAACTTCAAAGTTTTTTACAGTTATTTGATTTCCGATTTCATAAGATGATGTTTCTTCAACCCTATATTCTTTCAAATGCTTTAAAAGTTCTTCACCTGATTTCAACAAATGTCCCTTTTCAGGCTTACTTATATGCTTATCTTTGGACAAGCCATAACCTATCTGAACGGCAGTATAACCATCCAAAGCGGTTGTTTTCAATTGAGTGATACGGCAAGGGCCAGCCTCAATGAGAGTAACTGGCACCGAATTACCTTTCTCGTCGAAAAGTTGGGACATACCCAATTTCTTTCCTAAAATTCCTATAGACATAAGACTAAATTAGGCTAGCTCGTAATGATTTTTAAATTATCTAAAACCTTCAGTTATTAAGGTGAAGTTAATGAAAAAACAATTAGTAAGGTTGAGACTTATCTGAAAATCTAGATAGTTTCTCTGGGGACAAACCCACCTGTGTTTTTTAACGAAACGCTAAAAAATGTGAAATTTTACAGAGGCTCGGCTAGCTTGCAAGCTTAAAAATTCACTGAGTTACAATTGTACATCATCAAGTACCATAAAATAAAATAAAATAGAAATAAAGGAAATTTTTATGCCATTACTTCTCACAGGGAAAAAGTTTCATAACGATTTAAAAACTAACAAATGTCTTGCAATCTTTGCTCCTCTTGAAGGTGGTTATGAAACTCGTCTTTTGAGGAGAATGAGGGCCAAGGGCTTTAAAACTTTTATAACCTCAGCAAGAGGGCTTGGAGATCCAGAAGTTTTCTTGCTCAAATTACATGGCGTTAGACCACCGCACCTTGGTCATCAAAGCGTAGGAAGAAATGGAGCACTCGGGGAAGTTCAACAAGTTATCCCACAAGCTTCTGAGTTATTTAATGAAAATGATAAAAATAAATTACTTTGGTTATTAGAAGGTCAAGTACTGTCTCAATCTGAATTAGAGAGCTTCATAGAGATTTGCACTAACGATAATAAACTAACGATAGTTGTTGAAATGGGGGGTTCAAGAAAACTTGAATGGAAGCCGTTAAGTAATTATATTTTAGATGAATTTGAAAGTTAAATTGTTTGATTACAACTAAGAATAAAAAAGATAAATGGATTAAATTAATTTGTGGTGCCAGTAATGAAGATATTGTTGCCATAGAAGATTTATGTGCAATTTATACTGCTGCTGGTGTCGACTACATAGATGTTGCCGCAGAAGAATCTATAGTCCACGCAGCAAAAAAAGGAATCGAGTGGGCAAAAAAAGTCTTTAAAAACTCACCTGGATTAATGATAAGCATTAGTGATGGAAATGATATCCACTTTCGTAAAGCAAAATTTGATCCATTGAAATGTCCCCCTAATTGTCCAAGACCGTGCGAAAAAGTATGCCCCACCTTTGCCATTGATAATTCTGGGATCAAAAAGAGTAAATGTTACGGATGTGGAAGATGTTTGAATAGCTGTCCACTAAATCTAATTAGTGAATATGAGTATCATTTGTCAAAAGATGATTTAGGATCAACACTTCAGAAAATAAAGCCTAATGCAGTAGAAATTCATACAGAAATCAATCGCCTAGATTCTTTTACAAAAGTTGTCACTATCCTTAAAAGTTCTGGAATGAAATTAGACAAGATATCTATCAGTTGTGGATTAAATCAATCTTTCAAAAAATCACAAGATCCCGAAGATCTTTTGAAAGCTCTTTGGGAAAGATATGCAATTCTTCAAAAACTTGATATTCCCCTTATTTGGCAGCTAGATGGAAGGCCAATGTCTGGAGATCTTGCTCCTTCAACAAGTAGAGATGCTGTTAATTTGTTTGAAAAAATTGGTTCAGATCTTCCACCAGGATTAATTCAATTGGCAGGAGGAACAAATGAAAAAACTCATGAATTTTTGAATTCAAACAATCTTCCAGACGGAATAGCGTTTGGAAGCGCTGCAAGAAAAATTATGCAGCCCTTTATTGAATTTGCTCACAAAAATAACAAAAAACTCTATGATTATCCTGAAAGAATGGCTTTAGCGATCAAAAAAGCTAAGAAATTTCTAGAGCCATGGAAATCAAGCTCATTCAAATAATATTATTTTTCAAAACCTGCGCAGAGTTTATAAAAACTTTGTTTTTTTTTGATAGAAAAAAATCTTTTCATGTATTAAAATAAATATTCAATGGGCCGTCGCCAAGTGGTAAGGCATCGGGTTTTGGTCTCGACATTCCTAGGTTCGAATCCTAGCGGCCCAGTTCTAATATCCAATTGGTGTCTTCTCAAAAAATATTTCTATTTGATTTCGATGGTGTAATAGTCGATGGAATGCAAGAATATTGGCATAGTTCCTTGCTGGCCTGTGAAAGATATTTAAATTCACCCTACATATTTGTTGATCAAAAACTTTATAAAAGAGTACCAAATTCTTTCAAAGAAATAAGGCCTTGGGTTAAATATGGCTGGGAAATGATTCTAATTGTTCACGAAATTATAAAAACAGAAAATCCATTAAAAAATCATAACAAAGATGATTTTATTAATAATTATCATCAAAATTGCCAGAGGATATTAAATGAAAATTCCTGGATTGCCGATGATTTACAAAAAATATTAGATAAGTCTCGCAATTACCAAATTGATAAAGATTTTAAATCTTGGGTAAATTTACATAATCCATTTTTTGAAATTATAAATTTCATGAAAGAATTAAGGAAAAGAGAAATAAAAACAGGAATCATAACAACAAAAGGTAAAATCTTTGCAGAAAAAATTCTTAAACAATTAAATATTTTTCCAGAATATATTTTTGGTTATGAATCCGGAACAAAAATCAAAATAGCTGAAAAGCTTACAAAAACTTATGAAATTTTAGGCTTTATAGAAGATAGAAAAAAGACTTTAATAGATATTAAACAAAATTACGAAACTTCTCATATTCCATGCTTCCTAGCCGATTGGGGATATTTAAAAGAATCAGATAGATACAATTTAAGTAATGAAATCAAATTATTAAAGTTAGACAAGCTTGAAGAATTAGTTGCAATTTAAAGATGATCAGCTAAAGTACAAGTGTACTATAGTTTTTATTTATAAAGTTTGGTTTAAATAAAAATTTCCAAATTTAGAATAATTACAAGAACTTTAACCGATAAATCAAACAATGAGCCTTGAAGAAAAGAAAAAAACTGAATCAAAAGAAAAAGACAAGGCATTAAGTCTTGTCTTAGGTCAAATAGAAAGAAATTTTGGACGAGGATCAATAATGAGACTTGGTGACGCCTCAAGAATGAAAGTTGAAACAATATCTACTGGAGCACTCACCTTAGATTTAGCATTAGGAGGAGGTTATCCAAAAGGAAGAGTAGTAGAAGTTTACGGGCCAGAAAGTTCAGGAAAAACTACATTAACACTTCACGCGATTGCGGAAGTCCAAAAGAATGGAGGAGTAGCTGCATTTGTAGATGCTGAGCATGCACTCGATCCAGTTTATGCCGCCTCTCTAGGAGTTGATGTTGAAAATTTATTGGTTTCACAACCAGATACGGGTGAAATGGCTCTAGAAATAGTTGATCAACTTATAAGATCAAGTGCAGTAGATCTTGTTGTTGTTGACTCGGTCGCAGCACTAACCCCAAGAGCTGAGATAGAAGGAGAGATGGGAGATCACGTAATTGGAAGCCAAGCAAGGCTAATGAGTCAAGCAATGAGGAAAATAACAGGAAATATTGGTAAATCTGGATGTACGGTAATATTCCTGAATCAATTACGCCTAAAAATTGGAGTTACGTACGGCAATCCAGAAACAACTACAGGAGGTAATGCATTAAAATTTTACGCCTCAGTGAGACTTGATATCAGAAGAATTCAAACTCTTAAAAGAGGTACTGAAGAATATGGTATAAGAGCAAAAGTGAAAGTAGCAAAAAACAAAGTTGCACCACCATTTAGAATTGCAGAGTTTGATATCCTCTTCGGAAAAGGTATTAGTACAACAGGATGTTTATTAGATTTAGCAGAAGAGACTAATATCATAATAAGGAGAGGTGCTTGGTATAGTTATGAAGGGGAAAATATTGGACAAGGAAGAGATAACACAATTATTTGGCTTGATCAAAACTTAGAAATTAGGAATAAATTAGAATCCATGGTTAAGGAGAAATTGACAGAAGGGACAGAAGTAAGTTCTAATTCAATGAAAGCACTAAATAGTAATCCTGCTAATACAATCGCTGTTAATGATATAAAAACAGTAGCTTAGATTTATAAAGAATCAGCTAAAGTCCACCACCCAGCAGCAGGTCCTATAAATCTCACTACAATCCATAAGATTACTAACCCTCCGATTCCAAACCAACTGGCCTTAATACTTAATTTAATTAGGTTATCTCTTTGATTGATTGTAAAGGGTAGCCATTCAAATAATCTTGGAGACTCATCAAATTTAGTTTTAGTATTAATTTTTTTTGGAGGTAAACCAAGTGTTTTGCGTCTTTTTGCTTCTCCCATATTTCTTTAGTTATTTACAAAATCATAGCCTAATCAAAAGGTAACATATAGTTAATTTTTTTTGAGGGTTGAATGTTTTGCAAAAGTAATCTTCCCCAGTCTCTTTTATTTACTCTTCCATCTAAAATTATTAACTTACCTGAATTTCTTCTTAAAGGAGAAACAGATCTTTCAAGTTTTATTCTGGCATGAGGAAGAAAGAAGTCTCTAAACCAATCCTGAGATAGCTTTTTTTTATAAGAAACTGTAATCGCATTAATAGGTTCTGACATATTTGGGATAGGAAGTAAAGGAATGATAATTTGATCTGGAATTTGAATTAAAAAAGAATTCATAATCCACCAGTCATAACTAGAGCAAAGAATTTCATTTTCACCAGAAGGAATTGTCTCTAGCAATACCCTCTTCCCGTACTTAGAAGCTAATTCTGTAGCAAGGTTTATTTTTAAATCAACATCGTCAGACAAAACTAAAGTTAAACCCTTTCTAAAAAGTATTAACTTTTTGCAAGTATCCAAGATTGAATTGGTAAAAAGAGGATTATTAGGAAGCAACTGTTTAGAAGGTATATATAATTTAATCTTTTTCTCTTCAAAATTACTTTTAAAATTAATAACCAAGTCAATATCTAAACTGTGCTTTTTTAGATACATTTGGAAAAAATTATCTTTTCGCAATGCTGATAAAAAAACAAATTTATTATTCAATAAAAAATCCTTAATTTGAGAAAGTTCATCTATTGGCTGCAAATACAAATTCCAATCTAAAGTTATATCATTTAATTTTACCCAGCATGCCCAGCCTTGAGATAATGCTTTATTAACGCTTAAAAATTTATCTGAAAAAAAAGAATTTTCATGAAAAAAGTTTGAAAAATAACTTATTTCATTTTCATCTAAATTGATATAACTATTTCCTAAGACCTTTCTCAAGAAGAACTTTTTCTTCAACGAATCATATACTTTTATAAATTTTTTATTGATTAATTCAAATTCTTTAAAGTTTTTTGTCCAATCATTTTTAAGTAAAGAAATCCTAAAGTGATTTGTTAAATCCTCTTTTATATCCTCAATTCCAGAATAAACTATTCTATGATTTCTAAGATTTAGAAAATTGGGATCATTAAGTAAATCTTGAATTGTTATCAAGCGAACATGATGATTTGGAAAAATAAATTGATCATTTTTTAAAATAAAATTAAAGCCTAGATTTTTCAATGAATCAATCTGAAATTGGCTTATAAATTGAATTTTTTCTTTAGATAAAATAAAAGTTGAATCCTCTTCCTTTAAAAATAGAGAAATCAAAATTGGAGGTAACCAATCATAGCTAGAGAAAATTTCTGAATTAATTAAATATGTAGAATCATTTTCAACACATTTGGAAATTATCCTCCCAAAAGAATATATGTGTTTCCAACTTATACTTTGATCTCTCAAAAAAATTTTCAAATATTGATGACTTAAAATTTGAAGCATTTATAATAAATTTAATTTCAAATACATACAAAATTTATGAACCTAATATACAAAAAATTGGTATCAATATAAAAGGTTCTTGAATTAATCAATCTATGAAAATTGGAATAGTAGGATTAGGTTTAATTGGCGGTTCTTTAGGATTAAAACTCCAAAGTCTAGACCATACAATTTATGGAATAGCAAATAATGAATTTAATGAAAAAAAAGCTAAAGATAAAAAACTTGCAAATTTTGTTAGCTGTGATCTGAGCTTATTAAAAAAATGTGAGCTAATAATTCTAGCATTACCTATCAAAGATTTGATCAGTCCTTCTCAACGATTAGTAGCATCAATACCACGAGAGTCAATACTAACTGATGTAGGTTCTGTTAAAGAACCAATTGTAAATACATGGGAAAATGTACATCCTCTATTTATTGGAACTCATCCAATGGCAGGAACAGAAAAAAAAGGAGTTGATTCAGGTTTTGAAGGTCTTTTTAAAAATTCAAAATGGATTATTACCCCAACGATAAATAGTGACTTAAATGCAGTCAGAACAATTTCCGAGCTAATAAAATCAATGGATTGTGAAATTTGCCAAACTTCGCCAAAAGAGCATGATGAAGCAGTATCTCTAATTTCTCATTTACCTGTATTTGTAGCTTCTGCCTTAATTCAAACTGTGCATACAAAAAATAATCAATCTTTATTAGATCTCACACAAAAACTGGCTGCTACAGGATTTGCTGATACTTCCAGAGTTGGCGGCGGCAATGAACAACTTGGCTTAGATTTAGCTATTAATAATCAGATTAATGTTTTAAATGCCATAAATAATTTTAAAAATAAGCTTAATACACTGGAGTCTCTTATTAAAGAAAACAATTGGGAATTACTCTCTAGCAAACTTGCCGAAGCAAAAGAAATCAGAAAAAATTTTATAAACTAAAATTTTCTATACCTTTGGAAGCTAAAATTTGCCTTGAAACCATTAATGCAGACTGACTAACACCTGCAGTCCCCTCTCCAGGATAAATCGAATCTCCACATAGCCATAAACCTTCAAAAGGTGTCCTACTTGATAATCCAAATAGACCAAAAATATGAGGATTCTGGCCAAGCCCACCTACTATTCCATTAGGTCTATTTGTCCATTTTTCAAATCCCAATGGAGTTGCTAATTCCCTATGTAGCCAATTTTCAGGATCAATATCAAATTGACTTTCCAATTCAAGCGATAATTTTTTCATGAAATCATTTTTCTTTTTTATATAAGTTTGTTTATCTAGATCAAACCAATTTTTAGTCTTGGTGAAAATACTCGCTATTAAAGTAACCTCACCATTTGGTGCTCTTCCATCACCATCATCACTAATAGATACAAATACCGAAGTAAATTCTTTGGACACAAATTGATAATGATTAGAGGAAGTATTTTTAATATGTTCTTTTTTTAATGCTGAATAAAAAACTACAGCTCCACTTGGATCAGGCAAATTATTGAGTCGATTTTGATACTTCTTTTTTCTTTTTAAAGGATCTTTCAAATGCTTGAGCAAAGATTGTGGAGGCGCGGTATAAATCAAATCTTTTGCTTGGTAAATAAAAGAATTTTTTTTCGAATTAGCAGATACTTTCCAACACATATTTTCCTCATCAAAATTTATAGAATTAACTTTTTGTCCAAAAATTAGATTAGCTTCAGTTTTACTCAATGAACTTTCTAATGCTTCACTTAAAGACTGCATAGATTTTTTAAGATGCCATAGACCATGTGGCTGTTGACACATTTGAAGAACAGTAGATCCATATAATGCGGCTGTATTATAAACGTCCTCTTGAGAATAAAGTTTTAATTGAAGATTTAAGAATTTTATCAAGCGCTCATTATTGGATAATCCACATATTCGCAACAAATCAAAAATAGTTGATTTTAATAAGATACCTGTGACGAGATTTGACGGTACTAGTGCTTTAAGAAGTTGTGAAAAATCCCAAAAATTACTTACTGGTAATACAGGATTATTGTTAGCAAATATCCAATTACTTTGATGAATGAGAGCACAAAGCTTCCAAAATCTACCACTCCCTGGAAACTGCATTTCCTGTTCAGCAATCCATTTACTTTTTTCATACCAAATAGGTATGGGCTGACCACCATCATTTAAATCAACTATGCAAGCAGGGTCTAAAATTGTGGCTTCAGGAGATGGAATATCTAAAAAATTAAAAATTCTCGAATGTATTCCTCCTTTCTCTAAACCCGCAACTTGAGTTGCACCAACATCAAAAATATAATTCTTTCTTTTAAAAGTACCTGCACATCCTCCTGATTGAGTATGAGATTCGATTAAATTAACCGATAAACCTTGTTTTGATAAAATTGCAGCAGAAGTTAGTCCTGCTATACCTGCGCCAACAACAATAACTTCGGAATTTCTCATTAAAAATGCAAAAATTATCACCTATTGAAGTTAACGAAATTTGTGATGAATTAGGTGAAACCTATCCAAAAAGTATTGAACAAGTACATGGAGGTGACATTCATAGTTCCTGGCAAATAGAATTCTCAAACAGAAAGTTATTCCTTAAAAAAAACATTAGAAACAAAAAATTTCTTGAATTTGAAAAATATTGCCTTCAAAATTTGAGAAAATTCATTAATCAAGAAAACCTAGTTATTCCTGAAGTTATTGCATATAAAAATATAAAGAATATAGAAATTCTCTTGATTGAATGGATAGATATGCATAACTTTGATCAAAAAAAGCTTGGAAAAGGTTTGGGTGAAATGCACCTAAAATCAGCTGAATCTAATCCCAAAATGTTTGGTTCTCCAGTTGAGGGTTTTATCGGAACAACAGATCAGAAAAAAGGCTGGAAAGATAATTGGATAGATTGTTTTTTAAACTTAAGAATAATACCTCAATTATTAATTCTTGAATCGACGATTTTAGATAAAGAAATTATAAATAAAGTTCAAGATAAAATTAAATCAGAATTGCTTAATCATAAACCGATAAATTCTCTAGTTCATGGTGATTTATGGTCAGGAAATGTAGGAATGAAAAAAAATGGTAAGGGAGTTATCTTTGACCCTGCATCTTGGTGGGCAGATAATGAAGTAGATATAGCTATGACTAAGCTATTTGGAGGTTTTCGAAAAGAATTTTATGAAGAATATCATAGAATTTTTCCTATAAAAAAAGGATTTGAAAAAAGAATTATTATTTATAATTTTTACCACATATTGAATCATGCCAATATGTTTGGAGGAGGGTATTTAAAACAAGTTAAAGATTACGTAAAAGCAATACTAAATATGTAAGTCTTTAACTAACCTAAATATGTCTTTTTAAGATTTTGTACCTTATCTAAAACAGCTTCACGATTTTCACTGGTACGAAGATTTTGCCAGCTCCACTGACCAACAACAATTACGCCTAGTAGTTCTAGTAAACCAGGGAGAATCGGGAAAAAGTTTATCGTGTCAATGACAACTTTAATTATTATCTGAGCAATTACGACAACAGCTATTATGCCTGCCGCCTTGCCATACTTACCCATTTGAGTCCAATCAACATTGCCAAGGGTTTCATTGACTTTTCCCATAACATCAGAGTACTTCTCTGAAAAGCTTTTGGTTTCTGAGCTTGTATCGGAGCCGGAGTCTTGATTTGACTCTGGAGTGTTATCACTCATGAATTCAGTAAACTTAATATATGAACCAGACAGTATCGGAAAAAACGTCTGTTGACTACCTTTTTGTTGTGTAAAATTCCGAACCGAAACATTTTGTATTTTTTTAGAGACGTTGGTATAAAAAGTTTCTGAAGATATTTAAACTTAAAATTGATTTATAAAAACTTCACATTATCGTCTAGTTCTAACAAAAACATTAAAAAATCATATTAATTAAGAAAAATTTAAAAGGCTAAAATTTTTATTTAAATTATTATGTTTTTAAAGTTTAGCTTGCAAAAATTTAAGTATAGATATGTCCAAGGATATCAAATTTAATTTCTTAAACTCTGATGAAGAAGAAAGATATCAAAAACATTTAACCCTCAAAGAGATAGGTTATGAGGGTCAACTAAATCTTAAAAAAAGCTCAGTATTATGCATTGGAGCTGGTGGACTTGGGTCTTCAGTTTTGCTTTATCTAGCGGCAACAGGAATTGGGAGGATTGGAATAGTAGATAACGATCAAGTTGAAAAGTCTAATCTTCAGAGACAGATAATTCATGAAACAAATACGATTGGCAATCTGAAAATTAATTCTGCCAAGGAAAGAATTAAAAAATTGAATCCTAATTGTGAAATATTAACCTTTTCAGAAAGAATCAATCCTAAAAATGCCCTTGAATTAATAAATGAGTTTGATGTTATTTGTGATTGCTCGGATAACTTTGGCACAAGATATTTAATAAATGATTCATGTCTGATATTAAATAAACCCCTTGTATTTGGAAGTGTACAAGGCTTTGAAGGGCAAGTAAGTGTTTTCAATTTATTTAAAAATAGTCCTAATTTAAGAGACTTACTTCCAGAATCACCTTCAAAAAATGCTGCCCCTAGTTGTGCAGAGTACGGCGTTGTAGGCGTTTCAACAGGTTTAATAGGAGTTCTTCAGGTTAATGAAATTATCAAAATCATTTTGAAAAAAGGTGAAACTTTAGATGGGAAGATTTTAATTTTTGATCTGTTGAAGATGAATATAAAAAAATTAACTCTAAAAAGTGATCAGTTAAATAAACGAATTAAAAATCTGTCTCAAAATGAGGACTTTTATAATAGCGATGAATATTGTGAGAAAAATAATGAAATTAATACTATTAATGCTAATGACTTTAATAGTTTATATAAAGCAAAACGCAACAAAATTCTTATAATTGACGTTAGAGAAAATGAAGAATTTTCTACTTCTGCAATAGAGGGATCTATATCAATTCCCTTAAGTCATTTAGACCAAAATTCTGACTTAAAATTTATTCAAAAAGAAAGTTTAAGTAAAGAGGTTTTCACTATATGTAAATCGGGGAAGCGTTCTGAAGAAGCATCAAGAATCTTGTCTAAATTCAAAATTCAGTCAAGATCTATTGAAGGCGGCATTGAAAAGGTAAGAAAAATATTGTGCAACTAATAATTTTAAGAATATTTAGTAATCTACACCTCTTTTCAAATCAACTCCAACATTTGCATAATGCTTATGACAAACCATTTCAGAGTAGACATCAGCAAGATCAAAGTATGAAGGTTCATTTTTACATCTCCCAGTAATGACAACTTCTGTGTCTGCTGGTTTTTTTAAGAGTGTTTGATGTATCGATTCAACAGGTAGCAGCTCTAAATCAACTGTTGGATTCAATTCATCTAATATAATTGTTTTATACAAACCAGACAAAATAGCAGCTTTCGCAATTTCCCATGCTCTTTCAGCCTCAACATAATCAATTGGTTGTTGCTGCCCTCTCCAGACGATAGCATCTCTGCCTGAACGCAAATGATCTACTAAATGCGGGTAACTCTCTCTCAAAGCTTCTATTGCAGCATCTTCGGTATAACCATTCCCACCTTTTAACCACTGTAGTATTAAAACTCTATGACTTTTATCTTGAGATATTCCTTTACCGATAGCTTGAAGAGCCTTACCAAGTGCACTTGTGGATTTACCCTTTCCTTCACCTGTATAAATCTCAATTCCACCACTAGAACTACTTTGTCTGGTTTGTGTTGATAAGTTTCCTGTCAAACGTGGTCTCATTTCTGAATGGAGTTGGGATATTCTTACCAAAGAGGAAGGGGCTGCCCTTCCGGTAATAATTATTTCTAATCCATCTGGACGGTTTTGAAGAGAGTCAACTACTTCATTGATATCAAGCATTCCTAAATCAAGAACTGGATTTAACTCATCTAGTACAACAACAGAATAAAGAGAACTAGCAATTGCTCCTTTAGCGATATTCCAACCTCTCTCAGCCTCACCAACATCAAACTTTGTGACTTGATCAGCAGTAAAAAATTCAGATCTTCCTGTCCTAACATGGTCAATTAAATGTGGAAAGCCTCTTTGTAAAGCCTCTATGGCTGAATCCTCGTCGTATGGCCTCTCAGGACCTTTTAAAAATCTTAGAAGTAAAACCCTTGACTGTCTTTTTTCGCATATACCTAATCCTATTGTTCTGAGAACTACTCCCAAAGCAGCCTGGCTTTTTCCCTTACCCTCTCCATCATAAATATGTAATTGACCTTTTGATCTCTCCTGACTGTCACTTGCAGTGACAATTCCAATTCCTCTATTTCTACTCGTATTCGCCAATTGAACAAAATTAGTAAATTTAATCTAAGATATAGATAATAATATTATTAAAGATTTAATAATAAATTCAACCTATTCATAGGTAATTTGAATTTTAAAGTAATTAGCATGTTCAATCAACTAGAAATTCTCTCTGATGAACAAAGTGAAAAGCTTTATACAATTAGAAGATACATTAAGAATCTTGATAGTGTTTGTATAGCTTATTCCGGAGGAGTTGATAGTACATTAGTAGCATCATTAGCATTCGAGCAATTAGGTAGCAAAGCAATTGCTATAACTGGTGTTTCTCCTGCATTAGCCAATGCTCTTCGTGAAGAAGCAAGAAGGCAGGCAAAATGGATTGGAGTAAAGCATTTAGAAATTAAAACATCAGAATTAGACCAATCAAGTTATAGTAAAAATCCTAAAGATAGGTGCTTTGCATGCAAAAAAGAGCTTCACAAACATACAACCTACCTCTCTAAAAAACTTAATTACAAGATTGTCCTAGATGGAGTTAATCTGGATGATCTTAAAGATTACAGACCAGGTATGCAAGCCTCAAAACAAGCAGGGGTTATTTCTCCCCTTGCAAAATTTAAAGTCTCAAAACAAGATATTAGGGATATATCAAGAGCATTGGGGTTTCCTTGGTGGGATAAACCTGCTCAACCTTGCTTATCATCAAGATTTCCTTATGGCCATGAAATAACTAGTGAAAGGCTAAAAATGGTTGAGAAAGCAGAAGAATATCTTAAAGAATGTGGATTATCGGAGGTTAGAGTTAGATGCCAAGGATCAACTGCAAGAATAGAGATTCCCCAAGATGAATTAAAACATTTTTTTAACAAATATGATTTTTGTGAGTTAGTTCAATATTTTTCTAATTTAGGATTTAATTGCACAAGTTTAGATCTTGAGGGACTAGTAAGCGGAAAATTAAATAGGTAAATATTGTCAAACAATCGTTCTGATCTGTTTAGAGACTGCTGAAGGTGGATTTCGCTCAATGACACGCAAAGAATGTTCTTTAGCCATCAAAGATTCAATTAAATATTGACTAGCTAGTTCAGGTATCATATTTTTACCACATGTAAAAATATCGACTGCCGAATAATTAGATTCAGGCCAAGTATGTATCGAAATATGAGATTCTGCCAGTAATGCAATTGCAGTAACCCCTTGAGGCTCAAATTTATTACTAATCAAATTCAAAACGGTTGCATTTGCCAATTTAGCAGCTCTATTTAAAATACAGCGCAAAAAGGATTCGTCATTTAATTTTTCGCGATCGCATTTATAAAGTTCCAACAAAAGGTGTTTACTTTGATGACTTAATTCTTGCTCATCACTTAACGAACTTAAAATTTGACTTTTTTTGTAGATTTCCATTTAAGAAATTTATATGAAATTAAGATTAGCTAAAAAATCATGCATTTTTTAAATTATAAATGAATCATTTGTGAGGAGCCTAAGAAAGACTGATTAAATTTATCTAAATGTGTCGCACTTATAAAACATTGACTATCTTTACCAACAGAATTTAATAACAAATTTTGCCTGGTTAAATCTAATTCAGCTAAGACATCATCCAATATCAGTATTGGAGGAATATTTAATGTTTTAGTTAATAAATCGAGTTCAGCCATCTTTAAAGCCAAGATAAAAGTCCTTTGCTGTCCTGAGGAACCATATTTTCTAACTGAAACATTATTGATTAAAAACTCAACATCATCACGATGTGGTCCAAAATTACATTTACCAGTCAATGCTTCTATTGAACGCTGATTTAAGAGTTGCTCTGCTATTTTTTTACTAATAACTTCTTCTTCTTCTTCTTCTGGACTTATATTTTGTATCCCCGAAAGATAATTTATGTCTATTTGCTCCTGAGATTTACTTAGATGATTATGCCAATATTCAACATATGGTTTTATTTTTAATAAAGCTCTTCTTCTGCGCCTAAAAATTCTTGTACTTATTGTTGACATTTGAATATCAAAGCTTTCAACAATATCTGTGGATTGGGTTTTTAAGAAACTTTCAGAACGCCAAAAATGACTTCTTTGTTTTAAAAGCCTGTTAAATCTACTTATCAAGTCTAAATATACTGGTTCAAGCTGAGATACGACTTTATCAATCCATGTTCTTCGATAACTTGGTTCACTTCTAACAATATCTATATCATTAGAACAGAAACATACACTTCGGATATAATTCTTTATTTCACTTTGTTTTCTCAAGATTGATTCATTGACGTAAATTCTTTTAGGGCCTTTTCGGAATAAATTTAACTTTAAATCGTCTTTAAAATTTATCTGTCCTATAACTACAGCCATATCACTGTCGTTCTCTATTAAATCTTTATCGCTTAGTGCTCTATTAGATTTTAATTGACTTAAAAATTCAACGGATTCAAGTAAATTTGACTTGCCAACACCATTGCAGCCAAGAACAATTGTCCTTTGTTCTTTTAGATCAATTTCAAAACTTTTATGGTTCCGAAAATTTTTAATTTTTAATTTATTTAAAAAAATTTTTTTTGTGCATTCATTTATTAAATTAGCTAAGTTTAAAATATTTAGATTTTCTTTAAAGAAATTGAAAAATTAAAGGGCATGTAGCTCAGTTGGATAGAGCATCAGATTCCGGTTCTGAGAGTCGGGGGTTCGAATCCCTCCATGCTCGTAAAATGATTTTTAAAGTTTATATCCCATTACTCTTATTCCATTGGGATCTAGTATGAATCCATTTTCCTCTAAACTCATAAAAGAGGATACTGGAGCCTGTACAGAAATACTGCATCCGGGCATTTCTCTATTTATTTTCTCAAGAGTTACTTGAAGCAATATTGAATAATAAATTTGCTGATTATTCCCTGGTAATGCGCTTAAATTCCACAAGTTGGCATTCAATCCCCTGTCGGAAGTAACCCTTACAAAGCCATATAATTTATTTTTTAATTCACTCTGTATGGTAAAAAAGAAATTACTTTTCTTAATAGCCTCAGAAAGAGGCTTTATTGGAAATGTCTCGCAACCACAATTCGCTAAAAGTTTGTTAACTTCTTTAGCTAATGGGATTTGAGAAGAGTTAACAAAATAACCTTCTGGAAGAACAAGTTTTTTTTTAGAAAAATATTGCAATTATCAACCTGTATTTCTCATGCCAGCTGCTATCCCATTAATAGTTAAAAGTGCCCCCCTCAATAGTTCACTTCTGCTGTAAGCTCTTCTAGATTCATCTTTATCTATAATGAATTCGCTTATTGGAGGTTGTCTTGTCTGGTCTCTTAATCTTCTAAGAAGTGAAACCTGCAAAAACCCTAATGGAATAATTGTCTTATTTCTCAAGCTTACTGATGATTTCAAGTCTCTATCAGATTCTAGGAGCTTATTTTTACCAGTAATTTCAAGTATTAAAGATTTTGTAAGATTATATTCTTTAGAAATTACTTCAAAAATATTATCAAAAGAATCTTTATTTTCTTTGCTGCCAAGAGTATCAACATAATATCTAGCAACTTCCAGATCCACCTTCGATAATGTCATTTCCACCTTAGATATAAGCATCCTAAAAAATGGCCATCTTTGATGCAGAACTCTTAATAGTTCAATTTGTTGTGGATCTGAATTTAGTTCAGATGATAATGCAGTGCCTACTCCAAACCAACTTGGCAAAAGAAATCTACTTTGTGTCCAGCCAAATACCCATGGAATAGCTCTTAAACTTGACAAATCTTTTGCGCCTTTTTTTCTTCTTGCAGGCCTACTAGATATCTGTAATTTACTTATTTCTTCTATTGGAGTGACCTCTTGAAAAAAATTTAACAAATCAGGATTCTCATGCACTAATTTTCTGTAATGAGACCTTGATGTTTCTGCCAGCCTAGACATTAATTGATTCCATTCTGGAGTAGCGTCAAGTCTATTATTTACCAAACTATTTTGAATTACCGCTGTAGTTACAGTCTCAAGATTATACAAAGCCAGTTCGGGAAGACTATATTTAGAAGCTAAAACTTCACCTTGTTCTGTTATTTTTATTCGTCCTTTTAAAGTGCCGCTTGGTTGAGCTAATATTGCCTGATAAGCTGGTCCGCCTCCTCTCCCAACAGAACCTCCTCTTCCATGAAAAAGTCTTAGCAATATGTTATTTCTGCTTGAGAGATTTTGAAGAGCTATTTGGGCTCTATGAATTTCCCAATTACTAGAAACAAATCCTGAATCTTTATTACTATCAGAATATCCAAGCATTAATTCTTGCAGAGGTTTAAAAGATTCTCCTACTTTTGGTAATAATGATTTATAGAAATCTAATTTAAACAACTTTTCCATTACTTCTGGTGCTCTTTTAAGGTCTTCCACAGTTTCAAAAAGAGGAACAACTAATAATTTTGACTTTTGTGAATTTTTATCAAGAAGTCCCATTTCTTTTGCCAGTAAGAGAACTTCAAGCAAATCAGATGCACTATGACTCATTGAAATTACATAAGAATGACAAATGCGACTTCCAAATTCTTGCTGTAGTCTCTTAACCATTTTAAAAACTGAAAAGGTTTCTTCTGTAGTTTTTGTCCAGTTAACGTCAGATGGAATTAAAGGCCTTTTTGTATTTAATTCGTCTATAAGCCATTTAATTTTCTCTTCCTCAGACATTTGGTCATATTGAACAGATAAATCAAGATAATTTGTAAGCTCTTGAATAGCGTCACTATGCCTTGTACTCTCTTGACGAATATCTAAACTTGCTAAAGAAAATCCAAAAATATGAACCTGAGTAAGTAAGTTGTTTACAGACTCGCAAGTTAAATCTGTACTAATTAAGCTATTTTTAATTAGCTCTAGATCATATGTAAATTCGTTTACTGACTTGTAATATAAATTTTCAACTTTATCTATATTTTTGCTATTAATTTCTCCCTCCAAGTCAAATTTCCACCCACTATCAGCTAATAAATTATTTCTTTCTTGTGTTAACCTTAATTTCTCTAAAATATAACTTAATTTTAATCTATAGGGTTCTGATCTATACCTTGTAGCTCTAGCTTCATATATTTCAGGGAACTTAACCCTGTCAGTTTCGAGTGATTCTAATAAGGAGGAACTTACTTGACTCCATTGCATCGACACACTTAATTGATCTCTAAGATTAGACGTCGCAACAATATATCTTTCCAACATCAACTGCCTTTGGTAGCAAGCAGTTCTCCATGTTATCTCCGGAGTTACTGATGGATTACCGTCCCTATCAGAGCCTACCCAAGAACCGAAATTACAAAAAGATTCTGGGGGCAACTGAACATCTGGATAATTTTCGGTAAGTGCTTCAGTGATCCTGCCTCTCAATTGAGGCATCGCATTAAATAAAACTTGCTGAAAATAATGCAAGGCATAATCAACTTCATCTAAAACTGAAGGTTTAAATTGATGCAATTCATCTGTTCTCCACCAAAGTCTTACTTCCTCTTTTAATTGGGTTTTTAGAGAAATTTTTTCTTCTTTTGTCAGAAATTGCTCAATCTGTATTTTTTTTAACAAATTTGCTACTCTTGTTTGCTTATGTCTAATCGTATGTCTAACTATTTCCGTCGGATGCGCAGTAAAAACTAAACGAATATCCATTTCCTGTAATAACTCCTCTAATTTTCCTGGTGGCACATTTAATTTTCTCAGCCTGTAAAATAGTTCTCTAAAAGTTACTGGAGCATTTTGCCTAGCCAACGCTGGGGCAAAAGGATCAAGATTGTCGGGCGATTTTTGAACATCCTTATTGGTAAAGCTTTGAATATATCTATCTTCTTCAACTCTTTGTTCCAAAATATTCACGAGTTGAAAATATAATGAAAATGCCCTCGCTGCAGCTATGGATTCTGCTAAATCCATAGAATTTACAATATCAACTATTTCATTTTTAAAAGTTTTTGAACTATCACCATCAATTTGTTTTGAATAACTTAATTCTTTAAGCTGTATCAATCTCTCTGCTTGATCATCTGGGCATTCTTCTCTGAGCACAGATTCCCAGAGATCTTCAATTAAAAGACGATTTTTATCAAGTGGATCATTATTACTTATCAGATCCACGTTATTATTTTTTATCTGTCGAAAAGATTCCATATAATCATTATGTCACAAGTGAAAATGTTCAGATCAAATGTTTATTTAAATAATCAAACATTCATAGCCTCACTCCTAATCATATCCTCGATAGAAATTTGCATTATCTGCTCAATAGAAAGACCTTTTTCATATTGATTTATCCATTTCATAGATTGATTGCCTTCTTCAAGCACTTTATAGATAGGGTCTAAAAGACGTTTCATACCATAATTTTCTGCTGTGGATGATAAATCTGATAATAAGTTTTGAATCCATTCTCTACAAATAACTCTTTTGCCGTCTTGCCAGTGAATTAACTCTGAATTCAGACTATCTTTAGCCGCATTAATTTCATTTTGGTCACATATTTCTGACAACTCATCCATAGAAAAAGTACTCGCATTCATAGGATCTAAGGTATTTATATTTTCAAAAAGATTTAAAATCCTTAGTTCTATCATGGCGGTTATCCCTAGAAGCAGATTAATATCGTAAACAAAATCACAAATTCTTAATTCCAAACGGTCAAGGATTAAAGGTCTTTGGGGACCATTTGGTCGGATTGACGACCAAAAATGCCTAATATTTTGCATTTTTTTATTAGATATATTTTCCTCTATCCAATCGATATAAGAATTATGATTTACAAAAAAAGGAACTCTACTAGGCGTTTTAGGAAACTGGATCCATCTCTGAGAGTGATTATTCGTAATTTTATTATTTAAAAAAGGTGAGCTAGCACTTAATGATAGATATAAAGCAGCCTCAGATCTTATAAGTCTTATAGCTGTAAAAAGTTTATCTAAATCATCTATTCCTATGTTTATATGGACACTAGAAGTTGCAATAGATATTCCATAATTATCTTGAATAAATTGATGATAGACGTTGTCAATATCAGATCTTTGAAATTTAATATCGTGATTAAAACAAAGAGTTGATGAAGGAATGATTGTTAAATTTTTAGTATTTAACCACTTCCTTAGCTTTTTTCTTGGAATTATTAATTTCTCATATAAAGAACCGTAGTCTTTTTCAGGTGTTGTTATGTATTCAACGTTTCTGTTATCTGGCTCTTTTACAAAATCAGGAAATTTTTTCTCAATTTCACCCGAAACACCAATATGAGAATTTAAAGAACCTGTGAAAAGTTCCACCTCAAAACCCTTATAAAGATTATTTTGACTCATTTATTTATCCAAACAGGCTAATGCTTTGAGTATCCCCTTTGCTTTATTTATCGTCTCTTGATATTCATTTTCAGGAAAAGAATCAGCAACTATTCCAGCTCCTGCTTGCACTGACACATCATATTTCCCATCTGTTGAGGGTTTAACTATCATGGTTCTTATCGTAATTGCTGTATTTAATGAACCATTAATATCAATAGATCCGTATACTCCTGCATAAGGTCCTCTAGCATCTTTTTCAAAATGCTTAATCAATTGCATAGCTCTTATTTTTGGGGCGCCAGTTACTGTCCCAGCGGGAAAGGATGCTTTGAGCAAATCCCATACATCAGCATTATTTTTTAAGATTCCCTCAACTTGACTGACTATATGCATAACATGTGAATATTTCTCAATAACCATTAAATCCTTGACCTTGACAGTACCAATTTCACAAACTCTTCCAAGATCATTTCTCCCAAGATCAATTAGCATTACATGCTCAGCTATCTCTTTGGGATCTTTTAGTAATTCCTTTTCTAATTCCAAGTCTTGTTGATTATCAATACCCCTAGGTCTCGTGCCAGCTATTGGTCTTAAGCTTGCAACAATCTGACTATTTTTATTTTTTTCTGCTTTAACCATTACTTCAGGACTTGAACCTATCAGATACCATGAGCCGAAATCAAAAAATGACATGTATGGAGATGGATTAACCATCCTCAAACTTCTATATAAATTAAAGGGATCATTATTGACTTGAGTTTGGAATCTCTGACTTATAACTATTTGAAAGATATCTCCCTTTCTTATATATTCTTTTGCAGAGAGAACTGCATCCTCAAAATCTTTTTTCTCCCAATTACTTTCTAGATCTAAATTCAAATTCTCATTTTCATTCCAATCTAAAAACTCATTTTCTTTTAGAGGAACTCTCATTAAATTTCTAGTTTCCTGAATTTTAAATATTGAGTTTAGATACAACTCTTCAATCGAAGATTCTTTAGAAGAAGTTGTATCGGCATAAACCACTGCAGTAATACATCTTTTTATTTGATCAAAAACAACTAATTGATCAAAAAACATCCAAGAACCATGAGGGATATTGTTTTCTGGTATTTCATTTATTGGAACGCTTGGCTCTATTTGATTTATTAATTCATAACCCCAAGAGCCATATAACTGTCCAATTGATGGTAATTCTTTAAGCATGGTTGACTTATATTCCATTGTCCAACTTTTTAAAATATCAAAAGGATCACCTTTATGTATTTCAGTTTTGCCATTATTCCAAGTTTTAACTATTTCTTCTCCATAACAAACTGCTTCCCAAAGAGGTTTAGTAGCAACAATACTCCACCTACCCAAATTCTCCCCACCTTCAACAGATTCAAGAAAAACACCATGGGAATCTTTTGAAGATAATTTTAACCAAGTCGATAATGGAGTCTCTAAATCAGCTGGCCAAGTTTCAACTATAGGTATAAAATTTTTACCTTCTTTGTAAGCCTTTAAAAAACTTTCTTTCTGTGAGCTGATCATATTAATAATGTCAGCCCAAATTATAATTATTTTCTTCTTTTATATCAACTTTAAGGAAGTTAATCAAAAGTATTCTTAGTTGTAAATTTCAAACCAGCTGGATTAGGATTCTCACCTATTCTTCTAGGATTATGACCTACTTTCTCTCTACCTTCATTAACTTTTTCAGGGAAAACACCATCCTTTGGGTGTAAAAATTCAATATCGCCACCTGGGAAAATTCGGTAGATTTTAAAATCTTCAATTCTTGGCTTGAAGGCTCTTAATTGTGTTCCTAATGCGAGACATTGTTCTTTTCTGGCAAAGTACATTAAATTATCGCCTTCATGCATAATAGCGGCTCCGCCTGTGGGCAATTCAAATGCTTGTTCCTTTGAACTTTTCCAAACAATTGCATATTTTTCTTCGGTTTCTGCTGAGTTTAATAAACCACCAGTACTTCCTATATGCTTTGGAAATTGACCAACTAAAGTTTCAGTCATCCTTGATTTTGAGTTATTTATAATAAGAAATTAGCATTCATATTTTGCAAAATTCAAAATTTACAGGAAATTTTCTACATTATTTAATATATGACAAATTTGTTTCTCATTTATTTTGAATCTGAAATCGGGAAAAATACTGTTAAACCTGCGTCACGCCTTTGTGTAACATGCCCTCCTAAACTAGCTAACAACTTTTGAGTAGCATTTTGACTAAGTTGTAAACTACCTGTTTGAGGATTCCAATTTAAAACAGGACCAATATCAGAACCGTTATCTTTTTTTAGAATTTCTTTTTGATTACTTTCTAATTTTTGTACTTTTAATTGAAGTTTAAGTTTTTGACCAGCTGGTCTTAATTCTAAAATCAATGTACTGCCTTCTTTTAATCCTCTAGTATTTTTATCAATTAATCCACTTAACATTAATTCCAATTTTTCAGAATCGCTCAAAATTTGAGGAAGTTGATTAGGAATATCAATCTTTAAAGAAATCCCACGTCTATTTAATTGTTTGTTCCATGAAGGAGAAAGCTTTTTAAAAATTTCGGCTAAATTAATTTTTGCCAGGGTATTTAATGACGGAACTTCATTACTTACTAATTCTGCTGCATTGAAGATTAAACCAAACCTATCAATTTGTTCATTACATTCATTATCTATTTGAATTAAACGATTTTTCATTGATTCGTCCATCTTATATTTTTTTAAAGTAGAACTTATGAGGGTTCTTATTGTTGCCAAAGGCGTTCTTACTTCATGAGATATGGCACGTAATAATTTTGCTTCAGTTGTTTGAACATTTTTTTCATCATCATTTACAAAATTCTGTATATGATGATTTAGCCCAATGTTTGCCAATTTTGCCGATAATATTGGCCAAAATAATTTTTCAAATTGATTATTGATATTAAGGTTCCCTAAATTATTGATTGCATTACGAAATTTTACTCCTTCCTCATAATTTTCTTGATTTAATTTTTCATGCATTAATTCAATTGAAAGTTTTAGGCTTTCTTCATCACACTTCATTAATAAAGTTTTCTTATCCTTTTCTCCCACAATTGATAATATGCATTGAAAATTTGGGGTGATTATCATCAAAAAAGGTTCATAACCATCCTCTTGAGATAGACTTAACACTTTATAATTACTAACTAAATCGAAATCTTTTTTTATCTTATCTGAATTATTGACTGGTAAAAAACCTGCATTCTCATTTTGAAAGTATCGAAAACCCTCAGGAGACCAAAGCCATCCATGAAGTTGATTTAAAAATTTTTTTTCATTAAAAGCTGGTAAAGGCGAAGCAACCCAAATCCCCCCATGTTTATAATTCTGAGATAGAAAATCTTTTTGAATAACTTCTAAGGAAGCCCACCACATTCTTCTAGATGTATCATCCTCTACATATATAGTTTGGACTCCTTTAATCAAAAGGTCTTGAATTTTTTTTATAGTTATTTGTGATTTCATTAACTTCTTAGTAATCTAGAACGTTTCAATATAGATAAAACAAATCCAATAGATATAAAATTAGTCACCAATGAGGTTCGACCATAGCTCATAAAAGGAAGGGGAATTCCAGTAACTGGTCCTAATCCAATAGTCATGAATAAGTTAATGATTATTTGAAATAAAAAAGTTGAGGCTATTCCAATCACAATTAGAGATTCAAATTTAGTCCTAGCAATTGTTGCAGTATTAATAAGTTTTTTAATCAAAAAAAAGAACAAAAATAAAACTGTTATGCACCCAACAAAACCCAATTCTTCGCCTAAAGCACTAAATATAAAATCAGTATGTTGTTCTGGTATAAATTGCAAATTTGTCAGCTTACCTTGTAGTAAACCAGTCCCAAATAATCCTCCAGAACCAATTGCAATTTTACTCTGTATCAAATGATATCCACCACCAAGTGGATCTCTATTTGGATCTAAAAATAAAACTAATCTATCTTTTTGATATTCTTTTAAGCCATATTGCCACAAAATTGGTGTCAATTTTGCCACTAAAAGATGGAACAAAATAGCTAGAGAAGAAAAAATAATTTTCTTTTTCGAAGATCTATAAGCAAGATATCCTATAACTGGGATCCAGAAAATAAGAAGAGTTGGTAAGGTTAAATATAAAATAGAAGTGATAATACAAAACACTAATATCAAAATCCACTCTATGGGCATTTGCGACCAATAGAACATCACACCTGTCAATACAATTAAAACTAAAGAGGTTCCCAAGTCAGGTTGAAAGAAAATTAATAACCAGGGAACAACCATTACTAATATTGGCAATACTAAATCTCTTATTGTTAAAATTATTTTTTTGTCGAGTACTAAAGCAAGAGTTAATACAGTACTCAGTTTAGCTACTTCTGAAGGCTGAAAAGAAAAAATACCCAAGTTAAGCCATCTTTGAGCTCCAGAAACTGAGATTCCAAAAAAGAAAATTAGAAATAAGGATATTAAAGTAGAAAAATAGAATGGAATTAAATACTTTCTAACTCTTTCTAAAGGTATATAAGAAATAAAAAATGCCAATAAATAACCTATAAAACCAGTAAAAATATGACTTAAATAATTTGATACTAAAAAATTACCCTGAATACTTTTTATTAGTAAACCTGAAATAATAACTAAAAATAGGGGAATTAAAAGTAGTGGAGATAATAAAAGTCCTCTACTAAAGTTATCTTTTTTTTGTAGAAATCCTCTCTTGTTTAATAAAAAAATTTTCCTAAACATCAATTATTTAAAAACAAATTGATTTTTAATTACTTGAGCTAAATTACCGAATTCAATAGAACTTACTTTATTTGGCTGGCTTATTGAAATTGGTATGCCTTTATTGCTTTCATCAACAAGAGGAATTTCAATAGGAATTTGTGCTAACAATGGTAAATCATTCTCTTTAGCTAATGTTTGTCCACCTCCTTTACCAAAAATTTCATATTTTTTATTTGGCATATCTGGAGGAATAAATACTGACATATTTTCTACAATTCCCAATAAAGGTACTCCTAGTTGTCTAAACATTGCTAATCCCCTCCTTGCATCTTGCAAAGATACTTGTTGAGGAGTAGTGACCACAATAGCTCCAGAAATAGGCACAGATTGAGATAGAGATATTTGAGCATCCCCTGTTCCTGGGGGCAAGTCAATAACCAAAAAATCAAGATTATTCCATTCAACTTGGTACAAGAATTGTCGGATAATACTATTAAGCATTGGCCCTCTCCATATCACTGGCTGACCTTCTTCAATAAGAAAACCCATTGATACTAATGAAATTCCATATTTATTTATGGGTATTAACCTTTGATCATTACCACTACCTTCTGTAACCTTTGGATTCTGTTCGGCAACCCCCATCATTGACGGAGTATTAGGTCCATATATATCCGCATCCAGCAACCCAGTTTTTAAGCCTAATTTAGCTAGAGAACAAGCTAGATTAACTGCAATGGTACTTTTTCCAACTCCACCTTTACCACTGCTAACAGCTACTATATGCCGAATTCCATCAACCTTCTGTAACTCAGGAGCATTACTTTGAGTATTAGTTTCTGTTTTGGAAGGATTATTATCTATCTCTATTTGCACATCATCAATATCTTCAAAATCCAGTATTACTTTTCTAACTTCTTGTACGATTCTATCTCTCTGAGAATTTGCAAATGTTGGTAATGATAATGTTACGATTACTCTCGGTATAGTTACTCTTACATTTTTAATCCAAGCTAATTCAATTACATTTTTCTGTGATCCGGCATCTAGAACTTTTTGTAAAGCAAAATTCGCATCTTCTATTGTGGTCATTAAATTTTTAAATATTTTGACAGGGTAGTCGACTGTTTAAAAGATTAAGAACTATGTCGAACTATCAAATAATAGGCAATAAGGACCCCCTAAGAGAAATTATAAAGGGAAACTTATAATTAACCAAAAATTTTTTTCTTCAAGATTTACTAAATACATGTTCAGAGAACCTCCTAAAAACTCAAGAGAAAAAACTAAAAATCTCTTATTAACTCTACAAGACAAAATTTGTTCAGGGCTTGAAAATATAGATGGCAAGGGGAAATTTATAGAAGAATCTTGGCTAAGAGACGAAGGTGGTGGTGGAAGATCAAGAGTATTGAAAAATGGTTCTATTTTTGAGCAAGCAGGAGTAAATTTCTCTGAAGTAAGGGGAAAAGAATTACCTCAATCTATAATCTCTCAAAGGCCCGAAGCAAAAGGGCATGAATGGTTTGCGACGGGAACTTCTATGGTCTTGCATCCTAAGAATCCCTATATTCCTACAGTTCATTTGAATTATCGATATTTCGAAGCTGGTCCTGTGTGGTGGTTTGGAGGAGGTGCAGACTTAACCCCTTTTTATCCTTATCTTTCTGATGTGAGAAATTTTCATAATGAGCATAAAAAAGCTTGTGAGAAAGTTGATAAAGATTTGCATAAAGTTTTCAAACCATGGTGTGATGAATATTTCTTCTTGAAGCATAGAAATGAATCTAGAGGCATAGGAGGTATTTTTTATGATTATCAAGATGGCTCAGGTAATATTTATAGAGGAAATAATCAAAATGGAGAGGCATCAAAAGCCTCACAAAATATCGGCAAATCTAATTTGAATTGGGAAAATTTATTTTCTTTAGCGGAAAACTGTGGGCAGGCTTTCCTACCTTCATATTTGCCCATTATTGAAAATAGAGCTTCTCAATTATATTCATCGAAAGAAAGAGAATTCCAGCTATATAGAAGAGGTAGATATGTCGAATTCAATTTAGTTTGGGATAGAGGGACGATTTTTGGATTGCAAACAAAAGGCAGAACTGAATCTATATTAATGTCCTTACCACCTTTAGCTAGATGGGAATATGGATATAAAGCTAAAAAGGGTTCTCGAGAGGAATTTCTCACATTAATTTTTACAAAACCTCAAGATTGGTTCAATGATAAAGAGTTAGAGAAATTCTGTATAGATAATAATATCTTTGATTAAAAATTATCAAATAACTTTTAAAAGTATTTTAAATAGGTGTTTTAAATAGAGAACCGTCACTTTTTAATTGAAGTTTTTTCCCAAGTTCATTTTCTAAAGAGATTAATTCATCCCTGTGGGCTCTTAATCTCATTAAAGTTGAATCATTTTCATTTTCGTTTATCAATCTTAATTCAAATTTCTCCTCTCTTGCAGATTTCTTAAAATAAACAATGCCGGACAAAGGACCACCAACTAATCCTAAAAGAATAGGCCACCAACCTAATTCAGGATATATTTGGATAATTACTAATCCCAGAGCACAAGAACCAAAACCACCAAGAAAACCTAAAAAAATTGCTAAAAATTTACTAGAAACAACTTGCCCCTTAAATATTAAAATTCTTTGTTCAAAATCTCCTCCCGTTTGCTTCCATCCCCGCAAATTAAGCCATTGACATAAATCATTTAAAACCTTGACTGGCTTTTGAGAAGATGAAATCTCAACAATGGTTGTTCTATCTTTACTAGAAGCCCTAAGAAAAAAAAATAATCCTATGGCCAAAAGAATTGTCAGTAATAATGTTGAATTTAAGGAATAGGACATTAAATAAATTTTTTCTAGAATTTCTAAAATAAAATTACATCATATTATAAATTTTTAGATTTATTCTGTAAAATAACCTTATTAGATAAATTTTCTTAATTAAATAAAAATCTTAAGTAATGTTCTAAGTTCTTAAATTACTTTTAATAATTATTAAAAATGACTATTGAAAATAAAAATATTGATTTTCTTTATAGCGATTTAACAGCGGATTTATACAGTTTATATAAGAACACATCCTACCTAGCTATTGACACTGAAGCAATGGGCTTAATTCATGGAAGAGATAGACTTTGTTTAGTACAAATATGCAATGAATTTGGTAGAACATCCTGTATAAAAATCGAACTTAATACATCTTCTTCACCTCATTTAAAAGCACTTCTTGAAGATGACAAAATTACTAAAATATTTCACTATGCGAGATTTGATGTAGCAGCTCTAAAATGCAATCTTGAAATTAATACAAAAAATATTTTTTGTACAAAAATTGCTAGTAAGTTGGCAAGAACTTATACAAATAAACACGGTTTAAAAGATTTAATAAATGAATTATTAGGAGTAGAACTGGACAAAAGCTCACAAAGTAGTGATTGGGGTAGTAACGAAGACTTAACAAAAGATCAATTAGATTATGCAGCAAACGATGTTAGATATTTAATTGAAGCTATGCATAAATTAAAAGTTATCTTAGAAAGAGAAAATAGATATGAATTAGCTCAAAAATGTTTCGATACAGTCTCTGTACATGCCGATTTAGACATACTAAAATTCTCAAATATTTTTGAACATTAAGAATCAATCTTCAGTTAAAAAATTATCTTCACCATCAAGAGTTTCCATAAGCTTATCAAGTATTCTTGAAGAACTTAATTTATCTGGATCATTTTTTTCACAAATTTTTAAGACATTTTGGGCAACTTGTATTTTTTCTTGAATAGTTTTCGAGCCTTCTTTTGCAATTTGGATTTCTACTTTCTTCTTAGCAGAAGATAAGCTTATACTCATAAGTTTTGCAATCTCTGCGCAAATTTTTAAGTATTGCCGATCATTTATTGGATACATAAAAGAATTAATACGCTATTGCCATTTACTAAGATAACAAATGAAGGTTTATGGCATCTACGATTTTTTTACTTGCTCCGTATTTCCCCATTCTTTTTTTTCCAATTTTTGCTTGTTTTAACCTGTCAACTTTTCCTTTTAAAAGTAAACTTAAACGTTTTAAAAGAATTTTTTTATTCTTGCAAACTAAAACACTACCTCCCAATAATCTTGACTGCCTTTTTGCAAATGATTTTGTAAATTGTGGTCCTGTTCCCGGTAGAGAAAGAGATGGGATTCCAAGGCCAGCAATTTGCTCTGTAGCAGTTCCTGCGTTTGACAAGCCAACTTCTGCCATTTTGGCCCATGAATTGAATTTACCTTTTCCAATCACTACATATTGATCTTTCTTTTTCCATACTGAATCTTCATCAATTAGAAATTTAACTTTACTCTGTTTTATAAAACCATATTTATTTAAATAACTTTGAATTTGAATCACATTCGCATTAATGCTCAAAGGCAAAAGTATCACCAAATCCTTTGATAAATCAAAATCTTGCAAACAATTAAGAAATTTTTCAAGATTTTTAAGAGCTTCGGGGTATCTACTTCCAATTAATAAAATAATTCTTCTAAAAGAAGTAATATTTGATATCCTCTCGTTTGTTGCATTAACAAAATCCATCATTGGATTACCCAAGTATTTTGCATCAATATTTTTTCTATTTAAGTTATTAGCTGTAATTTTATCTCGCATAATTAAATTTTTACATCTTGGAGATTTCATTAAAAACATTTCCCATGGATCCCATTCAGAACCTTTCAACTTATGATAAAAATCGCTTAAATCCCAACCTGGCCCACTACTCCAAGTATGATCACTTTTGGGAGTTCCAATGAAACTAAATTCGCATTCTGAACTCCAAGCATAAAGTAATGGCAAGAAATCCCCTACTGCGATAATTTTGCACTTTTGTTTTGACCTCTGTTTTACAAGTAGAAAATTTCTTAAATTATCAATTAAAAATCCTGCAAACAAATCAAGCATAAATCCCTTTAGGCTTTGATTACTAAAACCTCCACTAGGCAGCTCTTTTAAATATCCTATTTTACGAAAATTCTTTGATTTTATGGAATTAAAGACATCTCCATTACCTACTAACGGTAAAACTTCAATATTTTTATTTTTTATTTTTGTTAGTAATCTTTTTATTATTTCCGATGCAATTACATCTTCTCCATGACCATTGCATATAAATAATATAGAATTACACACCTTACTGTTAAGATCATAAAAAGACTTATTCGAATCTTTTTCGGCGGCATGGCCAAGTGGTAAGGCAGAGGATTGCAAATCCTTTATCCCCAGTTCGAATCTGGGTGCCGCCTTCTTTAATTTTGAAACCAACTTTACTGTAATCCTCTCCAGCACAGTAAGTTTAGAGAATCGATTATACATCAATAAGCAAATTTCTGTGGACAGCAAGTGGACAGCAAGTGGACAGCAAGTTTATTAGATTTTGAATACATTAATACTATTATCCTATTTCTCTCTAATAAATCACAATAATCAGATTTAAAACATACTTTTTTAACTAATCACTAAAACCTTCAATTAATTCTTTGGTTGAATAAATCCCAACAAATGGAGCAGTAACCTCTTTCAATACTTCATTAGTTTTTCCTAAAATACTATTTTTTACTGATATCAAATCATCTTCTTTTAGGTAGGGATTCCTTTTGGATCCTCTTTTTGCGCTTGCTGAATATGAAATATTTTTCTTTATTACTGTTCCATCTTTTTCGTACCTTATTAAAACAATCTTTCCAGAGAGAGGTTTTATTGGTCCTGAAAGATCAATAGCATCAGATAGAGTGGCTTCAAGGGGAAGTTTTACAAAGCCGGGAGTTTCGACTCTACCAAAAAGATTTACTGAGATAAATCTTGGAGAAATACCTGCTAAAACAGACTTTGGAATTTGATTTGGATCAGCCTTACTTAACTTAGGGAAAAACAAACTATCTCCATCAAATATACGTATATCGTTAGTAGGGTCTGATTCATTTAAATATGAATTGAAATTTATAAAAGCTCTCTTTTTACCTCCACCTTTTCCTAGAGGTACATCTCTTATAATTTCAATTTTGGATAAATCAGTTTTAGAAGTTATTCCGCCAGCTTTTCTAATAACATCAGAAATAGCAGTTATATTTTTACCCGATCTTTTGACGATTAGATTTGCTGAAGATTGATTATTTAATTTTGAACTTTGACCTATTTCTAATTGCTCATTATTGAATTCCACTAGTGAATCAGAATTAGAACTATTTTTTTTATCTAAAGTTATAGATGAAACTGATTTATAGGCAGGAAATTTAAAAAAACCAGGATTTCTTAACTCACCTCTTGCTAATACTCTAATACTTTTAAATAATGCGATCCTTACTTTTATATCTGGATCAATTAAAAATTCGGAATATCTTTTTTCTAATAATCTTTTTAATTCAGAAGTAGTAAGTCCTCTTACAAAAGTTTCGTATATTTCTGGTAACAATAGTTCACCTTCTTCATTAACTCGATAATTACCATTAAACAATTCAAATTGAAAATCTATTGATAGAACATCTCCAGTATCAATTATG
>CACLGU010000004.1 GCA_902606505.1 uncultured Prochlorococcus sp.
AAATAACACATAATTTATCCTATAAATTGGGAAGTTATCCAAAATCTATAAATGCTTCTAGTCTCAATGATTGGTTTAATTCTGAGAAAGAAGATCCAGTCTTGATTGATGTAAGAGAGCAGTCAGAGCTTGAACTGGCTCGTTTCTCAAAAGAATTTTTACATATACCAATTAGTAAAGTCACCTGTGAATATGTTGAAGAAATATTTGCTGGTTTATTAGATAGAGAAATTGTAGTGACTTGTCATGCAGGAATAAGAAGTTATAACTTTTCTCAATGGTGCTTGGATAATAATATTGTGAGCGAAATATGGAATTTGGAGGAGGGAATTGATGGATGGAGTAGATATATTGACCCATCAATTCCAAGGTATTGATTAAATATCTAACGAAGAGGCAACAGTATTAACATCTTTGTCCCCTCTTCCAGAGCAATTGATAACTATATGTGTATCTTTTTCAAGAGTGGGACATAATTTATCTAACCAAGCAAAGGCATGGGACGTTTCAAGTGCCGGAATAATTCCTTCAAGTTCACTAACAAGTTTCAAAGCCTCTAAAGCTTCTTGATCTGTGACTGATCCATATTCTGCTCTACCTATATCTTTTAAATGGCTATGTTCAGGCCCTACTCCTGGGTAATCTAAACCTGCACTTATTGAGTGAGCTTCTTGTACTTGACCATTATCATCTTGCAAAAGAAGACTCATTGATCCATGCAAAATTCCAACTGACCCTTTAGTGATAGTGGCAGCATGTTTGTCAGTATCAACTCCGCTTCCTGCGGCTTCAACTCCAATAAGTCGTACAGAAGTTTCTTTAACGAAAGGATGGAAAAGACCCATCGCATTTGATCCCCCGCCTACACATGCAAGTAAAATATCGGGTAAAGATCCAAATGATTCCAGACATTGTTTTTTAGTCTCTTCTCCTATAACTGCATGAAAATCTCTAACAATCTTTGGGAAAGGGTGTGGGCCGGCAACAGATCCTAAAATGTAGTGTGTGCTTTCGACATTAGAAACCCAATCTCTAATGGCTTCACTAGTAGCATCCTTAAGTGTTGCAGTTCCAGAATTTACAACTTTAACTTCAGCTCCTAGAAGTTTCATTCTGAAAACGTTAAGGGATTGCCTTTTTATGTCTTCAGCACCCATATAGATAATACATTTCAAGCCAAATCTCGCACAAACAGTAGCCGTAGCAACTCCATGCTGACCTGCTCCAGTTTCTGCAATTATTCTTTTTTTGCCCATTCTTATAGCTAATAAAGCTTGTCCAAGGGCATTGTTAATTTTGTGAGCACCAGTATGATTTAAATCTTCTCTTTTAAGCCATATTCTTGGAGTAGCTTCTTTGGTTTTGTAATGTTCAGTAAGTCTTTTGGCTTCATAAAGTGGTGTTTCTCTACCTACATAAGTCTTCAGTAGATGATTTAATTCTTCTACAAAAAAACTATCTTTCCATGCATTAGATGCAGCTGTTTCAAGCTCAAATAGAGCAGGCATTAGCGTTTCAGGAACATATTGACCACCATATTTTCCAAATCTTCCCTCTTTGGAGGGTTGATTTAAATCTTCATTTTTATAGTTTTGATCTTTGCTAGAAAATGTACTTACCACTTTTTCTATAGAATAAGTATGAACTAACTATAGATTATATTAAAAATAATGGGAAAAAAGAATTGGATCGAATTTGATAATCAAGAAAATAAATCTGAAGAAACAACTAAGGTAGATACTTTTGATAAAAGATCAAATATAAATATTTCAAAACAAAAAAAAGGTAAAAAGGGCAAGACTATAACTTTAATTAGGGGTTTGGGCACTGAGGATGAAATCTTATTAAAAGAATTACTAAAAAAAATTAAAGTTTTTTGTGGGACTGGAGGAACATTAATTGATAGAAATATCCAGTTACAGGGTGATATGGTATCGAAATCGATTGAGTTTCTTCGTAAAGAGGGATTTCATAATTTATGAAGCAAGGGTTAGGATAGGTTTTTAATTTTGATGATGCAAAAAATGAAAGAACAAGATCAAACAAAGTCAACCAATATAAAGTGGCACAATTTAACTATTGATAGAGAAAAGTTAGAGAAAATGAGAGGTCATAAAGGTATGGTTATCTGGTTTACAGGTTTATCTGGTTCTGGTAAAAGTACTTTGGCCAACTCTTTAAATGAAGTTTTACACTTAGATGGTTTTTCGACTTATGTCTTGGATGGAGATAATATTAGACACGGTTTATGTAAAGATCTTGGTTTTTCGGATGAAGATAGAGAAGAAAATATAAGAAGAATTGGAGAAGTTGCGAATTTATTTATGAATGCTGGGATAATAACTATTACAGCATTCGTTTCGCCATTTATTAGCGATAGAGATAAGGTTAGAAAAATTATTGGATCTAAGGATTTTATTGAAGTTTATTGTGCTGCTGATATTAAAGTTTGCGAAAATAGGGATACTAAGGGTCTTTACAAGAAAGCTCGTTTGGGTGAAATCAGAGAATTTACAGGGATTTCTAGTCCATATGAAGCTCCGCATAATCCAGAAATTGTTGTTGATACAGGTTCGTTAGATTTAAATGATTCCGTTGAAAAAGTTCTTAACTACCTTAAAACAGAGAACTTTCTTAACAAGGCCTAATAGAAAAATATTAGTTCATTTATTTTGAAGATAATTGTCAGGTCCAATAGTTGATAACTTACTATTTTTTGTTCTTACCTGTGTATGAAGATTTTCTCTGAATTCTTTTAAATTTTTCTTTATGGATTCATCAAATAAACTGATCATCTCTATAGCCAACAATCCAGCATTCTGACCTCCATTAATTGCAACTGTTGCAACTGGAATTCCAGCGGGCATTTGAACTATTGATAAAAGAGAGTCAATCCCCTTAAGGGTCTTACTCTCTACTGGTACTCCAATTACAGGAATGCAAGTTATGGATGCCAGCATTCCTGGAAGATGAGCAGAACCACCAGCACCGGCAATTATTACTTTTATGTTTTCTGATTCTGCATTTTTTGCATATTCCATCATTTCAAAAGGTGTTCGATGGGCAGAAAGTATACAAATTTCAGTTTTTATTCCAAATTCTCTTAAAATATCAATGGCTGGTTTCAATGTTTTTAGATCTGAATCACTACCCATTACGACAGCAATTTTATAAATATCTTTAGAATTCAATTCGGACAAAATAACAAATCAATTCTTTCCTATAATGGCGTGCAATTAATTTGGCGCCAGTTAGTTAGTATAAAAATAAGAAATTTTCATAAAATATTATGACGTTAAATAAGATTATTGAAAAAAGTGAAGTTAGGGAATATTTTAATGGAACTGGTTTTGAAAGATGGAATAAAATTTATAGCAAATCTGATGAAATTAATACTGTTCAGAAAAATATTAGGAAAGGACATCAAAAAACTGTAGATGATGTAGTCTCATACATCAAAAATTATCCTGAATTAACAAAAAAAAGTTATTGTGATGCAGGATGTGGGGTAGGAAGTCTTTCCATACCTTTATTAAGACTTGGTATAAAAAAATTACAGGTGAGCGATATTTCTTCTGAAATGATAAAAGAAACAAAGAAACGCATTAATACACTAAGATTGAATCAAGGCAAAATCAAATATGAAGTCTGTGATCTGGAAAAATTAAAAGGACTATTTGATGTTGTAGTTTGTTTGGACGTATTTATTCATTATCCACAACCGGTCGCAGAAGAAATGGTCCAACATCTATGCGATTTAAGCAAAGAGAAACTAATCGTTAGCTTTGCTCCTTATACTCCAATTCTTGCTGTTCTAAAAAATATTGGAAAATTATTTCCTGGACCAAGTAAAACTACAAGAGCATATACATTGAAAGAAAAGGGTATTATTAATGCTGCTAAAGAAAGAGGATTTAAAGTGGTTAAAAAGAAATTAAATCAAGCTCCTTTTTATTTTTCAAAACTAATTGAATTCGAAAAAATTTAATAATTTATTTTACTAAATGATTTTCAAGTGCATAACGAACTAATTCGGTTCGGCTAGATGTACCTGTCTTGATAAAAAGTCTACTTACATATTTCTCAACATTTCTAATAGACGTCTCAAGCTGTCTTGCAATTTCCTTGTTCATCAGGCCCTCTGCTACTAGTTGTAGGACACTTGCTTCTCTTGGAGTAAAACTAGGAATATTTTTTTTATTTTCTGAATTAGTTGGATTTTGGTCTGTGAGCATAGATTTTATTTCAGTAATTTGTTTAGCCATTTTGCTTACATCAATATCTGCGAATCGTGCGGCTTCTTTTAGTAAACGTTCTTGTCTGTTGATTACATTTTTAACTCTTGCAGCTAATTCATCGGGATCGAAAGGTTTGGAAATATAATCATCAACTCCTGCAAGATAGCCTTCTGTTCTGTCTAGAGTCATTCCTTTTGCTGTCAGAAAAATAACTGGAGTTCCTCCTAATTTTTCATCTTCTCTAATTTTTTCTAATAAAGCATAACCGTTAGCTCGGGGCATCATAATGTCGCTAATTATCAAATCGGGAAAAATTGTTTGAGCCTTTTCCCATCCATCCTCTCCATCAACTGCAATAAATATTTCAAAGCCTTCATCTTCTAGAAAGGTTTTAACAGCTGTTCTTAAACCAGGCTCATCATCAACTAATAAAATTCTTGATTTTCGTATCGGTTCATTATTTATTTGATTAAGTTCGTTCATTTTTTAAATTCTTTAATTTGATTTTCTAGTAATAAACAGAATTTTATATACTAAACATAATGCTATCAACTCCCATACTACTAGACTATCAATCTTCGACTCCTTGCTCTAAAGATGTTGTCGATTCCATGAAACCTTTTTGGAGTGAGATATTTTCTAACCCTGCAAGCAAATCTAATTTGGCGGGGATTAACGCAAGCGCTATATTGGAAGCCTCAAGAGAAAAAATAGAACAAAATTTAACTCTTAAGAATAAAAAAGTTATTTTTACAAGTGGGGCAACTGAATCTAATAACTTAGCCCTATTAGGTTTTGCTAGAAATTACTATAAAAAAACAGGAAATTATGGACATATTATTACCTTAAAAACAGAGCATAAAGCTGTTTTAGAGCCCCTAAACCAATTAAAAAAAGAGGGATTTATGGTAACAGAAATTAATCCTGAGAAAGATGGCTTAATTTCAGAAGAACAATTCAAAAAAAATATGAGAGAAGATACATTTCTGGTTAGTGTCATGTTAGCAAATAACGAAATAGGAGTTATTCAGCCATTAGAGCGTATTTCAAAGATATGTAAATCGAGAGGAATAACTTTTCACTCTGATTTCGCACAATGTTTAGGTTATATCGAGTTAGACAATCTTTTATCAGATGTAAATATGATAACGATGAGTTCTCACAAAATATATGGTCCTAAAGGGATAGGGCTTCTTTTGATAGATGAAGAAATTAATCTTGAGCCTTTAATTGTTGGAGGAGGTCAGGAATATGGTCTCAGGCCGGGTACATTACCTCTTCCGTTAGTAGTTGGCTTTGCTAAAGCAATAGAGATAGCAGTTTTTAATCAAAAAAATAATGCTGAGAAATTACTTTTGTACAGAAATAATCTTTTAGAGGGTTTGTTAGAAAATAATTCTGGTTTATTAATTAATGGCTCAATAGAAAAAAGATTACCTCACAATTTAAATTTGACCATATTGGATTTAAACGGAGCGAAGTTTCATAAACTTTTAAAATCAAAAATAATTTGTTCTAGTGGATCTGCATGCAGTAATGGTGAACCATCTCATGTTTTACTAGCCTTAGGTAGATCTTTTAAAGAAGCAGAATCTTCAATAAGGTTAAGTATTGGATTAAGCACTAACTCAGACGATATAAAACAAGCAATTCATATTCTTACAAATACGATCAAATCATTACGTTAGAAATTATTAGCTCTTTAATTTAATTGAGCAATTCTTAATTTTCCACTTCTAGCTCTTTTATTTAGTTCGACTTCTTCTAAGGAGGGAGTTATTGGCTTTTTTGTAAGGTTTTTTAGTCTTTGATCATTTTTAAAAGAACTTTTAACTAACCTATCCTCCAGGGAATGAAAACTAATAATAGAAATAATTCCTCCTGGCAAAAGCCATTCAGGAACAACTTGCAAAAATTTTTCTAATACGTCAATTTCTTTATTAACGGCAATTCTTAGTGCTTGAAATGTTCTTGTTGCTGGGTGTATTTTTTTATATCTTTGTTTTGGTGGGAAGCAGCCCGCAATAGAATAAGCTAACTCTTTTGTCCCAGAATATTTCCCATTTTCCCTTAAATCCATTTTTATTTTCCTAGCAATTTTTCTTGATAATCTCTCATCTCCATATTTATAAATTAGGTTAGCTAGATCTTTTTCATCTAAAGCCTCAATTAATTTCTCTGCATCAACCTCAAGAAAAGGATTCATTCTCATATCAAGTGGACCATCTTTTTGGAAGCTAAATCCTCTTTTAGGGTCATCAATTTGATTACTATTTACTCCAAGATCTGCAATTACAAAAGAAACTTTTTCTTTTGGTACAAAATCCGCAAAATTTGAAGCCCTTATATCAATCCTATTTTGAAATTCATCAAGTTTTTTTGATGCTGATTTTCTCGCGAATGGATCTTGATCAAGTCCAATTATATTTAAATCCGAATATTTTCTCAATAAATGATAAGAGTGCCCGCCTCCTCCTAGCGTTGCGTCTATTCCTTTAAGTTTGTTGTCATGTATTGAAGGGTAATGCTCTAATGAGGCCATAATCTCATCTGTCATAACTGATTTATGATTGAAAAAAGATGAATCAGATAGGTCAGTTTGCATAACTTTCGACTAAGATTTGTTTAGAAGTTAAATTTCGAATGGCTCAGTTAGAGACTAGAACAGAACCAATGGTGGTCAATTTTGGCCCTCACCATCCCTCAATGCATGGTGTTTTAAGGTTAGTTGTAACTCTTGATGGTGAGAATGTCATTGATTGTGAGCCGGTAATTGGATATTTACATAGAGGAATGGAAAAGATAGCGGAAAATAGGACAAATGTAATGTATGTCCCTTATGTAAGCAGAATGGATTATGCGGCAGGAATGTTTTATGAAGCTATTGTAGTAAATGCTCCTGAAAGATTAGCTAATATTCCAGTCCCTAAAAGAGCTAGTTATATAAGAGTTCTTATGTTGGAACTTAATCGTATTGCGAATCATCTTTTATGGCTTGGCCCTTTTTTAGCAGATGTAGGAGCTCAAACTCCATTTTTCTATATTTTTAGAGAACGAGAAATGATTTATGATCTTTGGGAAGCTGCTACTGGACAAAGGCTAATAAATAATAATTTCTTTAGGATAGGTGGTGTCGCATGTGATCTTCCATATGGTTGGTTAGAAAAATGTATAGACTTTTGCGATTGGTTCGGTCCTAAGATAGATGAATACGAAAAATTAATCACAAACAATCCAATTTTTAGAAAAAGAATTGAAGGTCTTGGAACAATACAAAGAGACCAGGCAATTAATTGGTCTTTGTCTGGCCCAATGCTAAGAGCTTCTGGAGTTTCCTGGGATTTAAGGAAAGTCGATAATTATGAATGTTATGACGATTTTGATTGGCAGATTGCTTCGGAAAAAGAGGGAGATTGTTATGCGAGATATCGAGTAAGAGTTGAAGAGATGAGACAATCACTAAGCATCATTCGCCAAGCCTGCAAAATGATTCCAGGAGGTCCAACAGAAAATTTAGAAGCTCAAAGAATGGCGACTGAAGATAAGAAAAGTGAAATATTTGGTATCGACTATCAATATGTAGCTAAGAAGGTTGCTCCAACTTTTAAAATTCCTAACGGAGAATTATATACAAGATTAGAGTCTGGCAAAGGAGAAATAGGTGTATTTATTCAAGGAAATAATGAAGTTACCCCATGGAGATTTAAAATCAGAGCAGCTGATTTAAATAATCTGCAAATATTGCCTCATATTCTTAAAGGTGCCAAAATCGCTGATATTATGGCAATCCTTGGTTCAATAGATGTCATTATGGGATCTGTTGATAGATAATTTCTTTAAATGAAACCCTCTGACTGGTTAATATTGCAGAAGAAGGTAAGGTTTGGTGATTGTGATTCTGCAGGTGTAATTCATTTTCATAACTTATTAAAATGGTCGCATGAAGCTTGGGAAGAAAGTATCGAAATCTATGGGATCCCTTGTCATGATATTTTTCCAGATTTTTCAATACGTAAAAGTCAAATTATTTTTCCAATAGTAAATTGTGAAGCAAACTTTCATGCGCCTATAAAAATTGGAGATTTATTAAAAGTAAAAATTGCCCCTCATAAAATTAATACTCATTTGTTCCAAGTAAATAGCTTTTTTATAAAAAATGGAAATAAAGTAGCCGAAGGGAAAATTATACACTGTTCTTTAGATGTTGATTCAAGAAATAAAATAGAAATTCCCGATCAGCTAGAAAGATGGATAGAGGCTTCTAATGTGAGTACAAATTTAAAAGAATGCTGATTATTATTTTTTAAATTTATAGTTTATTTTTTCTGTAATGCTATTTTTGTTTTTAACAATCCACTTTTCAGGCTTTTCATGTTTAGGCCAACTTTGAGAAAAATTTTTTAATAAATTTAAAGAAATTTCAATATTTTTATCATTTGTAAGTTCTCTAAATTCAACTATTACTTTAATTTTATTTCCCCATAATTTGTTAGATACTTTCGAAATATTGAATTTATTAATTGGGATATTTTCTTTCATAATGAAATCATTTAATCTAGATTCAATTACTTCAGGGAAAACAATTTCTCCACCTGAATTAAAGGCATTATCACTTCTTCCAACAAATTTTAAATAGTAAGAATTATTGATTTGCTTAATTTCACCTAAATCCCCGGTTTGCCACCACCCATTTTTATTTTTGAAATTTTCAGTTTTTAAAGAATCTATTATTTCGATTCCAATTCTGGCTGATTTTATTTCGATTAATCCTTGTTCGTTAATTCTTATTTTTGTATCTGGTAGTATTTCTCCAACATTTTTAAAACCCATTAAGAATTCTTTTGGTTTTAAACTCGTAATCATTGCTGCCGTTTCAGTTGAGCCGTAACAAGGTGCTAAATTTATTTTTTCTTTTATACATTGTTCTGCAGTTTCGTCTGAAATTGAAGCTCCACCTACCCAAATTAGATCAAAAATTTTTAGCCAACTCATTCCATCTTTTTGAGCTAAAAGTCTTTGTAATTGGGTAGGTACTAATGACGTAATCAAGTGTTTTTTGTTTTTTTTAAATTTAATTGTGAAAAGTAAAAGTTCTCGAGTTTTTTTTATCAAATTCGGAGAAATATTAATACAATCACATCCCCAAGTTTGACTTCTAAAAATTGGCATTAATCCACTTATATGGTTCAGGGGTAAAGTATTTAAAATTAAGCAGTTTTGTAATTCAAATCCTTGCTCTATTAGCCATTGACCTGATGTAGTTGCAGATAATTTAAGATTATTTAAATGGTGAAAACATTGTCTCGGTTTTCCAGAACTCCCACTACTATTTAAGATAATTGCTGGTCCATTTTCAGTAATTGAATCTAATACATTTTTGTCTTCATAAAATTTGTTTTTTACATAAATAATTTTATTCTCTCTAATTTTTTCAATAATTTTTTCTACAGATTGAGTTTCGTTATTTTCAACTTCAATAGTATGAATTTTATTTTTCATAGTTGATCCCATATCTTTTTTGCTTCATTTAAAAATAGAAACGAATTAGGGAATTTATTCATTGCTAAACCAGGAACTTTTGGCGTTGGTCCTTGTAATTGTAGAGAAGATAAATGATGGAGCCATCTCTTTCCTATTCCAGTTTCAAATGAGGTACTTATAGATATTAAAGCTTTTTTATTTTCTAATTCTCTTAAAAGCTTAACTGGATTATTTTCTTGAGAAGGCCTTCTAATTTGCCAACCCTTCCACTCATCAATCAAAGTTGGAAATTTTAAAAGTGATTCGTCTAAAGCTATTGGAATTTTTTTGTTTAGTTCTGTCAGTCCATCAATATCATCAACACAGAGAGGTTGTTCTAACCAATCTATATTTTTATTATCTTTCAAAATATCAGCCCATCTATTAGCTATCTCTCTTCCCCAAGAACCATTAGCATCTATTCTTAACTTAATATTATTACCTATTTTGCTTAAAATTTCTTCTAATTTTGCTTCTTCCTCATGGTTATTTTTTAGTGCTACTTTCCATTTTAAGGTTAATGATTTTCCAATATCACAATGTCTTTTTTTAATATCATTTAGATCTGAAACTACATTTTCATTATTTAACAATATGGCTGTTTTACCAATTTCATCAAAGTAGTAGTTTTCTTTAAAAATTATTTTTCCATTGATCTCAGCTAATGCAGAATTTATTGCAGATTGAATGCATGGGTGAAAAATATTTATTTGCTCAGATAAATCAAATTCCTCTATATACTCAGGGATCATATCTAGTTGTTTCGCACACTTTTTTAAGTCTTTTTTATGTAGCGGTGAAACTTCTCCAAACCCTATTTTTTTATCATTACTTATTAATTTAATTATCCAACCCGATTTTGTATGGTAATTGGTTTTAGAATTTTCTACTTTGGCCAATAACTTAAAGCTATAAGATTTTTTTTGAAATATTAAGTTCATTTATTTAGATAGTAATTAAATATTAATCCTGTAATTAAACCAATTCCATTAAGAGTTTGAAATTTTATTGCGACGAATTTGCAATTTTTTATTGCAGACGGTTTTGCATACGAAGACTTTAATAAATTTATAAGTCTTATTGCTTGAGGTAAACTAAGCAAATAAAGGATGCAAAACACTGGAATAAATCCATAAACTATTGTGAAAAGTTGAAAAATATATATTGTAAAAATTATCCAAGGCACAAATTGAGAACCTTTTTTTGCCCCTAAGCGAACTAAAGGTGAATTTTTCCCATTCTTTTTATCTTCAGAAATTTGATGAAAATGAGAACAAAATAATACAAGAGTTGTTGCCAAGGAAGGCCCTGAACCAAGTAATAAAGAAACTTTCCATGGAATATCTTCGAAGTAAATATTAGACGGATTTAACGCAATTAAGACTGAAGAGTACGCAAAAGGTCCAAATGCAAGCCAGCATAATGGTTCTCCTAAACCTTGATAGCCCAATCTAAAAGGAGGACCTTGATATAAATATCCTAAGAAGCAGCAAGCTGCCACCAAAATAAAAATGTTTATACTTGTTGATACTGAAATAATTAAAATTATTAATAAACCAATAACTAAAGATGTATATGCAATAAATGAAATTATTTTTTTATTTTTTACAAGATTTACTATTGAATGGAATTTAAATTCATCGATTCCTGTTTCTGCGTCGTATAAATCATTAGTTAGATTTTCCCAAAGTAATATCAAAATTGCAGCTAAAGTAAATGAAATCAAATTATAAATTTTTACCTCTTCATATTGATTGAGTAAGTAAGCCCCTGTTATTAAAACTGGAAGTATGGCAACAGAATAAAGAGGCCATTTTATTGCTTTTTTCCATAATTTTTTTTTATCTTCGTCCATTTTTAATTAACACGCAAAATTAGATAATTATTGAATGTAGTTTATAAATTGAGTTACATTTTTTACTTTATTGCATCATTTTTAGTTATTTTCAATAAGTAATGAAAAATGATTTAAACTTAACAGATTTTTTAAAAGATGTATTTTCCTCTTTCGATAAGAAAGTTGAAAATTCTGGATTAGTAAGTATTTGTGTTGAGATTCCTTCTATTGATTTATTTCAAGTTTATGAATTGTTAATAAATCAATATCCGTTTTCTTCATTTTGGGAGGAATCTGATGGCATTTCATATATAGCTTTCGAGAAGTGTAAATATGTTACTCTGGATGGCCCAAAAAGATTTGAGGTAGCAAAAGAGTTTAATTCTGAGAATTTTAAAAATTTAATTAACTTAACTAATGAATCGCATAATTCTGCACTTTCAAAAATTATTTATTTATTTTCTTTCTCTGAAAATTTGAATAATAAGAATTTACCTTCAGATATCCCTAGTTTGGAAGCCATTTTGCCAAAAATATTAATTACTAAAAGTGGCAAGAATTGCTGGTTAAGAATCAATGGTCATGTTGAAGGTAAATCATCATTAAGAACATTAATTGAAGAAATATGGACAATTAGAAATCAAGTTATTAATTCTGGCTCAGAATTAATAAAATCATCTGGCTTAAAAACTAGTTTTGATCCACCTTTTATTGATGATTTCTCACGCTCCTTAGAAACTTCTCAAACAAACATGAAAAAAGTAGTAAATAGAGGAATTCAATTAGTAGAGAAAGATATCCTCGAAAAGATAGTTTTAGCGAATAGGATTAAAATAAAACTTAAAAATAAATTAGATTTAGTAGAAATTTTAAAAAGATTTAAAAAGAAGCAACCAAATACATGTAGATACGTTTGGAAAAGGAATAGTAAGGATATTTTGTTTGGAGCATCTCCAGAAAAATTATTTTCTTTCTCTAAACCTAATTTAACTTTAGAGGCACTTGCTGGAACTATCTCTACTAATTCAAATTTTAAGAAACTCCTAAAAAGTACTAAAGACTTAAAGGAACATAATTATGTAATACAACATTTGATTAAATCTTTAGAAGTTTCAAAAATAACAAACTTTAAAAAAAGTGATATCAAGGTAAATTCATTTGGAGATATTTCTCATTTGCAAACACTCATTTTCTCTAAAGTTGAAAATATTTGTCCTTTTGAATTGCTTAAAAACTTACATCCATCTCCAGCTGTTTGTGGATACCCAAAAAATGCAGCATTGGATTGGATAAACACTCTTGAGTCTTTCCCTAGAGGAAATTATGCTTCTCCAATGGGTTGGGTGGATTCATCAGGCAATGCTTCATTTCTTTTGGCAATAAGAGGCGCAAGATGTATTGAAGAAAATATTGAATTTACTGCAGGTTCAGGTATAGTTTCTGGCTCCGTTTTAGAGAAAGAAATAGATGAGATTAAATTAAAATTTGAATCTATAGTAAAACAGATATTTTGCGCTAAAAATCCTAGATAATTTCTACTAATTTTTCAATAACTTCCTCTGAAACATTTTTATTGGATAAATTTTCTATTTCTCTTAAACCTGTTGGACTGGTTACATTAATCTCACTAAGCATTCCATTTATTACATCAATACCTACAAAAAATAAACCCTCATCTTTGAAGTGTTGAGATAATTCTGAGCAGATACTTTTTTCTTTTTCTGTTAATAATGTAGGTTCAGCCTTGCCTCCCATCGCTAAATTACTCCTAAAATCGCCTCCTTGAGGTATCCTATTTATTGATCCAATTGCTTCTCCGTTTACGATAATTATTCTTTTATCACCCTCTATAACTTCAGGAATAAATTTTTGCATCATAACGGGTAATTCTTCTTGAGAAGTGATTAATTCAATAATTGATTTAATTCCTGGAGAATTTTTATTTATCCTTATAACACCTTGACCACCTTTTCCTCCAAGAGGTTTTATGACTACTTCATTATTTATATTTGCAAAATTAATAAGATCTTTTACCTTACTCGCAACTATTGTAGGTGCCATTAAGTGGCTGTATCTTAAAGCACCTAGCTTTTCATTCCACGCTCTTAACGATGAGGGTTTGTTAATTACTTTTACTCCTTTTCTTTCGGCAACTTCTAAAAGATGGGTTGCATATAAATAAGCCTCATTTACAGGAGGATCTTTTCTCATCCAAATGCAATTAAATTCGGCGAGAGGTATGCAATCATTCCCTTTGAAAGAAATCCACGGAATAACTTCAACTTTTACGGAAGATGCCCATACTTCATCACCTCTAGCTTCCAAGTCTTGAGGAGTACAACTCCAGATTTCAATATTTTTTTTTGATGATGCTTGCATTAAAGCAGCAGTTGAATCTTTTAAGGGATTTATATTTTTAATTGGATCTATTACGAATAGAAATTTCATAAGATCTAGTTTAATAATGCTTCTAATTTATTTTCATTTTCTAATGCGTAGAGATCATCACAGCCACCGATACCCTCATTATCTATAAATATTTGTGGTAATGTTCTTCTACCATCAGCTCTTTCAATCATCAATGCTCTGGCATCTTCGTCGCCATCTATTTTATATTCTGTAAAATTTACATTTTTTTTCTTGAGTAGTGATTTTGCTCGAATACAGAATGGGCAATATTGCCAAGTATAAATTTCAACTTTGGACATTTTTTTAAAATAATACTTAGTTTATACTATTAAACAAAAGTGCTTGTTAGATTATAAATAACGATTAAATTCTATTTTGATAGATATTACAGGTTTCAAAAAAGATCTTTCGGAACTAACAGAGCGCCTGGGTAATGCTCAGGATTGTCTTTGACGTTCCAAGATTAAAAGCGAAAAGGAAAGAGTTAGAGCAAATTTCTGCTCAGCCTAAATTTTGGGAAAATCAAGAAGAAGCTAAAAAGCAAATGTTAATACTTGATGATGTCAAAGCACAACTCGAATTGTTAGATAAATGGAAAACTTTTATTTCTGATGCTAATGCCTCTCTTGAGCTTTATTCTTTAGAACCCGAAGAGGAAATGATTTTAGAATCGCTGCTGGGATTAAAGAAATTAAGAGAGAATTTGGATAAATGGGAATTTGAAAGATTGTTATGTGGTGAATACGATAAGGAAGGAGCAGTAGTTTCTATTAACGCAGGTGCGGGTGGAACAGATGCGCAGGATTGGGTAGAGATATTATTAAGAATGTACTCAAGATGGGCCGATAATAATCAAATGAGCCTTATCATTAATGAATTATCTCAAGGAGAAGAAGCAGGTATTAAAAGTGTAACTTTCGAAATTGATGGAAAATATGCATATGGCTATCTGCAACATGAAAAAGGAACTCACAGATTAGTAAGAATTTCTCCTTTCAATGCTAATGGCAAAAGACAAACCAGCTTTGCTGGGGTAGAGGTTATGCCAAAATTAGATGATAATATTTCACTTGATATACCTGAAAAAGATTTAGAAATCACAACAAGTAGATCCGGTGGAGCTGGAGGACAAAATGTTAATAAAGTAGAAACAGCAGTGAGAATTGTTCATTTGCCTTCAGGGATTTCAGTAAGATGTACTCAAGAAAGATCTCAATTACAAAATAAAGAAAAAGCTATGTTACTTTTAAAGTCTAAACTATTAGTGATTGCTAAAGAACAACGAGCTGCTGAAGTCGCTGATATTAAAGGTGATATTGTGGAAGCTGCATGGGGCAATCAAATAAGAAATTATGTTTTCCATCCCTATCAAATGGTAAAAGATCTTAGGACTATGCAGGAGACTAACGAGTTAGATAGTGTTTTAGATGGTGGACTTGAACCATTTATTCATGAATTATTACGTATGAATATTTCTTCTAATGAATCTCTTGAATAACTAATGAAAAATAAAAACGAAATTTTAGAAAAAAAAGTTTCTCCTCCAAGCTTTATAAAGCTTGCTATGAGAAATATGGTAAGGAAAGGCTCAAAAAGTATTTCTCATTTTTCAATAACCTTTCTAGTTTTAATTGGTATATTAATACTTGTGGCAACAATAGGTAAGCCCAATATTCCAGTTTAAGAATGTATGAAAGAAAAAATTATTTCTGAAATAAATTTAGATTTTGTTTTTCAATGTAATGATTTCTCTCAATTTTCAAATAAGTTAAAAGATACTAAAACTCATCTTATTTTTGAATCTATTTTTTGGGAGAAAGTTTTTTTATCTTGGATAAATACTATATTAAAAAAAGAGGATTATGAATTACCAAATTATATTTTTGAAAAAAAATATTTTTCATTAGGATTACAGATAATATCTAATCAAGAAATTGCTTCTTTGAATAAGAAATGGATGCAAAAAAATGGTCCAACTGATGTTCTATCTTTTCCAATTATTTCTGATGAATCTTTAAATAATTTAGATCATATAGAGTTGGGAGATATTTTTATATCATTAGAGATGGCACTTGAGCAATCTTATGAATATAAACATTCAATCTATAGAGAGATGATCTGGTTGGCTAGTCATGGATTTTTACATCTTTTGGGATGGGAACATAATAATGAGGATGATTTAGAAAATATGTTAAATTTTCAAGAATATTTAATTTCTCGATTAGATTAAAAATCAATGAAAAAAAAAATAAACTGTTTAGAAAATAGAAAAGAATCATACAAAACTTCTAGTAATGTATTTATAAGTTTTAAGTATGCTTTCAGTGGTATTAATTATGTATTAAAAACTTCAAGAAATTTTAAAATTCAATTAATTTTTGCAGTTACAAGTTTAATAATTGGTTTTTTACTCAAAATTAGTCTAAGTAATTATGTTATTTTGATTGCAACAATAATGTCTGTTTTAATATTAGAAATATTGAACACATCTATTGAATCAATCGTTGATTTAGTAGTGAAAAAAGAATTTAGTATTTTGGCTAAAATTTCAAAAGATACTTCTGCAGGAGCAGTATTATTAGCATCCATTAATTCTGTTATTATTGCTGTATATATCTTTGTTCCTAAAATAAAGTTGTTATTTTAAATCCATATAAATATGTTTCTTGTTATTGATAATTACGATAGTTTTACTTATAACCTTGTTCAATATTTAGGAGAACTTTCAGTTGAGCATGAAATAACTAAAGAATTAATAGTTAAAAGAAATGATGAAATTACTTTAGAAGAAATTATCAAACTAAATCCTGGTGGAATTCTCTTATCTCCAGGTCCAGGTAATCCAGATCAATCTGGAATTTGTCTTCCAATTCTAAAAAAATTATCTAAAAATATTCCGACTTTGGGAGTTTGTTTAGGTCATCAAGCTTTGGCCCAAGCTTTTGGAGGTAAGGTTATAGTTGGGAAAGAACTTATGCATGGTAAGACATCCAAAATATTTCATAATCAAAAAGGATTGTTTAAAGATATCGAGACTCCATTTGTGGCTACTAGATATCATAGTCTTATAGTTGATTCAAGTTCTTTACCATCTTGTCTCGAAATAACTGCGACTTTAGAAGACTCAACTATTATGGCTATTTCTCACAAAGAATATAAATATTTACATGGGGTACAGTTTCATCCTGAAAGTGTGTTGACGCAATTTGGTCATAAATTAATTAGTAATTTTCTAAAAATGGCAGAAAAAAAGTAAAATAAGAAAAAATTAATATTATGATTGCTCAAATTAAAAACTTTTTATTTTTTATATTATTTAGCTCTTTTTTACCTACTTCATTATTGGCAAGGAATTTAGAAATAAAAAGTTTGGGACATAGTAGTTTTTTAATTAATAGTGCAGATAAATCTATTCTTTTAAATCCCTTTAAAGCAATAGGTTGTGCAAGTAATTTAAAGGAGCCAAAAGAAGTTAACGTAGATTTTATTTTGGCTAGTTCTAGGCTTCCAGATGAAGGATATAACCCTAATGATCAATTAATGTTTGTTGAGCCAGGAATCTATCAATTTGAGGATATTTTATTAAATGGAATACCTGTATCTCATGACAGAGTGGATGGAAGAAGATTTGGGATGGCAACTGTTTGGAGTTGGGAGCAGAATGATCTTAAAATTGTTCATATGGGAGGAGCTGCTGGGGATATTGATATAAATAGTCAAATTATTTTGTCTCGTCCAGATATCTTATTTATTTCAATTGGAGGAGGAATAAAATCTTATGATGGAAAGGAGGCTTCAAGAATAGTAAAGATCTTAAAACCTAATGTAGTTATTCCTGTTCACTTTAAACGTGGTAAACAAATTAATAAAGAATGTGAGTTCTCAAATGCTGATTTATTTATTGAAAATATGAAAGATTTTAAAGTGAAATATGTTGGAAAAGATTTTCGAATAAAACCTAAAAGAATAGATCAAAATATAATTTATATCTTCAGTAATTAGTAATTAATCTAAAAAATCTAATATGTTGTAATTTTCCCAGAAAAGAATCATTTGTTCTTTAGTTCCAATACTAACCCTTATTGAATTACCAATATCTTTTTTGTTTTCCATACTTCTAATAAGAATACCTTTTTCTCTCATCTGTTGTATTAAGATTTTAGGATCTTTTTTTGGCCAAATTAAGAAATAATTACCTCCACTAAAGTGAGTTCTGATTGTTGTTGATTTAAATTTATTTAAAATCCATTCCCTCGCCTTTTTTACTTCTAAAACATAATTATCAATATATGATTTGTCTTTAAGTGCTGCTAATGCAGCTGTTATAGCAAAGCTGTTTACATCATATGGTCCTGTAACTTTATTAATGTACTGAATTAAACTTTTATTGCCAAAAGTAAAACCTATTCTTAAACCAGCTAGACCTGCAGTTTTTGAAAGAGATTGGATTATTAGTATATTTTTATTCTTTTCAAAATCTATCGATTCAAGAAGACTATCTCCATTAAATTTTTCATATAGTTCATCAACAACTATTAATGAATCTTTATTGATATTGGCTAAATTAATTATTTCATGAGAGCTTATAACAGTTCCTGTTGGATTATTTGGATTGCAAATAAATATTAACTTTGGATTATGCTTTATTATTTTTTCCCTAAATTCTTCGATGGGGAATAGAAAATTTTCTCCAATGTAAGAACAACTTATTTTTTTCATTCCTCGGATTTCTGCACAAGGAGAATAGTAACCAAAAGTTGGATTTGTGGTTAGAAATATCTGATCTTTTTCTCCAAAGCAATTGAAAATTGCATTTATTGCTGCATCTGCTCCATTGAAAATTCCAATTTCATCATTACCAAATTTTCTTGAATCAAGATATTTATCACATAAAAATTTTTTTAAAAAATTATATTCTGGATAAATTGATATCTCATCTAATTTTATCGCTTTTAATGCCTCTAAAACCTTAGGACTTGGACCTAAAGTATTTTCATTAAAGTCTAAGCGGAGTAAATTTCTTCTATTTTCTAAAGGTGCAGAATAAGACTGCATATTTATTATTTCTTCTCTTGGTTTTGGGAAAAGATTATTTAATGGATCAAAATCATTCATTACATTCTTTCTAAAGTTTCAATTCCTAAAAGCTCTAAGCTTAATTTTAATGTTTTTGCAGTTAGATCACATAAATTAAGCCTAGAGATTTTTATATTTTTTTCTTCTTTGAGGATTGGAACTTGATCATAGAATCTATTAAAAGTCTGACATAGCTCGAACAGATAATTGCATAATCTATTTGGCATTAAGTCTTTTTCAATAGAAATTATGACTTCATCGAACCTAAGTAATTTTCTGATAAGTTTCCACTCAGATTTATGTTCATAATTTACGTACTGAAAATCTTTAGATTCATAAACAAAATCATTTTTTCTTTTAATTCCTAAAATTCTTACAAGTGTATATAACAAATAAGGAGCAGTATTACCATTAAGGGAAAGCATTTTATCAAAACTAAATTGATAATTAGTAATCCTATTTTGACTTAAATCTGCATACTTAACAGCTCCTAATCCAATAATTCTTGAAGTATTTGCTATAAACTCTTCGGTCTCATAACGATCTTCATCTTCTAATCTTTTCAATAAATCTTCTTTTGCTCTTCTAACTGCTTCATTTAATAAATCTTTTAGTCGTATTGTTTCACCTTCTCTTGTCTTTAGTTTTTTGCCATCAATTCCTTGAACTAACCCAAAAGGGACATGGTCTACTTGACAATTTTCTGGGATCCATTTTGCTTTTTTTGCAACTTGAAAAACTCCAGCAAAATGATTTGCTTGCCCATGATCAGTTACATAAATAATTCTTGAAGCATCATCGCCATTAGGAGGTTTATTGAATCTGTATCTTATAGCAGCAAGATCTGTGGTGGCATAATTAAAACCTCCATCTTTTTTTTGAATAATTAGCGGTAAAGGTTTGCCTTCTTTATTAGTCATTCCATCTAAAAATACACATTTTGCTCCTTGATCTTCTACTAATATTTTTTCTAAATTCAAATCATCAATAACTGATTTTAAGAAGGGATTATAAAAAGATTCACCTCTTTCTTCTATTTTTATTTTTAAATTTTTATAGATTTCATCAAATTCTTTCCTTGATTGATCACATAATAATTTCCAAGCTTTAATCGATTTAATATCTCCACTTTGTAACTTAACTACTTCCTCTCTAGATCTTTTTTGGAATTCAGATTCGTTATCAAATCTTTTTTTTGATTCTTTATAAAATTCAACTAAATCACTTATCTTGATCTTTCCTATTTCTTCTAGATCATTTGAATATAAATCTTTGAGCTGAGTAATAAGCATGCCAAATTGTGTTCCCCAATCACCAACATGATTGAGTCTTAATACTTCATAACCTCTTAACTCGAAAATTCTAGATATTGAGTCACCTATTATTGTTGATCTTAAATGCCCTACATGCATTTCTTTAGCAATATTAGGGCTAGAAAAATCTACAATAACTTTATTGGACAAACCACTATCTAAATCTTTTCTAATTAGAGGTATGCCAGCCCTATTGCATTGAATATTTGACTTAATTTCATTTATTAGAACCTCATCTTTTAATTTTATATTTATAAATCCAGGTCCAGCTATTTCTAGACTCTTACATAATTTTGCTATGCTTTTATTTTTATTTAAAAGGTTAATAAAATCATTAGAAATATCTCTTGGGTTCTTTTTATATATTTTAGATAAACTTAAACAAACATTACATTGATAATCACCAAATTCCTCTTTTGATGATTGTGTAATTAAATTCTTGCTAAGAATTGCGAATTCTCCTTTTTTATCATTTTTTTCAAGACTGTCTAAAAGAGATTGTTCAAATTGTTTTGTTAATTCTTTAAAAATGATTAGCATTAATTATTCAATTATTTATCTATATGATTAGTTAATATAACGCATACTCAAATCAATCCAATTACTTTTGGTAATTGAAGAACTTGTTGAAATCAAATCAATACCCTTTATAAGATATTTACTAATTTCTTGAGGGTTTATTCCAGAAACTTCTATTATCAAATTTTTATTGACTTCTTTTTGTAGACTATTAATTGATAACTCTCTTAATTCTTGAACGTTTTTTTTGATTATTTCAGGACTAAGTTCATCTAATAAGACACTATCCGCTCCTGCTAATACAGCTTCTTTTGCCTGGTCGATATTCTCAGCTTCAATTATGATATGAGTTGTAAAAGGCGAATTTAGGCGAATATTTTGTACTGCATTCTTAAGATTATCTGTCCATGCAATATGATTCTCTTTGATCATAGCAGCATCGTATAATCCCATTCTATGATTCACCCCACCTCCGCATTTGAATGCATATTTTTCAAATATTCTTAAGCCAGGAGTCGTTTTCCTAGTATCTGCTAATTTTATATTTGTGCCTTCTAATTTATCTGTAAGATGCTTTGTATATGTTGATATTCCAGATAAATGCATTGCTATATTTAAGCTGATCCTTTCACTAGCGAGTAAACTTTTTGAAGGCCCATATATTTCTAAGAGTTTTTGATCTTTAACAAATTTATCTCCATCAGAGATATTAAATTTTGGAATGATTTTTAAATCAATTTTTCTAAAAATTTCTTTTATAATTTCAACCCCGCAGAATATGCCCTCTTCTTTTGCAATCCAATATGCATTACCATTCTCTTCTGTAATAGAGGAACTTGTAAGATCTCCCCTACCTATATCTTCATCGATCCAATTATCAATGATTTTACTTATTATTGGAGTATTTAAATCCACTAAACTAAGAAATAATTAATTAATAAAAATTAAACTGAAGTTAGAGAATCAACTATATATCACTATGTAATTTAACTCAAATTTATTTACCAATACAAAACTTAGAAAAAATATTATCTAGAAGTTCCTCTGTTAATTCTTGACCAGTTATTTTAGATAAGTTTTGAATTCCATCTCTCAGCTCAATTGATAACAAATCAAATGGCAATTTATTTTCGATTATTTCATCAGTATCATTTAAATTAGATAAGCAAGCAGACAAATTTGTTAAGTGTCTTTCGTTTAAAAATATATTGATATTTTCTACTTGTTTTAATCCGCATTTTTTTATAATTGTGTCTATTAATAATCTTTCACCATCATTATTCTTAATACTCATAAGAATTGTGTTTTTTAACTCATTTGAATTAATATTTTTGAAATCAATTAAATCTTTTTTATTGCCCAAAATAGTAATTAATTTTTCTTTGGGAATTTCTTGTATTATTTTTTTGTCTTCTTCATTAAATCCTTCTTCAAGACTATAAATATAAATTATAAAATCTGACTCTTTTATTTTCCCAAAACTTTTTTTAATTCCAATACTTTCAATTTGTTCATGAGTTTCTCTTATGCCAGCAGTATCAATTATTTTCATTGGAATATCATTAATAGTTAAATTAACTTCAATAACATCTCTAGTTGTTCCAGGAATATTAGTTACGATTGCTTTCTCTTTTTTTGCAAGCAAATTTAATAAAGAGCTTTTACCAACATTTGTTTTACCTATAAGCGCAATGGATATTCCATTGTGAATATATGAATTTCTTTTTGCATTTTCTATTAGTAATTCTACTTTTTCTTTGACTTTTTTAATATTTTTTAGATATTTGGTGTAATCAAAATCTGTGAAGTCTTCTTCAAAATCAACTCTCGCTTCTATTTCGCAAAGTTGATTTATAAGGTCATTTTTAATATCATCAATTTTTTTCTTTATTTCTCCTTGAACCCCGCTAAAGGCTAACTCTGCTGATCTGGTATTGCTTGCATTAATTAATTGATTAATCGACTCGGCTTGAGTAAGGTCTATTTTTCCATTAAGAAAAGCTCTTTGACTAAATTCTCCTGGGTTTGCAAGTCTAACTCTAGAATTACTAGATAATAATATCTTTAAAACTTTATTTACTATGATAATTCCGCCATGGCAATGAATTTCAACTACATCCTCTCCTGTGAAGCTATTTGGGGATTTCATCACTAAAATTAAAACCTCATCTATAAATTTATTTTGTTTATTTTCCTGAATAAAACCACGAAAAACCCTATGTGATTCCCATGCATATTTAGATTTAGTTTGAACAATCTTTTTGCAAGAATTTATTGCGTCTTTACCTGATACTCTTATTATCGCAACTCCCCCCTTCCCAATACTTATAGCTGAAGCAATTGCGGCTATCGTATCTTCTGTAGTAACTATCGAATCCATCTCTCGCTTTGTTATGGATAATTAAGTAAGATTATCAAGAATTTAATTTTGAAATTTTCTTTCTGAATGAGATTTAAAAGAGATATTACCTATAAGAAAATTCTATCATTATTTAGGAGTCAGAATGGAAGTCCTTTCTTTAATGCTAAAGGTTTAGCTATAGGGGTATTTAGTGGTTGCTTTCCATTTTTTGGTTTTCAGACTTTAATGGGAGTATTTTTTGCGAAAATAGCTAAGGGAAATATTGTTCTAGCTGCAATTGGTACTTGGATCAGCAACCCTTTTACTTATATTCCACTTTATTATTTTAACTATAAAGTTGGTTCGATTTTTTTAAATAATCCTTCTAATAAAATTCTTGAAAAAAGTTTAGTTATTGATGGCTTATGGAAACAAGGTAGAATTTTTTCCTTAAAATTACTCTTAGGTTCATCTTGTGTAGGTATTTTATTAGCTTTGATTAGCGGCAGTATTGTTTTCTTTATCTACAAGATAAAAAGTAAAAGATAGATTGATCTGATTTTAAAATTAACTTTGTCCAACTCTGGCAATATCTAAAACATCTGCCATTGATTTAATTTGTTCAATTGTTTTGTGAAGTTGATTATAACTTTCAAGACCTACACAAAGATTTATAATAGCTGGTTTACCATAAGCAGTTTTAACATTGGCATCACTAACGTTTATACCTTTATCAGATAACCGCATAAGAATATCTTTAAGAACTCCAACTCGATCAATTACTTCTATTCGTAGCTGAATTGGAAACTTATTATCGCCAGTTTTATTATCTTGATTCCAACCGACAGGTAATCTTCTCTCTATTGGAATTGGTATTACATTTTCACAATCTTCTCTATGTATAGTTATCCCATGGTTGCCGAGCGACACAGTTCCGATAATATCCTCGCCTGGGAGTGGGGAACAGCATTTACCTATTCTGTAATCAAGACCTTCTATCCCGGAAATTGGTGATTTAGCTGCTGTGTGAGATTGATTATTGGATAAATTATTATTACTTTTAAGAGATTTTGCTATTTCAGAGTCTGAATCATTTTTTACATCTTCTGTCTGTAATTTTATTTCTTCTCTTAGTCTGTTTAATACTTGATGCAAAGTTAAACCACCAAAACCAAGAGATGCAAGAAGGTCTTCAGTAGTTTTTAAATTGCATCGATTTGCAACTTTTTTCATGGCTTCACTAGAAAGTAATGCTTCAAAACCGTTTCTACCTACTTCTTTTTCAAGTAAATCTCTACCTCTTTTAATCGTTTCATCACGATGGCTTTTCTTATACCATTGGCGAATTCTATTTTTAGCAGTTGGCGTAACTACAAAGTTCAGCCAATCCAAGCTTGGAGTAGCATTATTACTTGTCAAAATTTCTATGAAGTCACCATTTTGAAGTGCTGTAGATAATGGAGAAAGCTTTTCATTAATTCTTATTCCATTACAGTGATTTCCAACTTCAGAATGGATTCTGTAGGCGAAATCTATCGCGGTAGATCCTTTCCTTAAACCAACAACATCTCCTTTTGGAGTGATTACAAATACTTCTTCATCAAATAAATCTTCTTTAATTGAAGCTAAATAATCATTATGATCCCTTTCATTACCTTCTTGTTGCCATTCTACTAATTGTCTTAGCCAATTAAATCTCTCGGCATTACTTTTAGCAGGAGAACCACCCTCTTTATATTGCCAATGAGCGGCAATACCATATTCAGCAATTTGATGCATCGAAGTAGTTCTAATTTGAACTTCAATAGGTCGATGTCTTCCAATCACAGAAGTGTGTAAGGACTGATATCCATTGGGTTTTGGTAATCCTATATAGTCTTTAAATCTACCTGGAATTGGTTTGAAAGTATCATGAACAACTGCTAAAGCTCTATAACAACTATCTGAATTGTCCACGATAATTCTTAGTGCAGCAACATCATAAATCTCGTGAAAATGCTTTTGTTGTCTTTCCATTTTGCTCCAGATGCCATAAAGATGTTTTGGCCTTCCTGTTATTTCAAAATTTTTCAAACCCGCTGAAATCAAGTTTTCCTTCATAAGATTTAAAGTTACTTTTAATCTTTTTTCTCTATCACTTCTTTTAACGGCGATTTGATTTTTAAGATCTAGATATTCTTTAGGCTCTAGGAATTTAAAAGCTAAATCTTCTAATTCCCATTTAAATCTGTTTATTCCTAGTCGATTAGCTAATGGTGCATAAATCTCTCTTGTTTCTCTCGCTATTCTTAGTTTTTTCTCATCATTTAGCCATTCAATTGTTCTCATATTATGAAGTCGATCTGCAAGTTTAACTAAGACAACTCTGATATCGCTGGCCATAGCCAAAAACATTTTCCTAAGATTTTCAGCTTGTGCTTCAGTCCTGTTGTTAAAGTGAATGCCGCCTAATTTTGTTACACCCTCTACAAGTATTTTTACTTCTAACCCAAAATTTGTTTCTATTTCGGATAAATCAATGCCAGTATCTTCAACTACATCATGTAAAAGGCCTGCAGCAATAACAGATGAACTAGCACCTATTTCTTTAAGGAGATTTGCAACAGCAACCGGGTGGATAATGTATGGGTCGCCGCTCGCACGGAATTGTCCATCATGAGCTTTATAAGCAAGTTTAAAAGCCTTTACTATAAGGTTTTGATTCTCATCATTTTCTTTATTTGATTTTTCAAAATTATGTATATCTTTAAGAAGCCAATCGGGAATGTTTATTTGATAATTCAAAGATTCACTTTCATATTTTTTATTTTCAGGCAAAATAGTTTTGGAAACTTCAATTTCGTTTTTTTCTTTTGAATTTGCAGCTGCCTCGGACATTTTATATTGCTTTAGATGTATTTTATTTATGTCTAGAAAAATTTGCTATAAATCATGAAAAAAAATAAAGAAAAAATTATTGTAGTTAAAAATCTTACTGTTAAATATGGTCCAAAACAGCAACCTATTATCAAAAATTTTAATTTAGAAATAGATAGTGGAGATCATTTGGCCATAATAGGACCTTCTGGATGTGGAAAGACCACTTTTGCAAAAACATTAGTAAATATATTGCCTGCAAAGGCCACTTCTAAAGGGTATCTATGGATTTCTAATGTAGATCCTAGGAAAATAAACAACAAAGATGCACAATTATTTAGAAGAAAGAATTTTGGATTTATTTATCAAGACTCTATAAAAAAACTTAATCCGCTAATGAGAGTTGGGGATCATTTATATGAATTATTTAAAACGCATGATCAAACTAAATCATCTTTAGCTATTAAAAAATTAGTAAGAGAAGTTTTTCAAAAAGTCGGAATTGAAGAAAGTAGACTTGATTCTTTCCCACATCAATTTAGCGGCGGAATGAGACAGAGAGTTTCTATAGCAATGGCACTTGCTTTGAAACCTAAATTATTAATAGCTGATGAACCTACAACAAGCTTAGATACCAAAACAAGTTTTGAAATTATGCAAGAAATAATTTATCTATGTAATGAATTTGATACAACTTTAATTTTAATTAGTCATGATATTAATCTTGCAGCAAAGTGGTGTAAAAAAGTTGCAATAATTGAAAAGGGATCGATTGTTGAAAAAGGGAATATATTAGATATTTTTCAATCACCAAAATCAGATATCGGGAAAAAGTTAGTAAATGCTTCAAGAATAGTATTAGAACCAAATACTAAAAATAATGCTCGAGATCAGGTCGTTCTAGAGGTCAATAACCTAAGACATTGGTATAAATTAAATTCTTCAATTTTCATTAATAAATGGAATAAGGCTTTAAATGAAGTTAGTTTCAAGTTATATGAGAATGAGACTCTTGGAATAGTTGGTTCTTCAGGGAGTGGTAAAAGTACATTATGTAGGGCTTTAATTGGACTTCTTAAAGTAAGAGGTGGTGAAATCAAAATTTATGATAAAAATCATGCATCGAAAAAAAATAAATCTTTTAAAAAGAACAATAAAGTGCAAATTATTTTTCAAGATCCTTTTTCAAGTTTGAACCCGAAAATGACAATTAAAAGTATTTTGGAAGATATATTTTTTATTCAAAAAATTTCAGATAAAAGAAAAATCGAAAAAGAAATAAAATTAATGTTTAGAAATTTGAATCTTCCCTTAAATAATGATTTTTTTAATTCTTATCCTAGCCAATTATCTGGTGGTCAATTGCAAAGAATTTCATTAGCCAGAGCGCTATTGTTGAAACCAAAAATTTTGATTTGTGATGAGAGCGTTAATATGTTGGATGCTTCAGTAAAAATAGAGATTCTTGAATTACTTAGAGTCTTGCAAGAAAAAATGAATTTAACGATTATCTTTATTACTCATGATTTGGGCATTGCTAAAAGATTTTGTGATAGGTTGCTAGTTATGAATCACGGAAAGATAGTTGATGAAGGAGAAAGTTCTACAATATTCACTAAAACTCAAAACACGTATACAAAATCGCTTATAAATTCCTCTTTGAATCTTATTTAACTTTAAGAACACTTAGTAATTTTTGAAAATCTAATGGTAATTCTGATTCAAATATCATTTCTTTACCATTTATTGGATGTATAAGTCCAAGCTTAATGGCGTGTAAAGCTTGGCCATCTAATTTACATGGTAGTTTTTTACATCTTCCATATAACGGATCACCCACAATTGGATGATTAATGTGAGCGCAATGTACTCTTATTTGATGCGTTCGCCCCGTATCTAGTTTGAAACTCATTAATGAGTAATTGCCAAATCTTTCTTCTAATTTCCAAAAGGTACAGGCATACCTTCCTGAAGTTTCTTCAACTACTTTATATTTCAATCTATTTAATTTATCTCTGCCAATGTTTCCCACTATTTGGCCTTCTTCAGAATTAGGTGCTCCATGAATTACTGCAATATATTCGCGTGATGCTATTTTTTCTTTAATTTGTTTCTGGAGATTTACTAATGCCTGTTGGCTTTTTGCAACCACCATACATCCGGAGGTATCTTTATCTAATCTGTGAACAATCCCTGGTCTTAGTTTCCCATTAATTCCAGGTAGATCTTTACAGTGAAAAAGTAATCCATTCACTAAAGTTCCAGATTTGTGTCCAGGGGCTGGATGAACAATTAGTCCTGATTGTTTATTAATTACTATAATGTGCTCGTCTTCAAAAAGGATATTTAAATCCATTTTTTCAGGTTTCAAATAAATAAGAGGTTCTGGAGGAGGCATCCATATTTGAATATTGTCGCCATTTTTTAATGGGGTCTTTGCTTTCGCGGTTTTATAGTTTACAAGTACTAAACCTGAATTTATAAAATATTGAATTCTTGCTCTACTTTGTTCTGGCCTTTTACTTACTAACCATCTATCTAGCCTCATAGGAAGAGGCAGCTCATAAATAATTTCGATAAGCTCACCTTCTCCAATGCCGAAAGAATTTTGATTATTTAATTCCATAGTGGGACTTCTAAAGCAATTTTACCCAGCATTTGATTTCTATAATCTTCCAATAACTTATGAGACATTCTCCTTTTATCGCCTGAGGTATGTTTGGAAGCTGCTTCGTCGATCCAAGCAGAAGGGATCTTAAAGCCTTTGGTAATATCAACTCCATATCTACTAGATATTTGTTTAACTGAGATATTCGCATTCTTATCTTTGTTGAGAGTGGATATAATTTTGATAAATCCAATTGCGACACTCTCTATTTCATAAGCAGCTTCACCAATATCGTCACATATTGCAAGATTAAGTGCTGATTTTTGATCTTCTAAATTTGGAGGTATAACACCAGGAGCATCTAGCAGATCTATACCACTTTCTAATTTTATCCATCTTAAATTACGAGTCACGCCTGCTTTCCTAGCGCTATCTACAACTCTTTTTTTTGCAATTCTATTAATTAATGCTGACTTTCCTACGTTTGGGAAACCAAGTGTAAGGGCTCTAATTGGCCTAATTCGCATTCCTCTAGAAAGTCTTCTATCGTCGATTGACGACCTAGAATCTTTGGCTGACTTACAAATTTCTTTAATCCCTATTCCTCTTTTAGCATCACACCAAAGAGGATATTGATCTTTAGCATTAAACCATTTATTCCAACTATTGATTGTATTAGGGGAGATCATGTCTGATCTGTTAATAACAAGAATATGTTTTTTATTATTTATCCATTTATTTAAGTGTGGATGTCCTGTTGATAAAGGAATTCGTGCATCTCTAACTTCTATAACTAAATCTACTTTATTGATAACTTCAGATAATTTCTTTTCTGCTTTTGCGATATGGCCTGGGTACCATTGGATTTTGGGTATGTCCACTTCAATAAATCAAATAAAATTTTGTATTCTTTTTAGTTTTTATAAGTTTCAAAAGTATTTACTTCTAAAGTTTAGTATAAATTTAATGACTAAAAAATTTTTATAATCGTTAATTCTTAAAATTTATTAAGGCATAGGTAACAGTCACTACTTTTTAACCCAATAAGCTCAAATTAACGTTAGGGTCGTGGGATTATAAATATAGCTTGTTTAATGTCAAAATTATCTCTTTCCAGTCTTGATAAGACACATTTAGAAGGAAAAAAAGTTCTTGTAAGAGTAGATTTTAATGTTCCATTAAATGAAGATGGTCAAATAACCGACGATACGCGTATTCGTGCAGCGATCCCAACTATTGAATATCTTATTAATCATTCTGCAAAAGTTATTTTAGCTGCTCATTTTGGTAGACCAAAGGGTCAGGTAAATGAAAAAATGAGATTAACTCCAGTAGCAGCAAGATTAAGTGCATTGTTGGGGCAAAATGTTGCTCTTACTAACAGTTGTATTGGTGATGAAGCAGTTGGAAAATCAAATAGCTTATCTAATGGAGATGTCCTTTTACTCGAAAATGTTCGTTTTTTTGGTGAAGAGGAAAAGAACGACCTGGAGTTTGCTAAAAAATTAGCATCACATGCAGATATGTATGTAAATGATGCTTTCGGTGCTGCTCATAGAGCGCATGCTTCAACTCAGGGTGTTACAAATTATTTAAGTCCCTCAGTAGCTGGATTCCTTTTAGAAAAAGAATTGAAATACCTACAAGGAGCAGTAGATTCCCCAAATCGTCCATTGGCAGCAATAGTTGGAGGGTCAAAGGTTAGTAGCAAAATAGGAGTACTTGATTCTTTACTAGATAAGTGTGACAAAATCATGATTGGTGGAGGTATGATTTTCACTTTTTATAAAGCTAGAGGTTTAGATGTCGGGAAGAGCCTTGTAGAAGAAGATAAACTTGAGCTTGCTAAAGATTTAGAAACAAAAGCAAAAGCAAAAGGAGTAGAATTATTATTACCCACTGATGTTGTTTTGGCTGATGAATTTTCTCCTGACGCCAATAGTAAAATATCTCAAATTGATGCAATTAGTGGGAATTGGATGGGTCTAGATATTGGTCCAGATTCCATTAAAGTTTTTCAGAATGCTCTTGCAGAATGTAAGACAATTATTTGGAATGGTCCAATGGGAGTTTTTGAATTTGATAAATTTGCAGATGGTACAAATGCAATAGCTACGACTCTTGCGGACTTAAGTGCTTTTTCTGAAGTTTGTACAATAATAGGTGGTGGAGATTCAGTTGCAGCAGTTGAAAAAGCAGGATTAGCTGAAAAAATGTCTCATATATCTACCGGAGGTGGGGCTAGTTTGGAACTTTTAGAAGGTAAAACTTTACCAGGTGTGGCTGCGTTAAACGACGCTTAGGCTATATCTCATCAACAATATCAACGCTCTTTGTGAAAGTAATCATTCCCTCGGGATGAGCTATGATTCCTGACCAAATTTGCATCCCTGGTTTTGAAGGGGCTCTTGTAATTTTAAAAATCCCTCCAGACGCCAATGGTTCCAATAATATTTCTTGTTCAAACAATGAATTAACTTGATGAGGTTTTATAGCTCCAGCAATAATCACTTCTTCAAGAGGCTTATTTAGAATTATATCGATATCGTATTTTGAACCAGTAAGAACTCTATCAGGAATTTTAAAACTAATATCTATTTTTTTATTATCGTTTCTTATTGTGGCGAATAAATTTTTGATAATCCCTTCACTTATTTTTCCATTTACGATTGAAAATAAATAATCAAATTTGGATTCGAGTATATATATTTCTCCGTTAACTATTTTTTCCCCAGAAACTTTTATTCGCAAAATATCTTCATCTGGAATATTAGATTTTAATCTTTTGATCTTCCATTTGCTGTTAGGGAAATCATTAATAATCTTTGAAAATTGTTTTGGAATATTTTGGTTTTCATCATTTCTAAAATTTTTTTTAATAAAATCTAAGTCTCGCTTATTTAATGAGGTTTCTAAATTTCTTATAAAATCAACTTTTAAAGTTTGCGATATTGCTGAATAGGGGAGAATGAGATAAATAAATAAGTAGAGAGGGAATCCTATATTTCTGAATAAGTTTAAATTCAACATATTTATCATTTATTATTTTCATTCTACTAATTTAAGTTTTTATGTCTAAAAAAAATAATTTATTAGTTGCAGCTAGTGGAACAGGAGGCCATATTTTTCCAGCTTTAGCAGTTTCTAAAGAGGTGGAAGATGATTGGAATATTCATTGGTTGGGTATTCAGCAAAGACTTGATGCGAATTTGATTCCCCAAAAATATAATTTGAAGACTTTGAATTTAAAGACACCAAGAAAAAATATTTTTTTGTTTTATCAATATATAAAAATTTTAATGTCAACTTTCCAAATAATTAGGATCTTAAAAGAAAAAAAAATTAACTTGGTTTTTACGACTGGAGGTTATATCTCTGCCCCTACTATTGTTGCTTCAAAACTACTCAGGATACCTGTCATTATTCATGAATCAAATTTAATTCCAGGAATGGTCACGAAATATTTTGGTTTTTTGTGTAACTATGTTTTTCTAGGATTTAAGAAAACAAATTCTTATTTAAGAAATTGTAAAACTATTTTCACTGGGACTCCTTTAAGAGATCAATTCTATAAATCTCATCCCTTGCCAGAATGGGTCCCAAAAGGAAAAGGACCTCTTTTGATTGTTATGGGAGGTAGCCAAGGAGCAAAAGCTATAAATCAAATTCTTAACGAATCTCTTGAATTTTTAATGAAAAAACAGTTTCGGATAGTTCATATTATTGGCGAATGTAATAAACAATCCTTTAATGTAAAAAATTCCAATAATGTTGTTCAAAAGAAATTTACTAATGAAATCGCAGCTTTGATTCAAAACTGTGATCTTGTAATATCGAGATCTGGTGCAGGAACAATAAATGAACTTATAGAAACTGAAAAACCTTCAATTTTAATTCCATTTCCTTATTCTAAAAATAATCACCAGGAAAAAAATGCAATGATTCTTGCTGAAAGTGGAGGATCAGTTTTAATGAATCAAAGTAAAATTTCTAAAGAAGTTTTTGAAGAAACTATAGAAAGAATTTTTAAGAGAAAATCAAAAAACGGAAAATATTACTATGAAATTTTAGATATTATGAAGAAGAATATGGAAAATAATAATAAAATCAAATCAAAAATTGAGATTAGGAAATTTTTTAATTATTTTTTAAAGGAATTCTGAATTTCTTTACATAAAAGAGTGTTATTTTTCCTACTCTGCAAACTTATTCTTGCCCACTTTTCATCCAGAAATCTAAATGAATTACATTCTCTGAGCAATATTCCCTTATTTTCTAAGTATTTTATATTAGGCGACAAGGATTTTTTACTTTCTATTAAAAAAAAGTTGGTTGAAGAGTTATGAACTTTAAGATTCTCTATTTTTGATAATTTTTCAAATACTCTTTTTTTTTCAATATTTATCCAGCTGTGAATCTGTTTTGTCCACTGTTCATAGAATTTCTTATTACTTAGTAGATCAATTCCGGCTTTAATAGAAAATGAATTTAAAGGCCAAGGATCTCTATTTATTTCCCATTCTTTTAGTATTTTCGATGAGCCAATAACGTAACCTAATCTAAGACCAGGAATATTGAAGATTTTGGTTAAACTTCTCAAGACTAATAAATTGTCAAATCTTTGGGTTAATGGTATTAAAGATTCTTTCTCTCCATTAGGTGTTATCGATAAGAAAGCTTCATCACAGATAACTAATTTATATTTTTTTACAACTTCCTTCAATGAATTCTTTTCCCATAATTGGCCAGTAGGGTTATGTGGATTTGTTATCCAAATAACATCACCTTTTGGATGCAGAGGAAATGGTTGAGGAAAAATATCATTCCAGTTTTTTGGTAATTCGCAATGTATAAAATTGCTATTCCAACAATTTAAAGATCTTTCATAATCAACAAATGAGGGAGAAGGAATACAACTTATTCCAAATTTGGATGCTTCATAACCTGCCCAGGTTATTAGTTCAGAAGCTCCATTTCCAGGAAGTATATTGTCTGGATTTATCCCATGAAATTTACCGATTATTTCTTTCAGATCATTCAAGTTTCTCTCTGGGTAATATCTAAATCCAAGATTCTCAATTCCAGCATTTAATGAATCTATTAGTATTTGAGGTGGATCAAAGGGTACTAAAGAGGCACTTGCGTCAATAATTTCAGAGGGTAATAAATTTAATTTTTTTGCATTTGCATATACATTCCCTCCATGCTTTAAGTTTGATATTTTCATGGCTAATGTTGAGTAATCATTAGTTTTCGGTTTGTTCATTATTCATTTTCTAATTTTTATTTAACCCATTTTAAATCTGATCCAATGGCCTCTTTTATATTAGATAATTGATGTTTATTGAGTTGCTTTAAAATCCCTTCTAGTATATTGGGGACTAATTGTGGCCCCTTATATATCCATCCCGTATAAAGTTGAATTAATGATGCTCCAGAACAAATTCTTTCCCAAGCCGACTCTGGACTATCGATTCCTCCAACGCCAATTAAAATAATCTTTTTATCAATATTATGAATATGTTTTATTATTTGATTTGCTTTTTTTTGTAGAGGCTTTCCACTTAATCCTCCATTTTCTTCAGAAAGTAATAATCCTGTTTGACTGATCTTCCTATTTTCAAGACCTAATCTATCTATGCTGGTGTTAGTAGCAATTATCCCATCGATATTTTCCTCAATTATTAACTGGCAAATATCTTCAATATCTTTAAGGCTTAAATCTGGCGCAATTTTTACAAATAATGGTGGACAATTAGGTAAGTTTTTAATTTCTCTAAGAAGTTCTTTTAGAAGAAGCGGATCTTGCAACTTTCTTAGTCCTTCAGTATTTGGAGAACTTACGTTTATTGCTGCATAATCACAATATGGAATTAATAATTTTAGAGAAGTTAAATAATCATCTTTTGCTTGAGATAAATCTGTAATTTTAGACTTGCCAAAATTTATCCCTAAACAAATATTCTTTCTATTTTTTTTAAACTCAATTCCTTGTTCTACAAAGTTTTTAACTAGATTTTCAGCACCATTGTTATTAAAACCCATTCTATTTAATGCTGCTTCTTCCTCCGCCAATCTAAACAACCTTGGTTTGGGATTTCCATTCTGAGCAAATTTGGTTACTGTACCAAGTTCGGCAAATCCAAAACCAAAATCTTTCCATACATTTGCAGCATTTCCATTTTTGTCGAAACCCGCAGCTAAACCAATTGGATTACAAAAATTTATACCACATATGCTCTGAGTTAACCTTTTATCAACTATAGAAAATTCTTCATTTAGATTTTTTAAGATAGATGAAACTACAGGCCAATTATATTTTCTTGAACTGAATGATAGAAGGCTAAGAGATAAATTAGTTAAGTATTCTGCGTCAATTCCAGAGTCTCTTTTTAATACAGGGGTAATCAAGTTTTTATATAGATTTTTAAATCCCCCCTTCTGTTCATTCATAAAAAATTAGACTTCTTTTTTTCTATTATCCAATATTTTTTATCTTTGGGTATCAATCTCCAATTACGCCATTCAAAAAGTGAATATTGTTTTATCTTTAAGTGGTTTTCTTCACCTAATAAGGTGCATAGTTCTGGTGAACTTAATAAGTATTTTTTTTCTGCAAATTTTTGAATTAATTCATTTCTTGAAAATAATTCCTGAATTTCTGAAGGTGCATTTTTCTCAAAAAAGTCTACTGATGATTCAGACTCTTCTAAGTTTCTTATTAAAGATATACCTTTGCTATAGTTAGTCGCGATTTTATCAACCCTATCATTTTGTTTGTCACCGCTATGGCCTTTAACATATTCCATTACAAGACCATTAATTCTTAATTGATCAATTTTTTGCCATAAGTCAAGATTTTGAACTGATTTTCCTGAGCTTGTTTTCCATCCATTTTTCTTCCAATTAATAATCCATTTTGTATACCCTTCTATGACATATTTACTATCAGTTCTTAATTTAAAGTTCTCTTTTAATTTATAGTTTTTTAATTTCTCAATTGTCTTTATAGCTGCAGTTAGTTCCATTCTATTATTAGTGGTATTTTGCTCGGAACCACCTATTTCTAATTCACTGTTGTCGTCAAAAATTATTAAGCCACCCCAACCACCTGGACCTGGATTACCACTGCAGGCTCCATCCGTTGCAGCTTCAATTGCAATACTATCACTATTCATAATTTTTGAAGCCGACATAAGCTATATCGGCTTGAAAAAATCTTCTCTTACTTAAGTGTAACTTTACCGCCAGCTTCTTCAATCTCTTTTTTTAAAGATTCAGCATCTGCTTTAGCAATTCCTTCTTTTACTGTTTTTGGCGCAGATTCAACAAGTGCTTTTGCATCGCCAAGACCCAGCCCAGTTGCATTTCTTACAACCTTAAGAACTTTGATTTTTGCAGCTGCATCAAAGCTTTCAAGAACTACATCAAATTCAGTTTTTTCTTCAGCAGCGCCACCATCTGCGTCACCACCAGCTGCTCCTGGAGCTGCCATTACTACACCTGCAGAAGCTGCAGCAGATACACCAAAAGCCTCTTCAATTTGCTTTACAAGCTCAGATGCTTCTAAAAGTGATAGAGATTTTAATGATTCAAGAATTTCTTCGGTTTTTGCGGACATTTTCTTAAAAGTTAATTAGGTTTTGAATTTAGGATTCTGATTTCTCAGAATGTTGTTTAAGTGATCTAGCAAGTCCAGAAGGTACTTCATTAATAGAGATCGCAATTTTTGTTGCAACGCCATTAAGAGCGCCAGCAATTTTTGCCATCAATACTTCTTTAGATGGAAGACTTGCAATTTCTTTTATTTCAGAATCGCTTAGAAGTCTGCCTTCAAATAAAGCTCCTTTGGTTTCGGATTTTTTGGTGTCTTTTTGAAAAGATTGGATAGCTTTTACAGCACCACCAACATCTTCTTTGATTAAGACAAAAGCATTTGTTCCGGACAGTAAAGATTCGAGATCGTTCCAATTACTATCTCCATCAATAGCTTTACGCATTAATGAATTTTTAGTAATTTTGCAAATGCCATTAGTTGTTTGCAATCTAGATCGCAAATCTGACATCTCTTTGATAGTTAAACCTTTATAGTCAAGAACTACAGCCATTTCCGAGTCGTTTAATAGAGATTTAATCTCAGTAACGATTTGTTGCTTATTCTCTAGTGTTCGGCCCATTGATGTTTTTTGGATCGTAATTTAGGGAGAGCAGGAAATGCGGCAAAGTCCTTTTAAAGAGGCCGCTTTTATTAGATCCAAAAAGAAATAATTTAAGACGAGTCCTCGGTAGGAATTAAAAATTTAGAGTAACTAAATCAACCTACTTTCTTTGGCCGTATTATTGCACTTAAAATTATACTACAGAACGTTAACCTTCCGGTTGGTAATCTTGTACAGCATTTATGTCAACTTGAACCGAAGGCCCCATTGTTGAAGTTACATAAAAAGTTTTCCAATACTTTCCCTTGGCTCCACTTGGTTTATTTTTATCAATTGATTCTTGTAAGGTTTTCAAATTGTCAAATAAAGCCTCTTTTGTGAAACTTGCTTTTCCAAAGCGGACATGAACGATTCCAGCCTTATCTGCTCTAAATTCGAGCTTACCAGCTTTGAATTCTTTTATCGCATTAGCAATGTCATTAGTTACTGTTCCAGCTTTAGGATTAGGCATTAAACCTCTAGGTCCTAAAACTCTTCCTAATTTTGCAACCTTTGGCATCATATCTGGAGTTGCAATAAGTAGATCAAACTCCATATTTCCTTTGTTGATGCTTTCCACCAGATCTTCTTCGCCAAATAAATCTGCACCAGCAACCTTTGCTTTCGATACATTCTCACCGCTAGTGATTACTGCAATTTTGATGCTTTGGCCAGTACCATGCGGTAATGCAACAGTGGTCCTTAATTGTTGATCAGTATATTTTGGATCAATACCTAAACGAATATGTGCTTCAATCGTTTCATCAAATTTTGCATTAGCATTTTTCTTGATAATACTAAGAGCTTCAAGTGGTGCGTAGATGCGATCTTCTATCTTTGTTGATAGAGCCGCCATTCTTTTGGATAGTTTTTTCATAATAATATTGGGTGCAAACGGTTATTAACTAACCTCCCCTAAATAGTGAGAAATTTCGAATAGAACTCAATCAGTAATAGAGACGCCCATATTACGAGCAGTACCCTCAATTACTTTCATTGCCGATTCAACACTAGAACAGTTTAGATCAGGAAGCTTAGTTTTGGCTATTTCTTCTAATTGAGCTTTACTTATATTCCCAACAGAGCCTTTTGCGGATTCACCTGATCCTTTCTCTATACCAGCTGCTTTTGTTATTAAGACGGAAGCAGGAGGTGTTTTTGTGATAAAAGTAAAGCTTCTATCTTCAAAAACAGAAATTTCAACTGGAATTACAAAACCTGCTTTATCTTGTGTCCTTGCATTATATTCTTTGCAAAATGACATGATATTAACACCATGCTGTCCTAAAGCTGGCCCTACAGGAGGAGCAGGATTTGCTTTGCCTGCTTGTAGAGCAAGCTTGATAACTGCAACAATTTTTTTTGCCATTAGATTAGAGAATTTAAGCTGAAGTAGAAAATCATAATTTTACTCGATAAACAAGAACTATTAGAAATTAATTTTGTTTATTGATTTGGGAGAATTCTAATTCTACAGGAGTCTCGCGCCCAAATATTGAAAGTAATGCTTTTAATTTATTTCTTTCTCCGGAAACTTCTATAACTTCTCCTTGAAAATCCTTGAACGGACCACTAGTTACAATGATTCTATCTTTTTCTTCAATATCTAACTTGATTACAGCTTTTTTCTCCGATGCGCGCTTAAATATTCTATTAACTTCTTGTCTTGATAATGGTCGAGGTTTGATATGCCCTCGAGATCTTCCGCTGCCTCTACCGTCTTCAGCACCGACAAAGTTAATTACATTTGGAGTACTTTTAACAGCCATCATTGTATCTTCATCCAAAATCATTCTTACCAGAACATAACCCGGAAAAACTTTTTCTTCAGTAGTTTGTCTGCTTCCATCTTTTTTTAATTTAATTCCTGGGGTTTGGGGAATTTCAATTTCAATGATTCGATTATTGACACCTAAAGTTACTGATCTCTGCTCCAAGGTCGCTTTTACCTTTTTTTCACAGCTTGATGCTACTTGAACTGCATACCATCTTGCGATGCTTGTATTTGCTTTTGAAGAAGCAAGGCTTGTAGTTAATTCATTACTCATTTTTCTGGAAGCTTAATTAAGATCTTTATTGATGGATATTTGGGAGACAATTCAACCAAAAATTTGTGAGGCTGCCCATCCATAGAATCTGCTAACAGAAGCAATGGCTGCAGCAGAAAACGATACCATAATTATAACTGCTACTGATTCGCTAAAAAGTTGTTGTTTGTTAGGCCACACGACAAGTTTAAGTTCGTCGTAGGTAGATCTAAAAAAATTATTCTTTTTTTTAGGCTCTTCAACTTTAGGAGAATCCTTTTTAAGAGGTTCTTTATTAGTAGTGGGACTTGTCACAAAATTTTTTTTGAAATTAAGCTTTACGCTTTAGTTTTTATTTTAGCTTATTGATTTACTCCTCAGCTAGGTTTGAAAATGATCTCATCTTTTTTAGCAGGGTTAAGTTTAATTGTTATATTTTTTTTGTTTTTAAAGTTATCCTCTAAAAGTTTTGCAGCCAACGGATTTTCTATTTGTCTTCTAAGTTCCCTGCTAAGTGGCCTAGCACCATATTCAGGTTCGTAAGAATCGTTTGCAATTTTATTGATAACTTTTTTGTCTATAGAAATATTTATTTTCTGTTCAAGTAGAAGGTTTTTTAAATCTTCTGTTTGTAAGATTATTATTTTTTGAAGTTCATCAATAGATAATGGATCAAACTTTACTACTTCGTCAATTCTATTTAAAAATTCCGGTCTAAAAATTGAAGATAACGTATTACTAATGGAATCATCAAGAGTTTGTTGATCTTTTTCTAACTTTCCCTCACTTTTAGAGATCTTTTGCGAATACTCCAGTATAGATTTACCAGCCAAGTTACTTGTCATAATGATTACGGTATTTTTGAAATCTACAGTCCTTCCTTGAGAATCAGTTAATCTTCCTTCATCTAGGACTTGTAAAAGGATATTAAATACTTCTGTATGTGCTTTTTCTATCTCATCAAGAAGTATTACTGAATAGGGTTTACGTCTTATAGCTTCAGTTAATTGACCTCCCTCTTCATAACCAACATAACCTGGAGGAGCTCCCAAAAGTCTTGCTACAGCATTTTTCTCCATATATTCACTCATGTCTAATCTTAATAATGCGTCTTCTTCATCAAACAAAGCTGTTGCAAGAGATTTTGCTAATTCTGTTTTGCCAACACCTGTAGGACCCATAAATAAAAAAGATCCAATAGGTCTTTTAGGACTTTTCATGCCCACGCGAGCTCTTCTAATTGCGGCAGAAACAGCCTCTACAGCTCTTTCTTGTCCAATAACTTTTTCACATAGTTCTGTTTCTAGATTGACTAATTTCTTACGTTCATTTGAAACTACTTTAGAAATTGGAATACCTGTGATTTTTGATATAACATCTGCAATATCATCAGGTTCAACTTGATATTTAAAAGGGAAATTTCTATTTTTCTGTATTTTATTAAAGTTCTCTTCAACTTTTTGTATGTCATTCTCTACTTCATTTAACTCTTCTTCAAGCTTTTCTAAATAATCTAGATCATTTTCAATTTCGCGATTTGATGTATCTTTAATTTGTTTGATTAGCTTATCTTCTTCTTTCATTAAAATAGATAATTCATCCATTTCTTCCCGTAAATTGTTCCAATTTTCCAAAAGAACGTTCAATTTTGCCTCTGATTGTTTTCTATTATTCAATAGTTTTTCCTGAGCTTCGATATTTTCTCCTTGCAAATTATTCAGTTTTTCATCAATAGTATTAAGTTTATTTTCTTGTTGGAGAATGATTTGAGGCATATTATTAGACTCGATTTTCAACTGTGCAGCTGCTTCATCAATTAAATCTATTGCACTATCAGGGAGACATTTATCGCTGATGTATCTACCGGCCAATTTTGCAGAATAGTTTACAGCCTCTACAGAAATTTTTATGCCATGATGTGATTCATATTTCTTTTTGATACCTTGCAGTATTTTTGCGCTTAATTCTACTGAAGGTTCATTAACAGCTATCTTTTGAAAGCAATTATTCAATGCCTGATCTTTTTCAATAGTTTCACGAAATTTCTCAGGTGTTGTTGTACCGATACATCTAAGTTCTCCTTCAGCCAGTAAAGGTTTTAAAATATTGCTAATATCGGTAGAAGATCTGTCAGAACTTAATATTGAGTGAATTTCATCAATAAATAGAATCATTCCTTGGCTTGGATTTTTTAGTTCCTGCATTATTAAGCTCAGTCGTTCCTCTAGTTGGCCTCTAAATTTTGTCCCAGAAACTAAAGCACCTAAGTCAAGTGAAATAATTTTTAAGTCTTTTAAAGAATCAGGAACTTTTTTGTCTACAATTAGTTGTGCAAGTAATTTTGCAATTGAGGTTTTACCAACTCCAGAATTGCCGATAAGTATAGGATTATTTTTGTTTCTTCTGCAGAGTACCCTCATTAAATTATTGATCTCATTTTCTCTTCCTAAAACTGGATCCAGTAAGCCTTTTTTAGCTGATTCTGTTAAATCTTTTCCATAAATTGAAAGAGCATTTTCATCTTTCTCAACTTGTTTTTTGGTTTCAATTTGAAGTTCACTTTTGGGTAATGGAATAATAGCTTTTTCAAAGTTATCTTCTTTAATTAAAGTCTCTTTGTTTGATGCAAAATTAGATTGATTATTTATCTCAATTACGTTCTTGTAATTAAAAGAATCTTTTGGTTGATTTATATTTGGAGAAAACTTTAATTCTTCCTCTAATTTTTCCATTGTAAGGTTGCTTTCTTCAAAAACATAATTTCCAATTCTTAAATCTCTTCCAAGAGCAATTAGTAAATGAGGGATTTCTATTAACCTTGATCCCCATTGTTTTTTAATCTGATTCGCATTATCTAATAAAATTTCTAAATCTTCTCCAATAGTAAAAATATCTGACTCATTTGTTGGTGCCTCTTCTAAAAAATCTTCTGTTATATCTAAAACTGTATCTTGGTCGATTGATAATTTTTCAATGAAAGCAAAGAATTCACTTGATGAGAACAAAGTATGAATTATGTGTTCAATATTAAATTCGCTATGATCCCATTTTTTTGCGGTTTCTTCCCCTAATAAAAGAAGATTCCAACTGATATCACTAAAAAGTTCAGGACTGGATGTAAGTGTTTCTTTCATAAACTATAAAATTTATAGTTGATTATTAATTAATATTCTAAATAGGATCTGCATGAATAATCACCCAATAATTTTCAAATTGTAAGATGAATTTGAAAATTATTTTCATTAGAGGTGTTGAGGAGACTTTGGAATTAATCAATGCGTTCACTAATAACCAAGTTGTTATCAAATTAAAAAATTATAATTGGTTAACATATATATTTCAGATATTAGCCAAATAGTTCAGCTATTAATAGGATTTAAATAGTAATAATTAAATTGTGAAAGAAACTATTGATTTTCTTATTGATACTATTGAAGCAAGACAAGTTCTTGATTCAAGAGGTAATCCAACTGTAGAGGCAGAAGTATTTTTAGAATGTGGTGCAAGTGGTAAAGCAATTGTTCCCAGCGGAGCTAGTACTGGTGCTCATGAAGCACATGAATTAAGAGATGGTGGTTCAAAATATATGGGGAAGGGTGTCTTAAATGCTGTTAATAAAATTCACGAAACAATATCCCCGGCTTTATGTGGTTTGTCAGCTTTAGATCAAACTGCAGTAGATCAATTAATGATTGAAATTGATGGAACTCCTAATAAGTCTAACCTTGGAGCAAATTCTATTCTTGCAGTCAGTCTTGCAACTGCCAAAGCATCAGCAAATGCTTTAGGAATACCCCTATATAGGTATCTTGGAGATCCATTATCCAATCTTCTTCCAGTCCCATTGATGAATGTAATAAATGGTGGTGCTCATGCACCAAATAGTCTTGATTTTCAGGAATTTATGCTTGTCCCCCATGGAGTTAAAAATTTCAGTGAATCATTAAGAATGGGTACTGAAATTTTTCACTCATTAAAATCATTACTTGATCAAAAAGGTCTATCTACTGCTGTAGGCGATGAGGGTGGATTTGCACCTAATTTGTCATCAAGCGAAGAAGCAGGGGACTTATTATTAGAAGCAATTCAAAAAGCCGGATTTAAGCCTGGTGACCAGGTATCTTTAGCTTTAGATGCTGCTAGCACTGAATTTTATAGTGATGGTATTTATAAATATGAAGGGAAAAGTTTAAATAGTTCTGAAATGATTTCATATCTTTCAAGATTAGTTTCTAATTATCCAATAGTTTCAATAGAGGACGGTTTAGCTGAGGATGATTGGGAGGGTTGGTCAGAATTAAACAAAGAATTAGGAAATAAAGTTCAGCTTGTAGGTGATGATTTATTCGTTACTAATACAGAAAGGTTAAGGAAAGGAATAATGGAAAAATCTGCCAATTCAATCCTAATAAAGGTAAATCAAATTGGAACATTAACTGAGACTTTGGAAGCTATTGAGTTAGCTAAAATGTCTGGTTTCAAAAGTGTTATTAGTCATAGAAGTGGTGAGACTGAAGATACAACAATTGCAGATTTATCTGTCGCCACAAGATCGGGTCAAATTAAGACTGGGTCTTTAAGTAGAAGTGAAAGGATTGCAAAATACAATAGGCTTTTAAAAATTGAGGAGGAATTGGGAAATCAAGCAAGATTCGCTGGAGCTTTTGGTTTAGGTCCCAAAAATATATAGTTTTTTTAGCGCTTAAGTTTTTCTAAACGTGAGCCTTTTCTCATACTTAATTGGCATTTTATCCAATCAATACTTATTGGTAGTGCAAAGAAAAGTGGCAATAACGCAAAATTATTTTGTTTATTAGTTACAAGTAAAGCAGATGCAATTGATAAGCTTCCTATAAGAATAGAATGACCTAAAGTTTTTTGAGCAGTAAACATTTTTTTGAATTGCCTATCAGACTCTCCCATTCTTATTTGCAATTGTAAATCACCTTGCTCTAATCTTTCTAAACTTTCATCTATTCTTTTGGGAATTCCAACAGCTTTCGATCCTAGTTCACCTACTTGCCTACCAAATTGGTTAATTAAATCGTTGGGAGTTTGATTATTTGAAGTCATAAGTTCTATTAAATAAGGCTTGGTAACTGATACAAGGTTAAACCCTGGATCAAGCATTCTACCAACTCCTTCAAAAGTTGATAAAGCTCTCATCACAAAGATTAAATCTACTGGCAGTTGAAATGGTGTTTCATAAACAAGTTCGTATAAATCTCCAGATAATTTTTCAATAATATTTGGACTAAATGGCGGAGTTAAGGCTTCTTTAAGCATCAATCTTACAAGTCTTCTGACTGGTCCTACATCAATATCTTTTGAAATTAGCCCAGCTTGTTGTAATTGACTAACAAGTGATGAGGCGTCTCTAAGAGCAGCAGCCTGAACCATTCCACCTAATCTTGTTTGAAGATTATTTGAGATATTGCCCATCATTCCAAAATCGTAAAAAATCAATTTACTTTCATTTGAAACTGCTAGATTCCCTGGATGAGGGTCTGCATGAAAAAAACCGTAATTTACTAATTGTTTTAAATAGCTGATTGCACCTATTTCTGCAATTTTAGGTAAATCAATTTTTTGTGACTGTAATTTTTCTAAATCGCTTATTTTTGTTCCTTCTAGATAACTTAAACAAAGCACTTTTTCACTGCTCATATCCCAAATCACTTCAGGAACTTCAACATTTTCATCATCAAGAAATTGTTGTCTAAATCTTGCTGCATATTGTGCTTCACAATTAAAATCAAGCTCTTTCATTAGAACTTTCCTACACTCTTTAGCAATCTCAACCCAGTTTCTACCTCGACTCCAAGTCTTATTTTTCTGCAACAGTCCTGCTATTTGCTGCATTATGCCCAAATCGATAATAAATAATTCTTTTAAATTGGGTCTTTGAACTTTAAATACTACTTTCTTACCATCTTTTAGAGTCGCCCTATGGACCTGAGCTAGTGATGCTGATCCAACAGGATCACATATTATTTGATCTATTTCATTAAACTTAGACCCTAGTTCTTCTCTTAAAATGTTTTCAACTTGCGCAAATGAAAAATTAGGAACTTGATCCTGCAATTTAGACAATTCCTTTATCCAGGTATTAGGAATTAAATCAGGTCTCGCAGATAATAATTGTCCAATTTTAATAAATGCTGATCCAAGCTTTATTAATTGATTAGTAAACCACCTAGCTCGTTTAATTTGGACCCTACTTTTTTCATTGTTCTTAGTTTGGAAAATTGTAAATCTAATATTATCTATCCATAAATTTATTAAAAGCGAAATCAGGGTTATCCAAATAAGAAAGGCCCTCTTCAATTTTTTAAAACGATAATGAAGAATGTTATAACTCATTTAATTTGATTATTTATATTTTTATTAAAGAGATCAATTTGCTTATTGATACCTTCAATTTCATTTAAAGCTTTTTTTATTTTGGAATCTTGATAAGTATTTGTAGACTCATTTTCTTGAATATTTTCGGCTTTTTCAAGTCTTGATGCTTCTTCGATTATCGATTCTTTTAAACTATCAAATTCTTTTTTGAGAATTTCTGGAGCATCATGAGCAATATTTGTTGCTTCTTCAATTTTTTCAACTAATATTTCGTTTAATTTTTCGGTTACTTTCTTAATGGCAGCTTTTAAAAGGTAATCAGAGTTGGTCATGAAAAATATAATGTTTCAAAGGCAATTGATTTTTCGATATGACCTAATAATAGATCAATACAGAACATTTCACGTAACTGATCATTTTGATAATTAATTTTTTATGTTTTTCCTATGTAAGATTGTTTCTATATTAAGCTTTTTTCTCTTTTTTCTTTTAACTTATAACTATATAAAGGTTCAGGTATTTACTTTAAAAATATCTTCTAACCAAGAACTCATCTAATAAACTACTAAAAAAGGAGTTTTTAAAAATTGGAAATCATTGAGTCAGATGTAGTTATTATCGGAGGAGGTCCGGCAGGATGTACTTGCGCACTTTATACATCTCGTTCAAACTTAAAGACAGTAATTTTAGATAAAAATCCATCTGTTGGCGCCTTAGCAATAACTCATCAAATAGCTAATTATCCAGGTGTTCCGGTTGATATAAGTGGAGAGAAATTACTTACTCTAATGAGAGAACAGGCCGTGCAATACGGCACAGATTATAGAAGAGCTCAAGTTTTTGGAATAGACGCTAGTGGAGAATGGAAAATGGTTTATACGCCCGAAGGCACTTTCAAAGCTAAAGCACTTGTACTTGCAAGTGGAGCCATGGGTAGGCCTGCATCATTTAAGGGCGAAGCAGATTTCCTTGGCAAAGGAGTAAGTTATTGTGCTACATGTGATGGGGCTTTTTATAAAAATAGAGAAGTTGCCGTCGTTGGAGTGAACAAGGAAGCAATTGAAGAGGCAACTGTTCTAACTAAATTTGCATCAACTGTGCATTGGATTACCTCAAGTGATCCTAAATCAGATAATGAAGAAGCTATGGAATTGATGGATAATTCAAATATAAAACATTGGAGTAGAACAAGATTATTAGAAATATTAGGCGATGATATGGGTGTGAATGGAGTTGTTGTAAAAAATAAACAAGAAGAAAATCCTATCAATTTAAATTTAGATGGAGTGTTTGTATACATGAGTGGTTCAAAGCCGATTACTGATTTTTTAGGGGATCAAATTGCTTTAAAAGAAGACGGAGGAGTTATTGTTGATGACTTTATGTCTACAAACTCTGATGGAGTATGGGCTATTGGAGATATAAGAAATACTCCATTTAAGCAAGCCGTAGTTGCGGCTTCTGATGGATGTATTGCTGCAATGTCAATTGATAGATACTTAAATAGTCGAAAAAATATAAGAGTAGATTGGATTCATTCTTAAAAATAAATATTCCTTCTTTAATTTAAAGGGGTGTTGCTTCAGAAATATAAGCAACTCCTCCGTAGTAGCTTAAATCGTCCCTAATGTTATCTCTCATTTTATCTATTAATTCTTGCTCACAAAAAACAATTACATGAGCATTTGCACCTAATCCTGTAAATTCCATATCTTCAGTAACAACTCTTTCAGGCCCTCTGCCTGTAGCATGTTTCATAACTGTATATCCGGGAACATTAGCTTTTTCTAATGTTTTAATGATTGCATCTAGTTCTCTTTCACTAAATATCAAGTCTAATCTTTTCATTTTTATAGAGGGGATAATGGGATGATGGTATTTACTAAACTCATATATATGGGAATGCCAAGAACTATATTGAATGGGAAAGTTAGACCTAGTGTAGTTGAAATATAATAACTAGATTTAGCTTCTGGAACTGTCATCCTCATCGCTGCAGGAACTGCTAAATAAGAGGCGCTCGCACATAAAACCACAAATAAAAGTGCGTTGCCAGGTCCTAAAGATAAAAATCTTGCAACAGAAACACCAATAAATGCGTTAAACAAAGGCATAAAAATGGCATAGCCAATTAAGAACGAACCCGCATTCTTCAGTCTTGGCAATCTTTGAGCTGCGACTATTCCCATATCTAACAGGAAGAAGCATTCTGCTCCATAGAATAATTGTCCAGTAAAAGGCTCCATTTTTGCAATCCCTGAGGGATTACTGAAAGCAGTTAGAAATCCTACAATTAAACTTGAGAGCAATAAATAAACTGATCCATTCAAAAATGATTCGTGTAATATTGCGCTTAGATGCATTTTTCTTGATTTTGGTCTATTTTGCGGAGCTGCAAATTTAACAAGTAATAATCCAACAATTATCGCCGGAGATTCCATTAAAGCTAAGGCGCCAACCATAAAGCCATCAAAGGCTATTTTTTGACTTTCCAAAAAACTTTCTGCGGAAATAAATGTAACAGCACTAATTGAACCGTATGCTGCTGCTATTGCGGCTGAATTAAAGACATCAAACTTATATCTTAAAATTAAAAATCCAATCAGCGGGATTACAAGTGACATCAGTACTGCAGCACTTAAAGTAGGCAATACTTGATCTGTAAAACCACTTTTCTGTATCTCTATACCTCCTTTAAACCCAATAGCTAGAAGCAGATATAAGGAGAAGAGTTTAGGTAATGGAGCTGGTATTTCTAAATCAGATTTAAAGAGTACTGATATTGCTCCAATCAAAAAGAAAAGAACTGGCGGGGCTAATACATTTTGCAGAATTGGATTTATTTCCATGAATTACTAGGCTATTTCATTTAAAGCAGTTTCTAAAGCTTCCTTTCTTGTTTCAATAATGCCTTCAACTCCAAACTTTGCTAATCTATCCTTTACTTTTTCATTAGCACCAGCAACAAATGCTTTTCTGGAATTATTTTTTGCTTCTTGCATCATATCCTCTATTGCCAGAGTCGCAGTAACTCCCAGTCGTGGTACATCAGTGATATCTAATATCAAAACTTTGTAGTTTCTTACAAGCATCATTCTCTCAGATATGCCTTTAGCTGCTCCAAAACTAAGTGGTCCTTTAAGTCTAAATAGCATTACCTCGCCTGAACATCTATCTAGAAGTGCTTTTTCATCAGCAGGCAAAGCATTTTTTCCTTGATCATCTTCTGATAAAGGATTATCCTCATCCATACCTTCTAGTTGAGTTTCAGTTATTGAATCAATAGTGAGCATATTTGCTATGAATACACCGACTAAAACTGCCCAAATTAAATCCCAAAAAACAGTCATTAAAAGTACACCGTACATTACTACTGATGTTTTTAAAGATAATTTGTGAGCTCTCCTCAAAAATCCCCAATCAATAATATCTAGGCCTACTTTTATAAGAATTCCTGCTAGCAATGCAGTTGGTATTTGCTCAGCTAAAGGTCCTGCACCAACTAAAACTATCAACAACACAAACGAGTGAACCATGCCTGAAATTGGAGTTGATCCTCCAGATTTAACATTTATAACTGTTCTCATGGTTGCTCCTGCTCCAGGTAAACCTGAAAACAGACCTGCAACAGCATTTCCTATTCCTTGTCCAATAAGTTCTCTATCAGAATTATGTTTTGTTTGAGAGATATTGTCTGCTACTAGAGATGTCAGTAAGGAGTCAATTGCGCCAAGTACTGCTAGGACTAAACCTGCTTTGAAAATAATTGGAAAATATTGATTAAAACTTGGGAAATTTAAAGATGGAACTCCCCTTGGAATTTCTCCAATTCTATCAATAGATCCATCTCCAAAAATTAATATTGATATTGGGGTAACTATCAATAAGGCCAAGAGAGGAGAAGGAACCCACTGACTTATTTTTCTAGGAGTAAGGAATACTATACCTAGTGTCATTATTGCTACTCCAATAGCAGCACCATTGGGCTGGAAATTTGAAAATACAGTAGTTAAAGATTCGACTACTCCACCTCGAGTGCTAATTCCAAGTAATGGACCAATCTGAAGAGCAATGATTATTACTCCAATACCAGACATAAATCCTGAAACAACAGAATATGGAACTAAAGTAATGTATTTACCTAATTTTAAAATTCCGAATAATATTTGCAGTAAGCCGCCAATGACTACCGCTGCCATAACTAAAGGTAAAATTTGTCCTGCAGAGAGATCTCTTGGAACCCCTACTGCTGCTAAGCCTGCTACTACACCTGCAACAGTAACACTCATGGGACCGGTAGGCCCACTAACTTGAGCAGGTGTTCCGCCGAATAATGCTGCTAAAAAACCAACTACTACTGCTCCATATAGTCCATAAATTGCTCCGCCAGGTCCTAACGCAGCATTACCAAAAGCAAGAGCTAGAGGTAATGCCACCACTGCGGCTGTGATGCCTCCAAGAATATCGCCTCTTACATTTTTTAGATGAAATCCATTAATTATTTTCAAAGATACTCTCCTTAAAATAAATACTTAACTAGAAGATATTATCTCTTAATGACGTAAATTTGTGAAAAATGAAGTTTGTGCAAAATATTTTTGTAACTTTTTTTTCTCTTATTTAGATAAACTTTAGTTAATTTTCCTCAACAAAAGGAGTCTCTGATTGATTTAAGTGTGATGAAAGCGATTAATGTATTAAATAAATATTTTTTAATTTAAATAATATTCAAATGAATTCGATTATTCGTCCAAGAAGATTAAGAAGCTCTGAGGCAATTAGAGAAATGGTAAGAGAAAACCATTTAAAAGCTTCTGACTTTATATATCCATTATTTATTCATGAAAAAGACTTTAAAGAGGAAATTTCGGCAATGCCAGGAACTTTTAGATGGGATATGAATGGCTTAATAAAGGAGGTCACTAGGGCATGGGAATTGGGAATAAGGTGTATTGTTCTTTTTCCAAAAATAAATGATAGCTTAAAGACTGAAGATGGAGCAGAGAGTTTTAATGAAGATGGTTTAATTCCTAGAGCTATTCGAATATTAAAAAAAGAGATTCCAGAAATGGCAATAATGACAGATGTTGCCTTGGACCCTTACTCGTGTGATGGACATGATGGCTTAGTTGATGAAAATGGAAAAATATTGAATGATGAAACGATTGAAATTTTAAAAAAACAAGCTTTAACTCAAGCTAGAGCTGGAGCAGATTTTATTGGCCCTAGTGACATGATGGATGGGAGAGTTGGAGCAATTAGGACTGCTCTTGATAGTGAAGGATTTAATGATGTAGGTATTATTAGTTATACAGCTAAATATTCATCTGCTTATTATGGTCCGTTTAGAACTGCTTTAGATTCGGCTCCTAGAGAAAATAGTAAGAAAATAATTCCAGATAATAAGTCTACATATCAAATGGACCCTGCCAATTCAAGAGAGGCTTTAATTGAATCTGCATTGGATCAGTATGAAGGAGCTGATATTTTGATGGTAAAACCTGGAATTTCATATTTGGATATTGTTTATAGACTAAGTACATTTTCAAATAAGCCTGTAGCTGCATACAACGTTAGTGGGGAGTACTCCATGGTAAAGTCAGCTGCTATGAAAAACTGGATTAATGAAAAAGATATTGTCTTAGAAACGTTGCTTAGTTTCAAAAGAGCAGGAGCAAAACTGATACTCACTTATCATGCTTGCGATGCATCTAAATGGTTGCAGGATAATTAAAAACTCATTATTAAACAAAATTTGGTTTATTCTTAAACTAATAATAAATCAACTACTTTGTTTTGAAGTTATCACAAGAAGTAAATAGGATTGGTCATATCGCACTTAGAGTAGAGAATCTCGAAAGGGCCAAATCTTTTTATATTAAGCTTGGTATGAATTTAGTTTGGGACGATAAAGATTGGTCTTATTTAGAAGCTGGTAAAGGGAAAGATGGACTTGCGTTGTTAGGTCCTAGCTACAAAGCTGCGGGACCACACTTTGCTTTTCATTTTGAAAATAAAAAAGAAGTGGAAAATATTCAAAATGATTTAAAGAATTCTGGTGTAAAAGTTGGTCCTTTACATGAACATAGAGATGGAACAGCATCATTTTATATGAAGGATACTGAAGGAAACTGGCTCGAGATGCTTTATGTTCCTCCTGAAGGGATTCAATCGAATGTTTGATTCTTCCTTTTTGTATGCAAGAGAAAAGTTATTCTAAAAAATCATATTCAGATAAAACTTTAGTAGAAGAATCTATAAGCCTTTTAGAGTGGGATTCATTAAAAACGCATTTATCTTCATTCGCCTCAACGGAAATGGGTAAACGAGCAATTTTAAGTTTTGATATTCCTTCAGAATACGAATCATCTAAACGACTTTTGAATGAAACTATTGAAATAAATGCGCTAGAAAATAATTTAGATAAATCAATTAGTTTTTCTGGAGTTTTTGATATTAATAGAAATATTGAAATTTGTTCCAAGGGAGGTGTAATTTCATCTTCTGAATTATTAGAAATAGCGAAAACAATAGCTGCAGCAAGAAATTTAAAAAAAATCTTATTAGATTTTGAACAAAGGCCTTATATTTCATCATTTACAAAAAATTTAATTGACCATCAGAATATCGAAACGATTTTTAAAAAAGGCATTGAATCTAATGGAAGGATTTCAGACAATGCGAGTAATGTACTATCTGTTCTTAGAAAAGAATTATTATCTAAGAAACTTGAAAGAAAAATATTAGTTGAGAAATTTATTCAAAAGAATTTAGCTTATTTGCAAGATACAACTATTGGAGATCGATATGGTAGGCCTGTTTTAGCGGTGAAAGTTAATTTTGTAGATAAATTTAAAGGCATAATTCATGACTCTTCATCTTCAGGAAATACAGTATATTTTGAGCCAGATAGTGTAGTAACTAAAGGTAATAAGATTGCTTCTTTGGAGGCTAGAATCACAGCAGAAGAATTTAAATTACTTAAGAAATGGTCCCAAGTTGTTAGTGATAATTCAGAAAATCTTATTGAAATGGCATCCATTTTATTGAGATTAGAAAATGCTCTAACTCGTTCAAGATATTCGAAATGGATTGGAGGTAGAACTCCTACATTTGAGAAAAATCCTTTTATTTCTTTAATTGGTTTTTCGCATCCATTATTAATTTGGGAACATAAGAAAAAAGGAGCTCCTCCCCCAGTGGCTATCGATTTTCATATAAATAAAAATATTAAGGTTGTAGCTATTACAGGGCCAAATACTGGCGGTAAAACGGCAGCTTTAAAAGGATTAGGTTTGTCTTTACTTATGGCTAGAGCAGGATTATTGATACCCTCAACTCATAATCCTATCATCCCTTTTTGTCCAAATATATATGTGGATATAGGAGATAATCAATCATTAGAAGAAAATTTATCTACCTTCAGTGGGCATATATCCCGCATAAAAGAGATATTAGATTCACTTGATAATAAGAAAGGATTATCAGTTGTTTTGTTAGATGAGATTGGATCAGGTACAGATCCTCTTGAAGGAAGTGCTCTAGCAATGGCTTTATTAAAAGAATTTGCAAATAAATCTGATATCACTTTAGCAACTACACATTATGGAGATATTAAGGCTTTAAAATATAATGACTCAAGATTTGAAAACGTATCAGTTGCCTTTGATGAGGATTCTTTGAAGCCAAAATATATACTCAACTGGGGTATTCCCGGGAGAAGTAATGCCTTGTCAATTTCAAAGAGAATTGGTCTCGATGAAGGTATACTCAATGAAGCTGTAAATTATCTAAAGCCAAAAGAAGTTGATAATATTAACAGTATTATAAAAGGACTTGAGGAAGAGAGGATTAAACAACAAAATTCTGCAGAGGCCGCTGCAGAACTCATTGCAAGGACTGAAATATTACATGATGAACTGAAGAGAAATTATGAATATCAAAAAATAAATGCTGAAAAAATCCAGGAAATTGAAAGGTCAAAATTATCAAAACATATTGTATCCGCTAAAAAAGAGGTAATAGATTTGATTAAAAAATTAAGAGATAAAAATGTTAATGGAGAGGATACGAGAATTATTGGAAAAAGATTAAAGGAAATTGAGACGGAACATCTAACCCAAAAAAAAATTGAAAAGTCAACATCATGGGTTCCTCAGGTAGGTGATTTCGTAAAAATTAGAAGTCTAAATAGTACAGGACAAATTGTAGATTTAGATAAAAAAGGTGGTTTTTACGAAGTTAAATGTGGTTCATTCAGAAGCACATTATCTGTAAATGACTTTGAAGGTATTAATGGAGAAAAGCCTAATTTCAAAATGTCAAAAATTGAGATTAAGTCTACAAGAGAAGATTTTTCTTTTTCTAAAATTAGAACTAGTAAAAATACAATTGACGTGAGAGGACTAAGAGTTCATGAAGCCGAAATAATTATTGAGGAGAAAATTAGAAAATTTCATGGACCGCTATGGATTGTTCATGGAATTGGCACAGGGAAATTAAAAAAAGGACTAAGAAATTGGTTATCAGGTTTAAATTATGTTGATAAGATTGAAGATGCAGCCAATAACGAGGGTGGACCAGGTTGCAGTATTGCGTGGATAAAATAAAATTTAAAATACCTAGAAAACAATTTAATAAGCGTATTAAGTGCAATTTATTGATCAAGCAAACATTATTCTTAAAGCTGGAAAAGGTGGAAATGGAATAGTTTCATTTAGAAGAGAAAAGTTTGTTCCTGCTGGAGGACCTTCGGGGGGAAATGGTGGCAGAGGGGGTTCAGTTATTTTGATGGCTGATAATAATCTTCAAACCTTATTAGATTTCAAATTCAAACGTGAAATAATTGCTGAAGATGGATGCAAAGGAGGTCCCAATAAGAGATCTGGTGCTTCAGGTGAGGATAGAATCCTTAAAGTTCCCTGCGGTACAGAAATAAGGGATATTAAAACCGGCATTATTTTAGGAGACTTAACGAAAGATAAACAAAGTTTAACTATTGCCATTGGAGGAAGAGGTGGACATGGTAATGCTTACTATTTAAGTAATCAAAATAGAGCCCCAGAATCATTCACTGAAGGAAAAGATGGTGAGATATGGGAGGTTCAACTAGAACTAAAACTTCTTGCAGAGGTTGGAATTATAGGCCTTCCAAATGCTGGGAAAAGTACTTTGATTTCCGTTGTATCATCTGCCCGTCCAAAAATCGCAAATTATCCTTTCACGACTCTAATACCTAACTTAGGTGTTGTAAGAAAAATTGATGGGAATGGTTGCCTTTTTGCTGATATTCCTGGATTAATATCAGGTGCAGCTGATGGAGTAGGTTTAGGGCATGATTTTTTAAGGCACATCCAAAGAACGAAGATACTTGTTCACTTAATTGATGCAATTGCAGAAAATCCTTTACATGATTTTGAGATTATTGAGCAGGAATTAAAAAAATATGGGAAAGGTCTTTTAGATAAAAAGAGGATAATAGTATTAAATAAAATGGAGCTGGTAGATGATGATTATTTGAAAATAATTACAAAAAATTTAGAAGATTTATCAAAAAAGAAAGTTTTAGTTATTTCTTCATCTTTAAAAAAAGGTTTATCCTCACTGCTTTCTGAAGTGTGGAAAAGGATCTAACTTAAATTAAAAATTTTTTTGTAAATAAATATACTTGATTTAATAATGAAAATTAGCCATAAATAAGATAATTCTTTAAATATAATATGAATTTCTACAGTTGTTTTGATAAGCAAGGGAAAATAATAGCTAGATGTCAAACCATTCAAGATATTGAGGTTCTTAAGAAAATGGGAAGACCGATTGTAGAAGTTAAGGAAATGAAAAATGAAGAGTCGGTTGTATGTTCTCTGACAGGTAGCCCATCAGATTTTAATATGGATTACTAAAAGAATTTAATAACTAAAAAAAGGGCTCAAAAAGCCCTTTTTTTTTAATTGTCTAATGATTAAGAAAACTTAATCATCATAAACAAGACATTCTGGTTCATCTGGGTTGGCGTCGCAAAATAATTCCAAAGCATTAGGGTCATGTTTGTCTTCTGGATGATGATCCTTATATTCTTCGAGTTCTTTTAGCTCTTCAGTTAAATGTCTGACCTTTGGAAGATTGCCCTCTGCTTTTGCAGATTCGATTTCCGATTGATCTTTTTGAATGTGTTCGTCAATGGATTTCATTTTAAGCTTTTCGTACTTTAGTAGACATACACAACATAGTTAATTTCTAAAGAAATTGCATTATCTATGAACTAAATAAGTGTTCATTACAACATCATTTTTTTTTTGAAATTGATTTTTATATTTTTTCGGACTCTAATCTCATTATTTCTTCTAACGATGGTAAAACTGGGATTAGTTGATTTGGGTTTAAAGGGAATAAAGCTTTGTAGTAATCTTTTTTCCATTCATTGTCGAAGCATGTCCTATTTACGTTAGATAATTTAAAGAATTTTAATCTCCATTCAATAATCTTTTCAAAACTTGATAGTTCTTGTTCAGTACATTTGAAAAGTTTGCTATATATCAATTCCCATCTTATAAGCGTAGGAAAAAGGTAAATATCTGCGTAGGTTAACTCTTCTCCAAATATCCAGTCCCCTTTATTTTTCTGAAGTAAATTCTCAATTTCATTTATAGCTTCGAAAAGATTTTGACTTGCTTTTTCATAAGCTGACTGGTTTCTGGCGAAACCACATTTATATACGCCATCATTAATGCTGTTATTAACTAAATCTAAAAATCTTTGATTACAGTCTTTAATAGTTAATATCTGATATTTTGATTGAATTTTTATTGAATTGAGTAATCTTATAATTTGTGAACTTTCATTAGACAGAATATTTACTTCATCTTTTACAAAGCTAATTAAAAGAGGTAATGTCGCTCTAAAAATAATCTTTTTATTAGCTTTTTTGTAAAGGTCTGAAAGTCTAATACATCCCTTAATTTTTGTATTGAAGATCCATTCGCCATGCTCAACATCTGCTTTTAAAAAAATAACTTTAACTTTTTTAGATAGATGTTTTATTTCGTGTACGAGTAAAGTTCTTTGACACCATGGACAAGAATTCCCTACCAATAAATAAATTTGTCCGCTCTCATTATTAATATCGTATTCACTATCAATTTTTATACCTATAGGCCTTTTATAATTACCATGTAAATCTGATGGCGCGAATCCATTCATTAATTGGGTCCAAAACCAAAACCAGAATTTTCTGGAGGCCTTTATAAGGTATTTATTTTGCATGAAATTTTATTTTTAAAGAAAAAATGACTGTTCAAAGAATACTTATCGTTTCAGGCACCCATGGGAATGAAATTAATCCTGTGTGGGCGGTTAAGAAATTTAATAGAAAGGAAAATAGGTTTAACCATGGTATTGAGTATGAGTACATCATAGGTAATCCTGTTGCCTATGAAAAAGGGTGCAGATATATAGATATAGATTTAAATAGATCTTTTAAAGAAAGTGAAAATTTTGATCAACATAAGAATAGCTTTTATGAGACTAATAGAGCTAATTTTTTAGTAGATGAATTTGGAATTAACGGATCTAAACCCTGTCAAATTGCAATCGATTTGCATACTACTACTGCAAATATGGGAACAAGCATTGTTTTGTATGGGAGGAGATTCAAAGATTTTTGTTTAGCTGCATTACTGCAGAACAAATTTGGATTGCCTATTTATTTGCATGAAAAAGATAAAGTCCAAACAGGCTTTCTTGTAGAAGCCTGGCCATGTGGTTTAGTTATTGAAATAGGAGCTGTCGCACAAAATTTTTATGATCAAAACATCATTAATAGATTCTCTCTAATAATTAGCTCCCTAAGGGAAGAGATAGATAAATTAAAAAATAACCTTGTAGAACTTCCAAAGGAATTGGTTGTTCACGTTCATCAAGGGAGTATAGATTATCCAAGAGATGAAAAAGGAGATATTGATGGCCTAATTCATCCTGAGAGAATAAACCAAGATTGGAAAATGATTAAAAAAGGAGATCCATTATTTATTGATAGCCAAGGAATAATTCACAAATATGACCGAGACCAATTGATTTGGCCTGTTTTTATTGGAGAAGCCGCTTATAAGGAAAAAAAAATTGCGATGAGCTACACAAAAAAAGAAGTGATTTGTTCCAAAAAACAATGGGTTCAAGAGTTTGAAAGTCTTTAAATTGAGAAACCAGAACAATAAACTACTTTTCTTAAATAAGGATTTTTTATTTAATATATAAGTTTATTTAATATTTAATACTTTATATTTTTTTTATCAACATTTAATCTTGTTAAACCTAAATCCTTTCGCTCCAATAAATAACAGCTCCAAAACCCTCTAATTGCAGTCTTCTAAACCTAGCCTCTTTTAAAGAAACTACCTCTTTCGATCTTTTTCCGTTAAGAAGCCATTCGATTATTACCAAGTTAAATCACCAATAACAAAGAAAATATTAAGACAAGAAGTCTCTTTTATTAATATTTCGCAAAAATAACTTTACCTGCAGAAAAATAATTTACACATTTTTAGCGATTTTGGTCTAAAATCTTCAAAGCGGATTTATTTCCGTTTTTATTTACACGTCTCACTTAAGAGACATACTTTACGAACTCATGACAACTATTCAGCAGCAGCGTTCTTCGCTGTTAAAAGGTTGGCCACAGTTTTGTGAGTGGGTAACATCAACTAACAACAGAATTTATGTTGGTTGGTTCGGCGTCTTAATGATTCCATGCCTTCTTACAGCAGCGGCTTGCTTCATCGTTGCATTCATCGCAGCACCACCAGTAGACATCGACGGAATTAGAGAGCCAGTTGCTGGTTCATTCCTATATGGAAACAACATCATCTCAGGTGCAGTTGTTCCTTCATCTAACGCTATTGGTCTACACTTCTACCCAATTTGGGAAGCAGCTACTGTAGATGAGTGGTTATACAACGGTGGTCCTTACCAGCTTGTAATTTTCCACTTCCTAATTGGTATCTCAGCATACATGGGAAGACAGTGGGAGCTTTCATACCGTTTAGGTATGCGTCCTTGGATCTGTGTTGCATATTCTGCACCAGTTTCAGCAGCTTTCGCAGTATTTCTTGTATACCCATTCGGTCAAGGTTCATTCTCTGACGGAATGCCTCTAGGTATCTCTGGAACATTCAACTTCATGTTTGTTTTCCAGGCAGAGCACAACATTCTTATGCACCCATTCCACATGGCTGGTGTTGCTGGTATGTTCGGAGGATCTTTATTCTCAGCTATGCACGGTTCACTTGTTACTTCATCTCTAATCAGAGAAACAACTGAGACAGAGTCTCAGAACTATGGTTACAAGTTCGGACAAGAAGAAGAAACATATAACATCGTTGCAGCCCACGGCTACTTCGGTCGTTTGATCTTCCAATATGCAAGTTTCAACAACAGCAGAAGTCTTCACTTCTTCCTAGCTGTATTCCCAGTTGTTTGTGTATGGTTAACTTCAATGGGTATCTGCACAATGGCATTCAACCTTAACGGTTTCAACTTCAACCAGTCAGTTGTTGATGCAAACGGTAAGATTGTTCCTACATGGGGTGACGTTCTTAACAGAGCAAACCTTGGTATGGAAGTAATGCACGAGCGTAATGCTCACAACTTCCCACTTGATCTAGCAGCAGCTGAGTCTA
>CACLGU010000005.1 GCA_902606505.1 uncultured Prochlorococcus sp.
ATTTGGCTGAATTTCTGATAGATAAAGGTTATGAGGTTCATGGAATAAAAAGGAGGTCAAGTAGCTTAAATACATCGAGAATAGATCACTTATATAAGGATCCACATGATAATGATCTTAATTTAATTTTGCATTATGGGGATATGACTGATAGCACTAACTTAATTAATATTATTCAAACTATACAACCGAATGAGATTTATAACTTGGCTGCACAGAGCCACGTCGCAGTTAGTTTTGAAAGTCCTGAATACACTGCAAATTGTGATGCTTTGGGACCTTTAAGAATTCTTGAAGCTGTTAGAATATTGGGTTTAAAGGGAAAAACTAAGATTTATCAGGCTAGTACATCTGAACTTTTTGGTAAGGTTCAAGAAAAACCTCAAAAAGAAACAACCCCATTTTATCCAAGAAGTCCTTACGGAGTTGCAAAACTTTATGCATATTGGATTACTATCAATTATCGAGAATCCTATGGATTGTTTGCTTGCAATGGTATTCTTTTTAACCATGAAAGCCCTAGAAGGGGAGAAACCTTTGTTACTAGAAAAATTACCAGAGGGCTATCAAGAATTAAATCTGGATTAGAAAATTGTCTCTACTTAGGGAATTTAGATTCATTAAGAGATTGGGGCCATGCTAGGGATTATGTTGAAATGCAATGGCTTATGCTCCAGCAAGAAGAACCTCGTGATTATGTTATTTCTACTGGAAGACAGGAAACTATTAGAGAGTTTGTGGAAATTACGGCTAAAAAGTTAGGTTGGACAAATAATTCCAATAATTCGATTATTTGGTCTGGGGAGGGAGTAAATGAAGTTGGAAGAAGAGCAGATACAAATGATATAGTCGTAAGAGTTGATCCTAGATACTTTAGACCAAATGAAGTTGATAGTCTTTTGGGGGATTCATCGAATGCAAAAGATTTACTTGGTTGGGAACCTAAAACAACTCTTGAAGATCTTATAGATGAAATGATAAAGAACGATATGAATGAATGTAAAAAGGAAATTGCATTAAAAATTTAATATTTAAAATCTTAGGGAGTTTTTTAATGATTAAGTTGAATAAGCTTATTGATGCTGAAGATAAGATTTTTGTTGCAGGTCATAATGGGATGGTTGGGAAAGCAATATGTAGGAGTCTGATCAAGAGAGGCTATCAAAACATAATTACTTCTACAAGAAGCAAGTTAGATCTGACAAATGCTACAGATGTTGATGATTTTATAAACGAAAATAGACCTAAAATTGTAGTACTTGCAGCAGCAAAAGTTGGAGGGATATACGCAAATAATAAATATCCCGGAGAATTTATTTTAAATAATTTATTGATTCAGACAAATGTAATAAATAGTTCATGGAAATTTAATGTTGATAGATTTTTATTTTTGGGAAGTAGTTGTATTTATCCTAAACTCTCCAAACAGCCCATCAAAGAGGAATATCTTTTGAATGGAGAGTTGGAAAAAACTAATGAATATTATGCTACAGCTAAAATTGCAGGATTAAAGCTATGTGAGGGACTAAATAAACAATATGGATTTGATTCAATAAGTTTAATGCCAACAAATTTGTATGGTATAGGCGATAATTATAATTTAGAAACAAGTCATGTTTTACCAGCACTTGTAAGAAAATTTAGTGAAGCCAAAAAATATGATCATGATAGTGTTGTTTGCTGGGGAGACGGTTCTCCATTAAGAGAGTTTCTTCATTGCGATGATCTTGGAGATGCATGTGTTTTTGTTTTGGAAAATATAAATACCCATGTTTTGAACAAAGTTAATCATTCTAATGACAATTTTTTGAGTCACCTAAATATTGGAACTGGAATTGATATATCTATAAAAGATTTAGCTGAATTGATTGCTTTTGAGGTGGGATACAATGGGAAAATTATATGGGATTCAAACAAACCTAATGGAACGCATCAAAAAAAATTGGATGTTAGTTTAATTAATAAGCTAGGTTGGGAATATAAAATACCACTAAAGTTAGGTTTGAAATCAACTATTAAAGAGTTTCAGGATATTGATTTAGGACTATAACAATTAATTAAAATAGATTTTTTCAATAACCTGTTTTTTGAATAGAATTAAACGCTTCCTGCAGGATTCGAACCTGCGGCCCACTGCTTAGAAGGCAGTTGCTCTATCCAGCTGAGCTAAGGAAGCAAACAGTAGAAGAAAAAGTCTTCATAGGATGTTTATCTTCATTAAATAAATTCTGAATAAATTTACCTTATGATTTTACTAATGGATAGTTCCAAATACAATATCTATTTTTTAAATTTAACTTTTAAAGTATTCACAATCAATTAACAATCTTCAATTTATTTTCTTAAATGTTCAATTAATTTTTTCAAGTTTTATTAGATCTTCCATACATATCGTCAAATCTCACAATGTCATCTTCCCCTAAATAGTCACCACTTTGGACTTCAATTAATATCAAATGAGATTCTCCGGGATTCGATAATCTATGTTTTGAACCTAATGGGATGTATGTACTTTCGTTCTTTTTTAAAAATGAAGCATTTCCATCAATTTCAACTTTTGCTAATCCATCAACAACTATCCAGTGTTCGGATCTTTTGTAATGCTTTTGAAGTGAAATACTTGCTTTTGGTTTAATTTCTAATCTTTTTACCTGCCATGAGTTGCCCTCCTCAATACAAGTAAAACTTCCCCAAGGACGAAAACTCTTTTTATTTTTTTTACCTTCTACAAAGTCGCTTTTGTTTAATAATTGAACAGTTTTTTTTATTTTTTGTGAGGAGTCCTTATTCGCTACTAATATTGCGTCACTTGTTTCCACTACAATAATATCGTTCAAATCGATTCCAACAATAAGTCTTCCCTCACTTCTTAAATAGCAATTTTTTGAATCTTGAACAATGACCTTCCCTTTTAAAGAATTTCCCTCCTTATTTTTTTTAGAATTTTTCCAAACGGATTTCCAACTTCCTATATCATCCCAACCACAATTAAGTCTTAGGACAGTTCCTAAACTTGTTTTCTCCATCAAAGCAATGTCAATTGATTTATTTGGACATTTTTTAAAATCTTCTGCATTTATCCTTATAAAATCAAGATCTTTAACTCCTTTTTTGAGTGAATTATTGCAAGTATTTATGATCTCGGGTTCAAACTTTTCTAACTCACTAATAAATGTTGAAGCTTTGAAAAGGAAAATCCCACTGTTCCAAGAAAAATGTTTGTTATTAATAAACTTTTTTGCAAGTTCTAAACTTGGCTTTTCTACGAAACTCTTAATTTTACTATGTGGATTTTTAATAGATAATTTTTCATAAGATTCTATATACCCATAACCAGTTTCCGCATTATTAGGTACAATTCCAAATGTTACCAAACGATCTTTAACAGCTTCAGTTATTCCCTGATTTATTGTTTGTTGAAAAGCTTTTGGGTCTTCTATTTTATGATCAGATGAAAGAACGAGTAATAACGGATCATCATAATTAGAAAGTGCTCTAAGAGCTGCCAAAGTAATTGCAGGCGCTGTACTTCTCCCAAAAGGTTCAAGAAGGATCGAATCGGGAATAATATTTATTTGTCTCATCTGCTCTGCTACTACAAATCTCTGCTCTTCATTTGAAATTATTATTGGATCTTTTAAAATGTTAATTCCTTTTAATCTTAGATAAGTATTTTGTATAAGAGAAAGACTATTCCTTTCATCAAGATTTAAATATTGTTTTGGATAACTTTTTCTAGATAGAGGCCAAAGTCTCGATCCACTTCCTCCTGAAAGAATTATTGGGATTAAATCTTTTCTTGGAATTGAGATTTCATTTAAGTTATTCAAAATATTATATTTTTTATTGGTTTTAATTTTCTATTAATAACCAAAAAAATATATTTTGTAAATATTGGTTAAATCTAATAGAATATAATGTTATTTCTAATATAGAAATTTAATAGAAATGATTTTTTTACCGAGAATTCGGTTTATTACATTAAAATTTTTCCAAAATAAATAAGTGCCTAAGAAAGTATCAGAAATCGAAAAAAAAAGAATGATTGAAAGTTTTATTAATGGAATTTCAATTGATGAATTATCAAAAAAATATAATCTCACTAGGATGACAATATCGCGCTATTTGAAAAAAGGTATTGATACCAAAAATTTTCAATCACTAGTAAATAAAAATAATACTAAAAATAAGATTCATTCAAATGCGAAAGATAATTTAAAAAATGAATACTCAATAAATAATATTGAGGATACACAGAAAGATTCTGAATCTCAATTTCTAAATTCATCTTTTATAGAAATCGCTCCCTTAGACTTAGATATTGAAAATGAGCCCCAAAAAGAAGTTGCTTCAGTTTCAATTCTAGATTTTGAATTTCCAAAAACTGTTTACATGATTGTAGATAATAAAATTGAATTACAAACAAAAATTTTACGTGATTATCCTGATTGGCAATTTCTTTCTAACAAGGATTTAAGTAGAACAATTATAGAAGTTTTTTTTGATATAAAGATCGCGAAAAGAAATTGTAGTAAGGAACAAAAAGTAATTAAAGTTCCTAATACAGATGTATTCAGGATTGTGGCTCCTATTTTAGTTTCTAGAGGAATTTCAAGGATAATTTGCCCTGAAACATTAATCTCCCTCTAAGAAGAGAATTCTTTTTTATTGATTAAATTAATTGATATAAGATTGCCAGATATAGAACCAAAGATAAAACTTACTCCTACAATAAATCCTAAAGGTAAATGCACTGTTTCATCAATTATTAAATTAACTTTAGATTTAGTTGTACTATTTTGAATACCAACAAACAACATCAAAAATAAACTTGAATTGAATATTATTTGAGTAATAATTCTTTTGAAATTAGGAGACATATTTTTTTTAAGTTTTTGTATTCAGATTTTAAAATAAATTATAAATCATTCCTTTGTTTAAGTTTTTCTTTTTTGCTAGATATTTTGAGGCTGCTGAAAGACTTAAACCTGCATCAATTAATTCATTGAGTTCTTGTTTTAGTTCAATCTTACTGAATTCGAAATCATTTTTTTTCTCCATACCTTTTATAACGATAGATATTTCACCAATTATTTCCTTATCTACAATCAGATCCAACATCCTATCTAAATTTGTACCAATATGTTCTTCATATTTTTTTGTTAATTCCCTAAAAATTTGAATTTCTCTTTCTCCTCCACAATATTCTTTTAATTCTTTTAAAAGTTTCTTTATACGATGTGGAGACTCATATAAAACAACGGTTCTTTCACTTTTACTAATTTCAAGAAGAATTTTTTGTCTTTCTTTAGCTTTTTTGGGTAGGAAACCCTCAAAAGTAAATCGAGATGATGCCATACCACTGGATACCAATGCAGTTAATGCTGCACATGGTCCTGGGATACATATTACATTCAATCCACTGAATTTAGCAGAAGTTACGAGATCTTCACCTGGATCGCAAATACTTGGTAATCCTGCATCACTTACTATTGCAATAGATTTGCCTGATTTAAGATAATCTATTATTTTTGGGATTTTTTTGAACGAATTATCTTTGTTAAAACTTATAAGATGATTTTTTATTTGATATCTGCTCATCAATTTTTTCGTTTGCCGAGTATCCTCACAAGCAACTAAAGAAACATTTTTTAGAATATTTAATGCTCTTTGGGAAATATCATTTAAATTCCCAATTGGAGTTCCTACCATATATAAGATACCGTTTTCCGGTTCCTCGCCTCTATGGGATAATAAGGAATCATTATTCATTGAATGACTAAGTTACCTTCTGGAGTAGATATTAATAATCTTATCGATGATATGAGAATTTTCAGCTGGCAAGCAGCAGATATTTTGCTTTATTACTCAAAATTGTTAAAAAATTCAGATTATAAACAAAATATACTCACAAACAATAATGAAGACGATCCTGTTACTTTGGCTGATTTAAAAGTTAATGAAATAATTATTAAAGGAATAAATGAAAAATATAAAAATATTAACTGGGATATTTTGAGCGAAGAGAATGTCAAAAATTCTTCAAAAATTTTTGATAGTAAGACTGATTGGATCTGGGTTCTTGATCCTCTTGATGGAACTAAGGATTTTATTCAAGGAACAGGCAACTATGCTATGCATTTAGCTTTGAATTACAAACAAAAACCATATATAGGGTTTGTTCTTATTCCAGATATAAATCAATTGTGGATTACAGATGGAAAGAAAACATGGTGTGAAACAAGAGATGGATCAAAATATGAACCAACTCTTTTAAAAAATAGAAAACTTCAGAAAATGACTTTAGTTACAAGTAAAAATCATGGTAATGAAATTTTGAAAAATTTAATTCAGAAAATTAATTTTTACAAAGTACAAATAATGGGTAGCATTGGATGCAAAATAGCATCAATAGTTAATGGAGACAGTGATATTTATATTTGTATTAGTTTGCCTGGTAAAAGCTCACCAAAAGATTGGGATTTTGCTGCTCCAGAGTCGATTCTTAAAGCAGCTGGTGGAGAAATTACAAATTTAGATAATCAAGAATTAACCTATGGGAAAAATAGTTTCGAGCAAGGAGGAATTATTGTCGCCACAAATGATAAGGAGACTCACGGAAGTATTTGCCTCGAAATAAAAAGAATTATAAAGAGGAATGGAATTTATCCTCTTTAGTTTTTAATTAAGCGGTGCAACTGGAGTAGGCGTTGGTTCGGGATAAGACATTCCATTATTCTGCGCTACACCTCTCAAAGTAAGATTAATTCTTCCCCTACTATCAATCTCTCTAACTCGAACGGTTACTTCATCACCTTGTCTCACGACATCTTCGACTCTCTCAACCCTTGCTTCAGATAATTGAGAAATGTGAACCATACCTTCTTTACCGGGTAATATTTCTACGAAAGCGCCTATAGGAATTATTCTTGTTACGACACCTGAGAAAATCTCACCCTCATGAACTTTTCGTGTTAAACCCTCAATAATCTTTTGTGCTTCTTCTGCAGCAGCCCCATCATGAGAAGCAATTGTTACAATTCCTCCATCTTCTATATCTATTTTTGTATTGGTTCTTTCAGTAATCCCTTTAATAGTTCTGCCTCCAGGACCAATAACAGTTCCAATTAATTCTGGATCTATTCTAAAACTTAGTAACCTTGGCGCATGTGGAGAAAGTGAATCTTGAGGCTTGTCGATTGCTTCTTGCATTTTTTCCAGAATATGTAATCTGGCTGGACGAGCTTTTTTTATAGCATCAGAAATAATTGAGACAGGGAGCCCTGTAATCTTCATATCCATTTGTAACGCAGTTATGCCCTTATCGGTACCAGCAACTTTAAAGTCCATATCGCCAAGAAAATCCTCAATACCCTGAATATCTGTAAGTATTCGAATTTCTTTACCTTCTTTGATTAAACCCATTGCAGTACCACTTACAGGGGCTTTTAAAGGAACCCCCGCATCTAATAATGAGAGAGTGCTTCCACAAACGGAGCCCATTGAAGTGGAACCATTAGAACTTAAAACTTCACTCACGACTCTTAAAACGTATGGAAATGTCTCTTTGCCAGGTAGAACAGGAATTATTGCCCTTTCTGCAAGTGCTCCATGACCAATTTCTCGCCTCCCAGGAGTTCTCATAGGCCTAGTTTCACCAACCGAATAAGGTGGAAAGTTGTAGTGATGCAAATATGTTTTTTCAGTACTTGGATTTAAATCATCCATCTCTTGCGCATCGCTTGGTGTTCCAAGTGTTGCAGTAGATAAGACTTGAGTTAGACCTCTTTGAAAGAGTGCAGAGCCATGAACTCTTTTTGGAAGAATGCCAGCTGAGGCTGTTATCTTTCTAACTTCGTCAAGATCTCTTCCATCAACTCTTTTACCATCATTAATGATTTGGGATCTCATTAATTTTTTTGTTAGTTTTTTAAAGTCAGAATGAATTAATTTTTCATTTTCTGAGGTTAAAACTTTTACTTGATTGTCGTCTTTAAGAGAATCTATTTTGCTTTGAGTTTCAGTTTTAATTTTTTCGAGTTCAAGATCTCTTTCATCTTTGGACTGATCAAATTTCTTTAAAGCCAACTCAATACTTTTTGTGCAATTTTTCTCTAAATAAGAAGACAATGTTTTATCTTCTTCTGGGTCCGATGGCTTAACCTGTTTTATACCTAAATCTTTTAGTAAATCTTCTTGAGATTTAATTAGTTCAGTTACTGCCTCATAACCAAAATCTATAGCTTCGATAGTATCTTGCTCTGATAATTGGTTGGCACCTGCCTCAATCATGACAATACCGTCAGGTGATCCTGCAACAACAATATCTAAATCTCCTTTCTCTATCTCTCTATAGCTTGGATTTAAGATAAAATCATCCCCTATTAGCCCTACTCTAACTGCAGCCATAGGCCCATAAAATGGTATCTCGCCAAGCAAAGTTGCTATTGAAGCCCCAGTAACAGCTAAAACATCTGCTGGAACCCTTTCATCTAGAGAAAGGCAAGAAGCAACTATTTGTATCTCGTCTCGCATCCATGAGGGGAAAAGTGGCCTCATTGGCCTGTCAATCAATCTTGAAATTAAAGTCGCTCTTTCTGGAGGGCGTCCCTCTCTTCTCATGAAACCACCTGGAATCCGCCCGGCAGCATAAAGTTTTTCCTCATAGTCGCATATTAGAGGTAGAAAATCTGAAGTTTCTTTTTTTGTTGTTTTTGTTGCTGTAACTAATAACGAGGTGTCACCACACTCAATCATTACTGATCCATTTGCTTGAGGAGCATATAGCCCTGTAGTTAGTCGTATCTCTCGTCCGTCAAACGTGATCGACTTATTTTGTCCTTCCACTTTTTAAATTATAAATCTATACATAATTTATTCTTACATTTTATAGGGACATATTGAGTAAATTATTTAGATAAGCTATAAAATTTCTTAAAAATGTGCCTAAAAAGAAGATTAACTTATTTAATTATCATTTTTTAAAAGGAAATATAATAATTAAATTAGAAATTTAAACTACCAACTTGATTTAACCACCCCAGGCAGTTCACCATTATGAGCTCTTTGCCTTAACTGATTCCTGCAAAGACCAAAGTCTCTATAAACTCCTCTAGGTTTACCTGTTGCCCAACATCTGTTTCTGACTCTATTTGGAGCAGAGTTTCTAGGCAGAGCTTGAATCTTTCTATGTATTTCTAATCTTTCCATTGGATCTTTTGCTGCATTGAATTCATTTAATAATGATTTCCTTTTTGCAGCATATTTCTTGACAAGTTTTTTGCGCTTAACCTCTCTCGCAATCATGGACTTTTTGGCCATCTAAAAAATTTTTTAAAAAACTACTATATATATAGTAACAGCTTGTCAAACAATTTTTAAAATTTATTCATTGGTTTAAAAATCTTTGTACGATTAAAAGTTGGCTAGTATCTCTAATAATGAGCAACACACTTAGTCCAACTAAAAGAAAAAAACTGGATTGAGTGACAACCATTTGTACCTTGACTGGAACAGGTTTTCCCCTAAACCCTTCAATTAAAGTGAATACAAGTTGTCCGCCATCTAATAGAGGTAAAGGTAATGAATTAAGTACTGCTAAATTAATAGAAATTAAAGCCGCAAACAATAATATCCCTGTTCCACCTTGCTGTGATAGTTGGGCTCCGATTTCAACAATTTTGACCGGCCCACTTAATTGTTGAGCTGTTGAAGAAAAATTTGTTATTAAACCTTTATAACCTTTAATTGTTTTTACCAAAAGTGATGAAAACTCATTGTTAGTATATTCAAAAAGTTCGAAAACGTTTTTTGTCTTTTTAGTTTCTTTTCTTATATTAGGCTGTAATTGAGCCCCTATAGTTCCTTTCCCATCAACATTCTTAGGTATTAAAGTTATATCTTTAAAAATTCCATCTCTCTCAATTTTTATTGAGATTGGTTTCTCTGATGAATTTTGAATTTCTTTTACTAAAGTGGAAACGGCTTGATCACCAACTCCTAAAGTACTGGTTTCGATTTCTAATATTTTATCCCCTGGTTCTAAACCAGCGAGAGAGGCAGCCTTCTCAGGTTGAGTAGCCAAAACCAAAATGCCTGGTTCTGGATCAAATGGAATACCAACAGTAGTTACATTTATAATCAAGATTGAGTAAGCAAGTATCAAGTTGGCAAATACTCCAGCGGAAATTACAATAACCCTTTGAATTATTGGCCTATTTTTTAAAAGATTTGGATCTTTAGGGTCAATATTATTTAGTTCTTCATCAGGGAAGGATACAAAGCCTCCAAGAGGAAAGGCTCTGAATGAATAAGTGATGTCTCTAAATTTTTTTTGAATAATTGAGGGACCAAAGCCAATTGAAAATCCATCAACATAAATACCTTGTAAAATTGCCGCAAGAAAATGCCCCATCTCATGAAAAAATATGAGGAATCCAAGTACTGTTATTGAGGTTAAAACATTCATTTTTTTATATTAAGCAGTTTTTAAAAAATTTGATCCAAAGTATGGAATCAGAGCATCTGGAATCTTAACGCTGCCATCTGTTTGTTGGCCATTCTCAAGAAGCGCTGCCATTGTTCTTCCAATAGCAAGACCACTACCATTTAAGGTATGTAAATAGGTATTTTTATTATCAATTTTTGATCTTATTGATGATCTACGTGCTTGAAAGTCAAGGCAATTACTGCAACTTGAAATTTCTCTATAACATTTACTACTGGGAAGCCAAACTTCAAGGTCAAAAGTTCTACTAGAAGAAAAGCCTAAGTCTCCAGTACAAATATCTACTAATCTGTAGGGTAAGTTGAGCTTTTTTAAAATGCTTTCTGCATCATAAGTAATCTTTTTATGAGCTTCTAAAGATTTACTTGGATCACAAAACCAATAGAGTTCAACCTTATTAAATTGATGAAGTCTTATTAAACCTTTAGTGTCCCTTCCATAACTTCCAGCTTCTCTCCTAAAGCATGGACTATATGCAACATACTTAATAGGTAACTGCTTGGGATCAATAAGCTCGTTTCTATGAAGAGCAGTTAGTGGAACTTCAGCTGTTGGAGAAAGCCATAAATCGTCATTGGAACACTTGAAACTTTCATTTGAAAATTTAGGTAATTGACCTGATCCGGTAAGACTTTCTGAATTTACTAAAGCTGGCGGCATTAACTCCAAGTAACCATTTTGAGTATGCATATCAAGCATAAAATTAATTAATGCCCGCTCTAATTTGGCACCATTGCCTATTAATGTGATAAAACGACTTTTTGATATTTTTGTTGATTTTACAGAGTCAAAAATATTAAGACTTTCTCCTATTTCCCAATGTGATTTTATATTCTCTTTAATTAAAGGATCCCCCCAAGTTTTTATTTGTAAATTACCACTTTCATCTTTACCAATAGGTGCGTCTTTGCTAGGGAAATTTGGCAAATTATAAATCTTATCATCTACTTCTTTGTCTAATATTCTTTGTTTATCTTCGAGTTCAGAAATTTTAATTCTGTATTCGTTTCCCTTTCTCTTTAAATTGTTTAATTCTTGTGAATTATTATTTTGGGATTTTCCAATAACTTGACCGATTAATTTGCTTAATTTTTTACTCTCAGATTGGAGACTAGATATTTCTATGTCAATTTCTTTTTTCTTAACAGTTAATTCGTGTATATGAGATATATTGTAAAGTTTTCCTCTTAAGGATAAATTCTCTTCAACAGATGTTGGGTTTTCTCTTATTAATTTTTGATCTAACACTCTTTTTTTTTATTACATTAATTAAGATAGATAATATCAAATCATTATTTGGGTTTTTTGATTAAAAATTAACTAAATTAATGATTCCTAACTTATGGAATACTTTACAAATAAATTTTATTCACGAGGCAAAGCGGGCCCGTCCTGTAGATGACCATTCTTTTAGGAAATCAATTTGCTCCTTTGCAGTTCTTGATAAAGGAACTAATTCAGATACTGCTTTTATTAAATCTTTCTCCATAAGCTCTCTATTTTCAGAAAATGAAATATGCATTCCCTCTATTACTGCTTGTTCAAGTTCTGCCCCTGAGAATCCATTTGTTCTATCGATGATAGTAGATAGAGGAAAACTGTAACTTGGTCTTCTTTTTTTTAGGTGCAAGTCCAGAATACTAAATCTTTCTTCTGAATTTGGTAAATCAAGAAAAAATATCTCATCAAACCTACCTTTCCTTAATAATTCAGCAGGAAGCTTATCTATAGCATTAGCGGTAGCAATGACAAATACGGCGGATTCTTTTTCAGCCATCCAAGTTAGCAAACTTGCCAAAACCCTCTGACTTGTTCCTCCATCGCTTCTAGCATCGCCACCAAAGCCCTTGTCTATTTCATCGATCCACAGGATACACGGAGACATGGCCTCAGCTCTTGAAATTGTTTCTCTAGTTCTTGCTTCGCTTGAACCAACGAGGCTAGAAAACAGTCTCCCAACATCTAACCTGAGTAGCGGCATTGACCAACTTTTTGAAATTGATTTTGCAGTAAGCGATTTCCCTGTTCCTTGCGCTCCAACAAGTAATACCCCTTTGGGAATGGGTAATCCATAATCTCTAGCTTCTTTAGAAAAGGCTCTATATCTTTGATTAAGCCAAACTTTTAAAACATTTAAACCACCAATATCATCTTGACCTGATTTAGCTTCGAAAAATTCTAAAATCTCACTTCTTGCGATAACTTGTTTTTTCTCTTCAAGAATATCTTTAATATCTTCTTTACTTATTTTTCCCCTTTGAGCAAGAGCCTTTGCCGTGACTTGTTTGACTTTTATTTCAGTAAGTCCACTTGAAGCAATAGAAAGTAGGTTTAAGTCTTGTTCCTCAAGATTTGAATTAGTATTAATAGCAATTTTTTTTATTAGATTTTTCAATTCTTTTTGATCAGGTAAAGGTAAGTTTTCAATTGTCATTAATTCATCCAGCTCTTCTGATGATGGAAATAGATGAGAACTAATGATCAAATTATTACTAGTTTCCTTAAGCGCTGAAGACAATTGTTTAATAGTTCTATTAATAGATGGATCATCATAAAATTTATGAAAATCTTTTACTAGTAAAACTGTTGACAATGCAGAACTTTGTTCCTTAAGCCAATTAAGGACTCCTAAAGGATTATTAGAAAATTTACCATCTTCATTTAGTAATCCTTTTATACCGCTAACACAATCCCAGCGAACGAATCTTTTTATATTTAATCTTTCACAAGATACATTAATTAATTTTTCCAATCTTTCTTCTTCTTTAGTCCTTACCCAAATTAATGAGGTTCTTGATTTTATGAGTAATTCTAAATTTCTACACCAAGAATTCATTATTTGAGATTAAAAATTATTTTTTACTGTTGGGTTCAAAAGGTAATCTTTTATCTGAAATAGTTGAAGCAGAGGTTGTTATTACTTCATTTTTGGCTAATAATTGTTGATCCAGAATTTTCTGTAGATTCTCAGGAAGAGCCTCTTTATTAAGCAGAAAAGTCTGAAATGCTTGGAATATATTAGCAACAACCATATATAGTAAAACTCCTGCAGGTAATGGGAAAAACAGAAACATTCCAGTAATCATTACTGGTGTAATTTTGTTTGCCGTTGATTGCTGTGGATTCGCAGGCATCCCCTGACTAGATAAAACTTGAGAGAGAAGTAGGGTTAATCCAAAGGCACCTACTAATGCAGCAATATCCCAATTAATAACCCCATCCACATAAAAACCAACTTGGCCAAGAGCTTTAATAAATAAAAAACCACTTTTGGCAGCTAGACCAGGGATTTTTGCTTCGATTGTTGCATCCCCCGGTTTAATTGCTGTAACTATACCGTCTTGGGATACTTTAAGATTTTCGGATCCTTTAGAAACCTTCCAAGTCGGGAGAAATTTTGATCCATTGTCGTATTTAGATAAAACTTCCGAATAGCTATTACCATTTGTTGTTTGTAAATTTATTTTTACGGATTCTTCTGTTCCTAACTTTGTTCCATTAGGGATAGTTGCTATTACAGGAAAATGAGATTTTTCTGTGATGAATATAGAGTGTCTTGGGGATTTATAAGGTTTTGGATCAATTGCTGCTACTTGATCCTGTGGAACTACCTTGAGGTTTATATTGTAGGGAACATCAGCAAATGGAGATCCTCTTAGGGTTGCAAACAATGCAAATAGAACAGGCATTTGTACAATCAAGGGAAGGCAACCTGCGAGGGGACTGCCAAACTCATTCATTAATTTCCCAAGTTCTTCTTGCTGTTTCTTTGGATCACTTGAAAATTTAGATTTAATTTCTGCTTGCCTTTTTTGCATTACGGGTTGAGCAATTTTCATTCTTCTTGCACTTCTAATGGAACCGGCGCTGAGAGGGAAAAGTGCAATTCTAATTACGACTGTCAATGCAACAATCGCTAATCCATAACTGGGTACTAAACCGTAGAAAAAATCAAGAATCGGGATAAGTAATTTTTCAGAAATGAACCCTATCACGATATTAAAAAGAGAGTAATTTTATTAGACATTTTATTTTACAGGAAAAAAAGGTTTTTGTAATTAATTTATTTAGGATTTAGTAGCAAATCCTTCAACTTCTTTTAAATTTGGGATTTGTGATCTTTTATTTATATTTTCTTCGATAAATTTTTGCTTTTCTCTAAATAAGGGTAATGATTTCATTTCAACCTTTGATCCATCATTTAGGATAAGAACCATATCACCGTATGATCCGAATCCCCTTGGAATAGATCTAATTTCTTCAATATTACTTAATGAGACTTGTGTTTTGTTTTTACCAAACCAACCTCCATCTATTGAAATTCTTTTGTTTGTAATTTTATATCTCAACCACAATGCTCTAACTATTGCAGCAAAGGTAAATGGTAATCCCAGAATAGTTATGCCTGCAAGAAGATTTATAATTAAATCACTTTTTGCGGGCCCACCTTCATAAAAGACTTCTTCATTCATGTTAATCATTTGATTAGACGAGATTTGAACATTAAGTTTTGAAATTCCTCCAAAAGTCTACCTTTATCATTGCAGAAATCTCCAAATTTAAGGTTAACAAGTAACCAATATGGTTTGTGGTTATTAATTTTTTGAATGTTTGTTAATAACCACTCTTGCAGGATTCTTCTTAATTTATTTCTTTCTACAGCTTTTTTTGAAACTTTCTTACTAATAGAAATTGCAACCCTAAATTTATTTGAGGTATTTTTAAGTTTATGGGTTAAGAGAATATTCGGATTTGATCTTGCAACTTTAAATGTCATTAATTTTCCATGATATGTTATGGAATTTTTATGAATGTAATTAAAGGTCCTATGACCTTTTAAACGCATATCCTTAGGTAAGGCCATTTAAAAATGAAGTTATACAGCTATTCTCTCTCTACCTTTTTGTCTTCTGCTTTTAATAACTCTTCTACCTGTATGAGAACGCATTCTTACTCTAAAACCAGATACACGTTTTCTTTTCCTTGAAGTTCCGCCAAAAGTTCTTTTAGTCATTTGTTTAATTGTCCTTATTTAATTTATCATTTAATCGATCACTATAGTCCAGCTTCCTAAATAACTTGTAAATGATTCTCCTTTAGGTTGCCCATATGAATGAAATTGGTATAAACCGTTTTTTTTGGGATTAAAGACTTTTAAGACAATTGCATAACTGTCTTTATTAGAAGGAATTGGGCTATAGGGATAAATATCTAATGAACGTAGGCCTGATTCATCAGTATTAATTTCTATATCAGCTGGAATGTCCTCTAAACATTTTGTTCTACTCTCAAAACCGCCTATTCTTACTTTGCAAAAACTAAGTTTTTCTCTTTTTAAATTGGATTTAAAGGTTTTGGGGATTGCCAGATTAATTTTTAAAATATCAGTACTTCTATCAGATGGCCTGAGGAAAAAATAAATTGTATTTCTAAATCTTTTTTTATTTTCTTTTTGAAACCACTTTAATCTTCTAAAACGAGAATCTTGATCCCACTGAAATTCCAATCCAGCTTTAGCTTCTTGGATGTAATTAAAAAAAGGAGTAGAGACTAAAATTGTGGGGATAAGAAAAAATCTTAAAATTTTAAGATTCAAATTAAGTTTTTTTGCGATTTTAAACATTAAGTGAATGGAATAAAAAGGTTTAGTTCGTGCTATTCAATTTTAAGCAGAAAATCATCTCACTAAGGTTAACATCTATCTGTCCTTAATTTTGCAGCGCCATTTAAATAAGGGTGCTTTATTGCATAATTGGGTGGCAATAAAACTTGAGCCATTATTCTTATACAAAAATCAACATCATTAGATACATGCATTTGTTGGCAGTCTATGAAGGCTACTGAATCAAGTCCATTAAATTTCCTTGCAATTGAAGCGGGAAAACATGCATTTAAATCTTTTGTCGCTGTGAATGTAATGGATAATATGTTCGCCTTAATCAGATCGTTGCGTGAAATTAATTCATCAATTAATTCCACCACGGCAATTTCTATTTCCCTGACAGAATTCCCAGAGGCTGTTGTGGCGCCACGAATAAATGTAATTTTATAATTATCATTCATTTTTCATATATCTCGATTTAAGGCTTGTATAACCAAAGTACTTTATTAGATGAGTCAAACTCAAAAAAGATACTATTGATAATTTTCTCAATCATTTTACTTCCAGGGATTAGTCCAAGTATTTTTTTCTTTTTCTTACCAAATGTTAGGGGTTGAATTTTAGGGTCAATATTAACCATCTTTGCAGCTAGTTCCCGTGCAACAAATTCATCCCCAACCTCATCAACTAGTCCTAATTCTTTCGCTTGTGTACCAGTAAAAATCCTCCCATCGGCAAATTTCCTTACTTCTTCAACAGGTAAATTTCTCCCATCAGCAACAGCTTCAGTAAATTGTTTGTAGCTTTCATCAATTAGGCCTTGAAGCAATCTCCTCCCATCCTCACTTAAAGGCTTATCAGGAGAAAGTATATCTTTAAATACCCCGCTTTTAACGGTTTCAAATTTAATACCAATTTTATCTAATAATTCAGATAAATTATTTCCTCTTATAATCACACCAATAGAACCTGTAATTGTTCCTGGATTCGCAACTATTTTGTCAGATGCAACACCAATGTAAACTCCTCCAGATGCTGAGATGTTCCCAAAGCTAGCAATGACTTTACATCCTTTATCTTTTAGTCTTTTAATAGCAGAATATATTTCTTGGCTATCTCCGACAGTCCCCCCTGGTGAATCAATTCTCACGATTAAAGCAGGAAATTCTCTATCCTCAATTTGTTTAAGAGCTTTAAGGACAGAAACTCTTGTTGAACTTGTAATGGGCTCATCTATTACTATACGAGCCATTCTTTTTTTTGACTTTCGTCTAAAAGGCCAAATCATTCTTTTAAGGTAAAAACATAAAACTACTTTAAAAAGATTATCAGCAGAACTAATGAATTCAATCCTAAATTGGTTTTTAATGATTCTCCCTTTTGCACTTTGGGGTACTTCAATGGCGGCTATGACCCCCTTAGTATCTAATGCTGGTCCGGAGTTTGTAGCTTCTTTAAGATTACTTCCAGCAGGGATTCTTGTTCTAATTACAACATATTTGTTAAAAAGAGATTTAAAAATTTATAAATGTGATTTGAAGTGGTTTTTGGTCTTTACAATTGTCGATGCTACTTTTTTTCAGTTGTTTTTAACTTATGGTATTGAAAAGACTGGAGCAGGTTTAGGCTCTGTCTTAATTGATTCTCAACCGCTTTTGGTAGCTATTTTAGCGAGAGCAATTTTTGGAAATTTAATTAATCCAATAGGTTGGTTAGGACTACTTTTCGGATTGGGAGGAATAGTATTTTTAGGAGTTCCACAAGAATTTTTAGGTAATTGGTGGTTGATGTCTGACAAGTCTATAAATGATGTTCCTTTTAATTTTGGCGAGCTCTGGATGCTTGCAGCTTCTTTAGCTATGGCATTAGGAACAATTTTAATTAGATTCACTTGTACTAAAAGTGATCCAATTGCAGTTACAGGTTGGCATATGGTCTTAGGAGGTTTGCCCCTAATTATTAAGCACTGCTTACAATCAAGTTTCAAAATAATTCCAGATTGGTCACTATTTGATTGGGGACTTATGTCATTTGCAAGTATTTTTGGAGGGGCAATAGCGTATGGTTTGTTTTTCTATTTTGCTAATAATAAAGAGATAACTGGATTTAGTACTCTTGCATTTTTAACTCCTGTATTTGCTCTTCTTAGTGGAGGTGTTTGGTTAGATGAAAGGCTCACTATTGTTCAGTGGATTGGAGTAGTGTTTGTTCTTATCTCGGTATTTCTTGTTAGCCAGCGAAAGAGTTTATGGGAAAATAAATTTTCTGACACTACTATTTAATTAGTATCTTTTTGTAAAAAGTCTAATAATGCGAATAGTTTTGATTAGTACTCCTATAGGATTCTTGGGGAGTGGCAAAGGTGGTGGAGTTGAATTAACTTTAAATTCTCTAGTGACAGGATTAATTTCTTTAGGTCACTCTGTTGAGGTTATTGCTCCAAAAAATTCTAAGTTACATGAATGTAATGTAAATGCGAAATTACATTTTGTGGAAGGTGAAGATCAAATTAGTTGGCAACATCAAGATTTCAATTCTCACGTAAGCATTCCAGACAATTCATTATTAGCGGGAATGCTTGAAAAGGGCTTAGATATTGCTAAACATGCAGATGTATTGTTAAACATGTCCTATGATTGGCTGCCAATTTGGATGACTCTTAATTTAGAGATACCGATTGCTCATATTATTAGTATGGGTTCTGAAAGTTCAGTAATTAGTAATTTAATCTCTAAGGTATATGCTAGATATCCAAATAATTTTGCTTTTCATTCGAAAATGCAAGCTAATGATTATTCATTTATAAAAGAACCAATAATTATTGGGAACGGGTTTAATTTAGATAACTATATTTTTCAAGATTCATTTAAAGGACCTTTGGCATGGGTTGGAAGAGTCGCTCCGGAGAAAGGTTTGGAGGATGCAGTTTATGTAGCAAATCAACTTGGCGAAAAATTAAAAGTTTGGGGATTTATAGAAGATGAGATGTATGCGTCAAAAATAGAAAAATCATACCCTCTAGGAGCTATAGATTGGATGGGGTTTTTATCAACCGATGAATTACAAAAAGGACTTGGCAAATGCAGGGGGTTGCTAAATACTCCGAAATGGAATGAGGCATATGGTAACGTTATTGTTGAAGCTTTAGCTTGTGGAGTGCCAGTTATAGCTTATAAAAGGGGAGGACCTAGTGAGATTATTCAGCATGGTAAAACTGGCTATCTTGCTAAACCTGATGATAAAAAAAATCTGCTTTCCTATGTAGAAATTATTGAAAAAATAAAGCGTAAGAATTGTAGAGAATGGGTAGAAAAAAATGCTTCCACAGATATATTTGCTAAAAAGGTTGTAAACTGGCTAGATAAGTTAATAAACGAATTTAACTAGGATAAATTCATTTAATGATTCTTGTTAACACAAAAAAAAGGCTTATAACCTTATTAATAGCTTTATTTTGTGGGATCATTATATTTTTCTTAGGTTTAGGCACTACAGGATTGGTGGATGAAACTCCCCCTTTATTTGCCGCTGCAGCAAGGGCAATGAGTGAATCTGGTGATTGGTTAACTCCAAAAGTCAATGGAATATTCCGTTTTGATAAGCCTCCACTCATATATTGGCTAATGGGTTTTTTTTACTCATTACCGAAAAACGAGATTTGGGATAGTTTCGGTACACTCTCAGCAAGACTTCCTTCAGCTTTGGGGTCATTATTTTTAATGTTGATGATTGGAGATACTTTGTTTTGTTGGCCTCAAAAAGGTGATAGGCAATTTCTCACTCCAATAGTTGCATCATTAGGCTTTGCTTTGTCTCCATTGATAATTATCTGGAGTAGAACTGCCGTGAGTGATGCCCTTTTAACTGGAACCTTGGGGATTAGCCTGCTTTTATTTTGGAGAAGAATGGCAAGTGAAGGTAATGATCAATGCATTTCAGCTTGGCTATTTTTAGGATTAGCAATTTTAACTAAAGGACCTGTTGCATTTGTTTTGGCATTTTTAACTATTACATCTTTCTTGTTAAGTCAGAATAATTGGAAAATGTTGCTCAGTAAGATAAATCCCAAGAAAGGTTTTTTAATAACAATACTAATAAGTGTTCCATGGTACATTTTAGAACTCATAAAAGAGGGAAAGCCTTTTTGGGATAATTTTTTTGGTTACCATAATTTTCAAAGATATACCTCAGTTGTAAACAATCATGCAGAACCATTCTGGTTTTTTCTTTACATAATGATATTGGCTTCATTACCATTCACCCCTTTTTTATATCACGGGATATACAAGGCCTTTAAGGATTTTTTTAAAAGTTCAAAAGAAAGTTGCGATATCACTGACACCCTTTACACCTATTCTCTATGTTGGTTAATTTCTGTTTTAATTTTCTTTAGTCTTTCTGCTACAAAACTACCAAGCTATTGGCTACCAGCAATTCCAGCGGCGGCATTACTAACAACTAATAGCTTTATAAGCCTAAAAAATACAAAGAAAAGTTATTTATATATCTGGATTTTTAATATTTTAATTTTGTTTGGCTTCTCAGCAGCATTCTTTTTCTCTAATAATTGGTTGAGTTCAATTAATGATCCCGAAATGCCTAATCTTGGATCCGAACTTTTAAGCTCTGGGATTATTTTCAAAGCTAAATTGTTCTTCTCTTCATTTACCCTTCTTGCAATAGTCTTATTTTCTTTAAAATCAAGAAATATCCTTGTTTATCTCCAAATTGTACTTTTAATTGGACAAGCTTATTTGATGTCGCCAATTAGAAAATTAGCAGATACTTCAAGGCAATTACCTTTAAGGAATATCTCAAAATTAATTTTAGATATTCGCGAGGGTAGGGAAACTTTAGCAATGATTGGGATAAGAAAACCTTCATTACATTATTATTCGAGACAAATAGTTTTTTATGAACCAAACACTGAAGAGGGATTAATTAATCTTTCAGAAAGGCTAAATTCTGATAGGAGAGAGAATTATGAAGATCAACCCGATTATGAATACAAATCTCTATTGGTCGTGATAGATGAATACTCTACCCGCCGACAGCAATGGTCAAAAATTAATCATGAAAAATTGGGAAAATTTGGGATTTATAATTTATGGCGAATTCAAAAAAGTGATTTAAGTGATTATTCGAGATTTTTAGTTAAAAGTGGTTTTGAATCTGACTGGGAAAATAGAAAAGTTGAAAAATTTTAACAAAGTCTTTTTTTAAGAAGAGCATTTTTTAAATCTTCAATGCTGCACTTGCTTGGGATTTCAATCTTATTTAAATCTTCCAATAATTCGAGATCGATTACAGAATCTTCGGCTAAAAAACTAAAAACTTCATTAATGCTTATACCCATATCTTGAGCCATCTCTGAGATAAGTCTTAAAGTATCCCTCCTCACAGAAATCCTTAGATCTAATGGGATATATTCATTTTCAGGGTTTGCTGACTTCATACCCAAATCTTAAGACATTATTTAGTTATCAGGATATAATCTTTACAATAATCATTAATTATGTATTTTAAAGTGACTTGCAATTAATTTGTTTGAATAAAAAAATTTATAAATATTTTTAATAGAGGAATTGTAATTGTTGAAATTAAGGTTGTAGTAAAAAGAATCTTTGAAGCTATTTTTTGTTTCACACCATAAGCCTCTGCCATTAATATTGTGGATATTGCCGTTGGGGTTGCTGCCTGAAGAATTATTGCAGATGATTGATAGAAGTTGAAATTTAAGAATTTACATACTAAAAAAATAATAAAGGGAAGAATAAATAACTTTAATAAAATTGAAAATTTAATTTCTGCATTTAAATCCAAAATCTTCTCATTTTGATTTGTGATTATTCCAAGTCTTGTTCCCACAATTATTATTGCCAAAGCAATAACTATTCTTGCAGGAATCCAAAGATAATTGCCTAAAATATCATCTATTTGAAAAAGATATGCAAGAAGTACACCAATAATGCCTCTTGATGCAGGACTATTTATTAATGCATTTAATAGACCTTTGATGTTTGGGATGTTATTAATGTTGGATTTTTCTTGAAGATAAAAAGGTCCAAATATCCAAGCGAAAAGTGTTGTTCCCAAATCAAATCCAATAGTGAAATTTATAGTCGTTGAAGGAAGAATAGCTAGCGCAATTGGTATTCCAAGAAATGAAGTATTACCTATTAGGCCTGCTAGCTGCAATGTGTAATTTGGAAGCCTCTTCTTAAATATTGGAATTATATTTATTAAAGTCATTAAAAATCCAATTGCAGCGAATGCTAAAAATGCACTTTTAATTAGGTTTATATCTATTCCTTCCTTTAATAGGAGACCCATTACACTTAATGGAATTCCAAATCTTATTAGAGGTCTTGCAATATATTTTGAAATCTTTGGATTCTTTTTCCCCAGAAGAAAACCAAAGATTAAAAAAGGGATAATATTTATAAAAAGAGAGTAGATGGTATTAATTAGATATTTATTTATGCAATATTAACTCGCCGTAGCTCATTAAAAGGTTTTTCTAGTTCAATAAGAATTTAAATTATTTTCCAGATTGCTTTGTCAGGAATTAGAGGAGATTTATCTAAATTTTCTGGTTCTTTAGTCAAAACTCTCCATGTAGGAACCCGACAAGTTACGTAAGCAGGACTTTCTATTAAAACTCCTGGGTTCTCATCAAAAGTACATGTAAAACCTTCTTTCCAATATCCACCATTGTTAAGGCTTCCTTTAAACCAAACCCAGCATTTTGAAGTTTTCAAGATAAGTAAATTTTTGTTATATGTTAATCAAGATTAAAGTAATAAATCTAAAGTTTATTAATTTTAAAAAAAATTTACTCATTTTAGTTTTTTGAAAAATATATTTTAGAAATTAATATCAATAAATTTAAGATCAAGGTAATTAAATTTGCTATCAATATTGGCGTAGAGGAAATTTTATAACCGTAAATAATCCAAGACAAAACACCGATAATAAACATTATTATTGTTGTCAAAGAAACATCATCTGCCTTTTTTGTTTTTAAAGTTTTAATCAATTGAGGTAGAAATGCTGCTGTTGTTAAAATCGCTGCAAAATATCCAAATATATCTACATTCATAAAAATATTTTAAAAACTATTCTTTAATTAAATCACTCAAAAATCCCAAGGGATCCCTCATGTTTGATGCATATCCAAGCACATCATTTGAAAAAAATTTATAAATAACTTGATTTTGATCATTTAATAAAAAGGAAGCTCCTCTTTGAGGAAGGTATTCTTCATTAAGAATATAATCATTCCAATTTTGAATTATTTCATTCATATTATTTAATCTAAATGTTGCTAATTCAAATGGTCTCAAATACCCATCCCCGAAAACCTTTTTAAAAGAATTACCTGAAAAATTAAAAAATTTTAAAACATCAATTTTGTCAAATTCTGAATAAATTTGATTTGCTTTTCGGTCACCGGTATAACCTCTAATAACTTCTTTAATTGTTTTAAAAGAATTTATCCCCGATAACATCAAAAGCATATTGATCCACCCTCCTAAACCAATATCTAATCCTCTTGAGATTTTTAGATTATTATGGATTTGGTTATCAGAAACAACTATTAAATTTTCTTTGTGAAATCCAGTAAATTTACAGAATTTATCTTTCCCCTTTTGGTTTCCAATAGCAACTGCAAAAATATCTAAATTTTTATCTTGATTTTTATCGATAAAACTTTTCAAATTTATTGCATATTCAAAGCTATCAAAATCTCCCAATAAACCAAATAAAACAATTAACTTGAATTTTCTATTCCCACTAAAGTTGAATTCTTTAATAAGATTTTTTAAATCATTTTGAAATTTTTCAGTCACGATGGTTTGAATTTTTTATAAATTATTCTCAAAAAAATTTTCTTACCTTAATTAGTATAAAATTTTACATGAAAAAGTTTTTAAAGAAATTGATTTAACGTTTTTAGATTTTATTATCTTAATGTAAACATTTTGAAGTTATGACTGTAGGAATTTATTACGCAACTACAACTGGAAAAACTGAAGACGTAGCTGATCGTCTTCACAACTTTATCACTTCAGCAGAAGCACCTAAAGATGTATCTGATGTGGATGATCTTTCAGAATTTGAAGGTCTTGACGGAATTATCTGTGGGATACCTACATGGAATACTGGTGCCGATGAAGAAAGATCTGGAACTGCATGGGATTCAATCTTAGAGGATATTGGTGAACTAAGTTTATCAGGTAAAAAAGTTGCAATTTTTGGTTTAGGAGATTCTTCTACATATACAGAAAACTATTGTGACGCAATGGAAGAACTTCATAGCTACTTCACTAAAGCAGGCGCCGAAATGGTTGGTTATGTAGATAAATCTTCTTATACATTTGATGAGTCTAAAAGTGTTATAGGAGAAAGCTTTTGTGGATTACCTCTTGATGAGGATAGTGAATCTGATTTGACCGATTCGCGCCTTGAAACATGGGCATCTCAGCTTAAGGGTGAAATCCCATCATTGGCGTAAGCTATCTTAGATATTACTCCCCTTGTTTGTAACATTTGTTCTTTCAAAATATGTTTTTTTTACATAAGTAATTAAATCTGTAAAGAACATGTAAAAACAATACTGATAAGCAATATGCTCAATTTGCTGTTTACTTAAATCAAGTGTTACAAACTTACGGAAAATCTGATGTCACCTATGACTGGTACGCAGGGAATTCTGGTGTTGTTGGCCGTTCAGGTAAATTCATAGCTGCTCATGCTGCTCATGCAGGCCTAATGATGTTCTGGGCAGGAGCTTTTGGATTATTTGAATTGGCTCGTTACGACGCCAGTATTCCAATGGGTGCACAGAAAGCAATTGTTTTGCCTCACCTAGCGGGTATTGGAATTGGTGGCGTTGAAAATGGTGTTATTACAGAACCATATGGAATTGTTGTAATTTGCACATTACATCTAATTTTCTCAGCAGTATTGGGTGCTGGGGGATTATTACATTCCAATAAATTTGCAGGTGATCTTGGAGACTACCCAGAAAATAGTAAGCCACAAAAATTTGATTTCGAATGGGATGACCCAAATAAATTAACTTTTATCCTTGGTCATCATCTAATCTTTCTTGGGCTTGGAGCAATTATGTTCGTTGAATGGGCTCGTATTCATGGAATTTACGATCCAGCGATAGGATCTACAAGACAGGTTATTTACAATTTAGATATTGCCGCTATCTGGAATCATCAATTTGATTTTTTAAAAATAGATAGTCTAGAAGATGTTATGGGAGGCCATGCTTTCCTAGCTTTCCTAGAAATAATTGGCGGTGTTTTCCATATTTGTACTAAACAATTTGGAGAATATACAGAATTTAAAGGAAAAGGATTACTTGGAGCTGAGGCAATCTTGTCATACTCAGTTGTTGGTGTTTCTTATATGGCTTTTGTCGCCGCTTTTTGGTGTGCTTCAAATACGACCATATATCCAGTTGATCTATATGGAGAACCCTTAAAGCTTCAATTTGAATTTGCCCCTTATTTTACTGATACAGTAGATTTAGGTTCAGGAGCGTATAGCTCAAGAGCTTGGCTTGCTAATACTCATTTTTATTTGGGTTTCTTTTTCTTACAAGGTCATCTTTGGCACGCACTAAGAGCAATGGGATTTGACTTTAAAAAGATTGGTCAAGCTTTTGACAATATTGAAAATACAAAAATTACTCAAAACTAGTTTAATCTAATAAAAAACCTCTCCTCTAAAAGGGAGGTTTTTTTTTGTAGAATTATTTCCAGTATTCAAAAAATAATGGATAATCCACAAGAAATTAATTGTAAGGAGATTTTCAAAAAGGCTTATGAAAATCGTTACACCTGGAAGAATGATTTTCATGGTTACCAAGGTAAATGTATTTTCTTGACTAAGAATAATATTTATAAAGGTGACTTCGTATTAGGTAAAGACTTTAAACCAAATATTCAAAAAATTGAAGATGAGAAAGTTGTTAAAAGCATTTCTTCTCAGTTATTTGAGGTAAGTATACATAGGGTAAAGAGAAACTTTGAATCAGTGCACTCAGAAAATAATTTTAATTTACTTAAAAATTCTGAAAGTGGGATTGAAATGAGTGTTTCAGGTAAGAATCAAGGAGATAAATATAGAGTTAAAAATAACTGTATTAATATGGTCTACAGAAAAATTCATGGAATTATAATTGAAATTTTTGTTGAAGAATTCATAGATACTGGATCAGGTTCCCTTAGTAAAAAATACAGTAGTCAACAAATTGATCCGGGTACACTTGAGACAAATTCTCAAAAATTGGAATACGAGGATGAATTTCTAAATATGGGTAAAGACGATTATTGGATATTAAATTCGAGGACAATAAAATACTTAAACCAAAATCAAGAAGAAGAAACACAAAAGTTTGTTTTCGATGATCTATGTTTATTAAATTAGGTTTTTATTCAACTAGTCTAAAACCTTTATCAAGTAGTTTTTGGTATAAGAGTCTTGCTCTAAAAGCTAGAATTTGTTCTTCATTTTCATTACTAATTACATGAAAATAATTATTATCTAATTTATTTTTGCTAAAGCATACATTTGCTTCTCCTAATCTTAATGTCCAGTTCTCTTCTTTGGCTAAATGTTGATTAGGTCCAAGATCCCAAGGACATTTTTCAGGATATTTTTCTCTTTTAGAACCCATATGATTAATTTTAACTACCCAATATTAGTAAAAAATTAAAACTATGGCTATTAAAAATAGTTGTTAACTTTTATACAGTTGTTGCTTAATTCAATGCAATTAAAAATTTACTCTTTGGTCGCGATTAAACAATAAAATGGGTCTTTATTTAAAAAATTAAAAATATTAGGTGATTGTTCACTGAACTCCTTGATAATTTTTGGCTCATTAAATCCGTTTGAGATTAAGACTTTTCTTACGTATTTGACCCTCTGTTCTTCAGTAGATGAAGTCCATATGTTGGGAGCTTTATGCCAAAATGCTCTGTTTGAAAAAGCAATAATAAACTTGCCCTGTCTACTTAATATTCTTGCAATTTCTTTGGTTAAATTCTCTGGATATTGTAAATATTGCCATGCGGCCACCATTAAGCAATAATCAACGCTTTCTTTATCTAGCGGAATTTGTTGATTTAAATTAAAATTTTGTATCCAATAAGAATCAAAAATTTTGTTTTTTTCAAGTTCTTGCTTGTTTAAACCATGTCCTATAACTTTTTTATATTTTTTCCTTTTAGGTAAATAACTATCCCAACTGGACATTAAATCAAGGACAATTGAATAACTATCAATTTCTCTTTCATACAAATCTGATAGATTTCGCCTAAAGTTCGCATCTAGATGATAAACAAATTTTGGATCTGAATAAAACTCTTCATCATTACTCTCATCAAGCTTTTTCCTTTGATAATTATTTAAAACTTCCAAAACAGCTAATTTAGAAACTATTAAGCAAATCTAGTAAATAGAAATTCTAATTGCGTATTAGGAATTTATTTCCATTTAATAAATTAAAAATTCTCAAAAAAACTAGACATCTATTCAAAAAAAGTTAAATTACTAATTAATGATTTAATAATGATGATTGAGTTCAAGAGGAGCAAAAAAAACAGGTCTAAAAATGCTCTTTTCAATCCCTATAAAAACGGAATAAGTTCATACGATATGGCATATCTTTCATCAAAAAGAAATTTAAAAAATAAAACTGTTTATCAAGAAAATAATTCTAAGAAAGATTATCTTGCGGCATAGAAATGCCTTATATTAATCTTTCGACTTCAGCAAAAGTAAATGATAAAGATAAATTACTCGAAGAAATTTCAATTCTGATTTCATCTTTAACTAAAAAATCAAGAAGATTTGTTATGGCTAAAATTGATGATAATTGCCAAATATATTTTGATGATATGACCCCTTCTTGCTTTTTGGAAATCAAGTCAATAGGTTCTCTAAATCCTTCAGAAATGGCAAAACCAATATCGGATTTTGTATGTGAGAAAATGGGAATCCCAATAGATAGGATTTATATTTCTTTTCAGGATGTACCCGCATCATTGTGGGCTTGGAATGGTAAAACATTTGGTTAAGAATTTTTTTAAATAGAATGGAAATTACAAAATTAGTTGATTTAAATAATCTTAGAACTGCACCTCAATTAAGTGATAGTCAAGTCAAAAAACTTTTGGAGGAATTAGAAGCAAATATTCTTAAAACTGATTGGTTAACAATAGGAATAATGGCACCTTGCGATAATAGGGCTATTGAATCATTACAATCAATTTCTAAGAAATATGCATCAATTAAATTTGGAAATTTAGATTCACTTCATGCTGATGGATGTGTTTTTTTAAAAGCTAATCAAAAAACAGGTAATGTTTTTGTGAGATCTGAAAATGGTCTTGGAGAAGGGATTTTAATAACATGTCAGTATGACGAAGATGCCAAACCATCTGATACTTTTGGACCATTGCCATTGGATTTCTTTGAATAATAAATTTCTAATTTATTTCTTATGAAGAATCTAATTTAATTACAATTTTTTATTGAATGATATTTTTGAGAACTTGGATTTCAAAATATTTTTTGCCTCAAAGCTTTGTTATTATAAATACTGGGATTGATCTAAATTTTTCCAATATTTTAATTAAATGTTTTTTCAGGATATAATTCAAAATTTAAATAATTTTTGGTCAAAAGAAGGTTGTTTAATTATGCAGCCATATGATACCGAAAAGGGTGCTGGAACCATGAATCCGCATACTTTTTTAAGGGCAATTGGACCAGAGCCGTGGAGTGTAGCATATGCAGAGCCATGTAGAAGGCCTACAGATGGACGTTTTGGCGATAATCCAAATAGGGCGCAACATTACTTTCAATATCAAGTAATAATTAAACCTTCGCCGGAAGGAATCCAGGAAAAATATTTGACATCTCTAGAATCTCTTGGAATAAATCCTAGAAATCATGACATAAGATTTGTGGAAGATAATTGGGAGTCGCCAACACTTGGAGCTTGGGGTGTAGGTTGGGAAGTTTGGTTGGACGGAATGGAAGTAACTCAATTCACTTATTTCCAACAATGCGGGGGTATAGATTGTAATCCGATCCCAATTGAAATCACTTACGGACTAGAGAGGATTGCAATGTTTTTGCAGAATAAGGAAAGTATTTGGGACTTAAATTGGAACAAGAATTTGAGATATAGCGATATTTGGCTTCAATTTGAAAAAAGTCAATGTTCTTATAATTTTACTGAATCTAGTGCTGACAATCTCAGGAAATTATTTGAAATTTACCAAGCTGAGGCAAATAATTTAATCCAAAAGAAATTAACTTATCCTGCCCTTGATTTTGTTCTGAAATGTAGTCATACATTTAATCTTCTAGATGCTAGAGGAGTGATCTCAGTTACAGATCGTGCTCAATATATTGAAAAGATTCGAAAATTAGCAAGAGAAGTTGCATCATCTTGGGTAGAAGAAAGAGAATTCCTTAACTTTCCATTGCTGCAGAAACAATAAATCTATATAAGAAAAAAAAATATCGTATAAAAAGTTACACCACTTAGAAACTTATATTTCTTTCCTTTTTGGTTACGGTCGATACAGTGTAAGTACCCAAATTCTTTGGGTTACTTTAGTGTGAGGTAAAATGAAACTCTTCCAACAAATGTTGGTTGCAGGAGCATCCTTGAGCTTATTAGCTCCAGTTGCTGCGAATGCTTCCGACGTAGTCAATCTAGAAGAAATGAATAGCTACTCACGTAGCAAAACAAAATCTTCAAGACTTGATAGTAAAACATTCATTAACGAAGTTAGTGAAGATATTGCGAAACTTAAGAGCCGTGTAGATGGCCTTGAGGTTAAACAAAATGAATTTGAAGCCGGCGGTTTCTCAGATACAACTACATTAGATGGTAAAGCTGTTTTTGCTTTAATGGCAACTGACCATTCTAAGGTTAAGGCAGATGGTACTGACGCATTAGCATCTGCTTATCAATACACAATGAATCTCAACTCCAGTTTTACGGGTGATGATAATCTTTACGTAAGACTAAGAGCAGGTAACGGTACTGGTAATTTTACTACTAAGACATTTGGAACATACTTGAGTATGGGTACTGGGTATTCAGATCAACTTAGGGTGGACAAAATCTGGTATACATTCCCAGTTGGGGAAAGTAATACAGTTTGGGTAGGACCAAAAATTGAAAACTACTATATGCATGCAACTACCCCTTCCATCTATAAGCCAGTAACTAAACAATTTACTCTTGGTGGTAATGGTGATGCTTATGGTGCAAGTACCGACTCAGGCTTTGGTTGGGCATATAAAGCTGATAATGGTTTTGCTGTAAGTTCTAACGTTGTTTCTAAGCAGAATGGAACAACGAATGGTTTATTTACTAACCAATCTAAACAATCATGGGCTACTCAGGCAGGTTACACGACTGATCAATGGTCTGTTTCTGCGATTGTTAATCAGAAATACAATGGTTGGACAGATGGTTACTACGAATCACTAGGACATACACCTTCTACAGGCGTAGGTAATTTCACTGCAATGGGTTTAAGAGGATGGTGGAGACCAACTGAGACTGGAACAGCAATGCCTTCAATTTCTCTTGGATATGATACTACTGACCATGATGGAGCGCCAGCGGCATCTAACAACTCAACAGCATGGTTTGCTGGATTATCTTGGCAGGATATGTTTCAAGCCGATGACAGAATCGGTGTAGCCTTTGGACAGCCTACAACAAATGAAGATGAAACCGTTGATCCATTTGCTTACGAAGCATATTATGAATTTAAAGCTAATGATTCTGTTACTATTACACCTACCATATTTGGTGGAAGTGATAGAAATGGAACAACTGGTGATGATATATTCGGTGCAGTTCTACAAACAACCTTCAAGTTCTAATTTAATTTAGACAAAATAAAAACGCCCAATAGGGCGTTTTTATTTGTTTTTTTTAGTATTTACCAGCAGTTTTCACCCTCTCCAATAGGGATACAAGCACTGGATTTTGCAGCCTCATCAGCAATTTTTTGAGCGTTGGCATCTAATATGAAATCTGCATCTAAAGGCATATCAGTATTCCATTCTTTTAATCCACCTAAATCATTTTCACCTGATTTAACTGAACTACTATCCGCCGTTGAAATAGCTAATGCACTTGTGGCAGCGATAAAAATTGCAATTGAACTCTTTTTAGGCATTCGATGAATAAGTTTTTTTATATTTTAATCAATTTCAAATTAATATTCTTTTTGTTGTATAAAATGATTCTTTTTAATCCCCGATAACTCTTAAGAGATTTGAATAAGATTTAAAAATAAGATCAAGTTCGTCAGATCGGCCATACTTTGCCAATAAACTTTTTGCTCCTGCGTCTAAATCAAATAAATATTCCCTTTTTTCAGTTGATTTAACATAACTTTCTATCCAACCTACGCATACTAATCTTTCACCATTATTTACTTCATTTACTGCATGCAAGTAAGAACTTGGATATAAAATTATCTCTCCAGGATTCAATTTAAATTTCTCTTCTGAATTCATTGTTTCAATAATTAATTCTCCACCTTTATAAAAATCTTTATTCGTCAATGAAATAGTAAAAGATAAATCTGACCTACCAGAAGACATATATGGATTGTCGATATGTCTTCCGTAATGCATTTTATTTGATGATTTTGTAAACATTATTCCATGTATTCTTTTTGGTAATGAAAAGCTTTTTATTAATTTGCTGGAAAGGATCTTTTTGTTAATTAATTGAGCGTTTTTTTTTGATATTTCAGTATTTCTATTTAGTTGCAAATTATTTTTTACTATTGAGGCGTGACTTCCAGCAGTTTTTTTGCCATCTTCCCAATCTTTTTGACTACATTTATCTAACTCTTTTTTTATTAAATTTATTTCTTCAGTGTTTAGTAACTGATGGATTAAATAATTCATATGAAATATAAAAAATGATACAACTCGATGTATAGAAGTTCGCTTTTAAAGTTTGAAATGTTTTTGTAGGTATAAAGTAACCATAGATACTAATTAGAAAAAGTGCAAAAACTTAAAAAAATAATTTTTTCAGTATTTACATGTACATTTTTGCTAAACGTTAACCTACCTGCTAATTCAACACAAAAAGAAGTTAAAGTTTATTCAGGTAGGCATTACAACACAGATAGAGGTATTTATAAAAAGTTTGCAGAAGAAACAGGAATTAAAGTTAGGCTTATAGAGGCAGCAGGAATTTCTTTAATCGAAAGAATGAAACGAGAAGGGAAGAATTCTCAAGCAGATTTAATATTGTTAGTAGATGCCGCAAGAATTACTAATGCAGCCAAAGCTGGATTATTACAATCAATAGAATCTTTTAATTTAGAAAATGATGTTCCTTTTGGTTTAAAAGATCCAGATAAGGAATGGTATGCATTAACAAGAAGAGTCAGGGTAATGATAGCCAATCCAAAAGTCGTTGATGTTAGTAAGATAAAAGATTACACTGATTTGGCTGATCCTTCTTTGAAAGGGAAAGTATGTTTAAGAAATAGAAAAAGTCCATACAATCAATCTTTAGTTGCCAATCAAATAATTAACAAAGGTGAATCAGAAACTAAAGCTTGGCTAAGCGGAATGATTTCAAACGTTTCAAAACCTTTTTTCCCAGGGGATATTGCAATAATTAGAGCAGTTTCAAAGAAAAAATGTGGAGTAGGAATTGTTAATCATTATTATGTCGCAAGAATGTTGGCAGGTGTTAATGGAAGAAGAGATGCTTTATATGCGAAAAAAACAAAAGTCCTTACACCTAATCCAGCTCATGTAAATATTAGTGCTGGGGGTGTTGCAAAATTTGCAACAAATAAAAATGAAGCTATTCAGTTACTTGAATTCTTAGCATCTCCGGAAGGAAGTAAAGGTTTAGCGGCTCCAACTTTCGAACATCCTTTGAAGGAGGTTAATCAGAATGAAATAGTTAAGAACTTTGGAGATTTTACATCTGATAGTGTCACTGTAGAAGACCTTGGAGAAAAAAATTCATTAGCTATTAAATTGATGAAAGATGCAGGGTGGAATTAAAAAATTAAGATAATTATATAGTTCATAATTTTCTCTTTATTCTGTGCATACTTATAAAAAGGCGGAGAGGTGGCTGAGTGGTCGAAAGCGAACGACTCGAAATCGTTTAATAGGGAACTATTCGTGGGTTCGAATCCCACCCTCTCCGTAAAATATTTTTTAGCCGAAAATTTTAACTTAGGCATTAGTTATAGACTTGAAGATTTTCCAGAAACTTGGTCTTAACTTTTCAATTTCTTATTTTGTGTTGTGGGAATTGTGGGATTATTGACTATGAGTTGGTTTACTCTTCCCTATCTTTCCCATATCAGCACATAGGGTCTGAACTCAACTTCTAGAACCTCCAGATTATTTTTAGTTTCTAATACTATCTGAAATGTTCAGATAGTTTCACAATCTATGCAAAAAGCAGTATTATTGAGAGTTTTTTCTATTTTCTACTGGATCATATTTATCTAAACCTCTTATTTTTCTCCATCTTGAATACATATATCCAAGATAGATACCTTGCATAAAGTTTGTTACTCCATGACCTAGGAAATTTTTTGAGAATTTAACATTAAATTTTCCACTTTCTAATAATTCTTTCTGCCAGTTTATTTTTTCTTTCATTGCTGTTGGTATTCCTCCTGTATTTTCTTCAGTCTTTCGTATTCAACATGTAGAACGCCTAGACGCCATGCATCTTTTAATCCTTTTACACCTCCCATTAGAAGTTTTGCATCTAAAAGAGAATGTGACTTCATGTTTAAGAAATCTTTTTGCCAAGAATTTTCATCCCAATTAGTGCTCATAATTTCCCTATATACTTTTTGAACTCGTCAAAAGGGATTTTAATCATTAGCCTTTGAATAAGAAATTGTATTTTTTACCTTATAAGTTTAACTTTTTAATAAAAATTATTAATAAAATTTTAAAATAAGATGACATTTGTTTGCCCTCTTCGAGTCTTATGCATCTCGTTGTCTACAAAGTCGGAGAAGTGATTTTGACTACTGAATTATTTCTACATCTATTGAATGAGAAAAGATAGTCGCAACAGCCACTAAGCACTAATATTCGGGTATTAATACTCTATTAATTTCAATTGAATAGGGGGATAATTAAGGAGTAGAGATATAGGAGATTTTATGAGACTCGCCACTCCATTCACTGCCCTTAGAAATGCAACTTCAGATATTTGGAGAATGCATGATTTTAATTATCAACTACCTAATGATCCTAGACAAGACTATTGGGAAAAAGAATGCATAGACCACCCAACAAGTTCTCATTGCAAATTTTACTAAAGACAATATAAATTAAGATATTAATAAAGACCCTTGTCAGGGTCTTTTCTTCTATTTAAGAAGATATTTTTTTAATTTAAAACTAAAAAATGCCTTTTGGAAAATCAATATCAAAATATGATTGGCAGTTTGTTGTAACTGGATTTTTTTTAATCTCAGTTTTTATTTTTACAGATTTAATTGGAGTTATTGATAAAGAATATTTTTACTTTGTACCAGGATTAATTAGTGATCAACCTTATAGGATTTTTACATCAATACTAACTCATGCAGATTTACATCATTTATTAAGTAATCTCGGTGGAATAATTATCACAAGATATTTTTTGATGAGAATTGGAATTAAAAGCAGATTTTTTTATCTAAATTTTATTTTTATTTGTTCTTTTTTAAATTTCTTAATTATCTGGGTTTACGAAAAGGTCTTATCGTTTTTTAATATTTATCCGAATTATGCCGCTTTAGGATTTAGTGGAATAATTTATGCTTTATTTGGATTCTTACTATTAACTTCTTTTTACGGCAAAAAATATTTTTTAGGTAAAGAAATTGGTTTTAAGTCCAATTATGAAGTTCAAAAAATGTCAGAGACAATGTGTCTCATAGGTTTGATTTTCTCTTTTTTCCCAGGAGTAAGTTTAATAGGTCATTTAAGTGGATTTATTGCAGGGTGTTTTTTATTCTTTATCTAATTAAGATAAATTACTATTCAATCAAGTAAATATAGATATTCTCTGAGATATCAAACTTTTTTCTTTTACTCTTTACTTTTAAATAGATCAATTTTGATATCAAAAGTAACTACTATTCCAATACTTATAAGCAGTAATCCAATCGCAATTTGGGGTGAAGGTAATACCATATAAGTCTTATTTTCAACCACCCTATCAAATCTTTACCAGTAACTATGAAAGATTGAGTTTAATATAAAATACTTGAAGTATTTGATCATTCCCTAGAGACTTATATTTTTGAAAAACTTAGTTTTATATTAAATTTTTATATTACATTGTTGAGTATAATTTTAATAATAGATTTGTGAAGCTAGGAAGTTTTCATATGAAGTTGATGTTTTATATATTTTTATTTAGTCAATTATTAAATTTTCTTGGAGTGTTTGCAGAAAAACTAAAAGAAGGTTCGTCTATAAAAAATCCTGTTAATTGGGAAAAGGTGGAGGAAAATAAATCTAAACCGTTGAAAAATATTATTTGGAAATCTTATAAAGGGGATGCAAATTATTTTAAAAAGGAAAACAAAGAAGGTTTCTCAAAAAATGAATTTTCGGAGACAAAATCTGCCGTGATGGATCCTTCAATTTGGCGAAATCGAACGTTGCGTTTTTCCTTTGAGGAAATTGATATGCCAGATGCCGGCGAATTCATGGGTTTATATAGTATAGGGGCTTACGATCAACTCAACTCTTGGCTTTACGGCGGTATAACTCTTTACGGTGCAGCGACCGGACGTCGTGGGGGGTTCTTTACTGGTGGTTACACCTTAGGAGTGGAACATAAGTTTACCGATAACTGGATTCTCGACTTAGGAGGCTACGTGGGCGCTGGGGGCGGCGGTGAAGCGGCGCAAGGAGGAGGATTAATGCTAAGGCCACATATCGGTCTCAAGTACGATCTTAAATGGAGCTCGCTGGGGCTCAATTATTCTTATGTAGACTTCCCAAATGGAGATATTTCAAGCGATGCAATAGCTCTTTCACTGGATATTCCTTTTACTTCACCGATATTAAATTGGGAAAATGATGGATTGACTCAGGTTGATTACTTCGGAGCTGGCTTGAGCAATGTGACTCGCCATCGATCGCACTTAGCCGCTCGCGTTCGTGCCTATTATCCGTCCAGCGACAGCAAAACAACATCCCGTGGTTCGTTTGCTGATTCATTTGGGCTGGTCGGTGTAGATTATTCTTATTTTCTTGATGAAAACTGGTTCGCCACATTTGAGACAGCCGGTGCTTTTTCAGGTGGCATTGGCGGGTATGCCGAACTCTTGGGTGGGATAGGCTATCGCTTACCACTAACCAGAGAAGGTCGTCTAGCTCTGCTCCCTGCCCTAACCATTGGCGGTGCCGGTGGCGGAGCGGTCGATACCGGCGGAGGATTTGTTGCCCGAGCAAATCTAGGGTTGGAATACAGACTCTCTCCTAATCTAAATATAATTATGGACGGCGGCTATCTTACAGCCCCAGATGGTAATTTTGATACTTCATATGTCGGCTTCAATTTGGCATATGTAATGAAAACTTTTGCTCAGGATCAAAAAGGGGCACCCTTAACGGAAACAAACTTTATCCAAACTAATAAATGGCGTTTTCGCCCGGCGCACCAATGGTATTTTGATGCGCAACGTAAGAACAGCTCTTCTCGCGATATGCAACTTTTGGGAGGTAAGATTGACTGGTTTGTAGGCGATTGGTGGTATCTTACCGGACAAGGATTAAGTGCTTATGCAGGAGGAGCGGGCGGATATTCAGAGGGACACTGGGGATTAGGCATTCTTGGCCCAAGCTGGAATAATTGGCAAATCTATGGCGAAATGCTTATAGGTGCTGGAGGGGGAGGAGGCGTCGATAGTGGTAGCGCCTTACTATATAAACCAAGTATCGGGTTAGAGTACAAACTAAATGACGACTTCAGCCTTCAAACTGGTATAGGAAAAGTGATTTCTAAAGAAGGGAATCTTGATGCCAATACCTTGGATGTAAGTCTGGTTTGGCGTTTTGGGACCCCAAAATAAAGCTCTCAACCTTTGAGTTGGTCTGGAAATAAAGTTGGAATGTTAGTGTAAAGGTAATTATGAAAAACTTCTTCAAGAAAAAAATTTGGAATTGGAATCAAATTAAATTTTTCAAATGAAGGAAATAATAAGTTCATTCCTCCCAAAATGGGTCTGTAGTCAGATTAACTTTTAATAGACTTTTTTTATTATTTTTAATATCACTTATACAAGCTCTTACCGTTTTACCATTAACATCTATCTCACAGGCACCACAACTTCCTGTGAGGCAACCAGTAGGGATTTCTAAACCTGCTTTTTCAGCAGACGAAAACCAGTTATCTCCCTCTGAAACAAATGTTTCTTTATTGTTTGGCCATGTTACTTTAATATTTGTTTCTTTCAACTTAAAAATGATTTGAGTTTTAAATGTTTGTGGAATTCATTCGCAAGTTTGTCAATAATGGATTCTCTCTTCTCTTTATAAGATATTGATTTTTTATTTAATGTTGGTAAATTTTTACTCTTTCTTATTAAATTAATATATTGGTCTCTCCAACTGTCATTTTCGAAGATCCCATGAATGTAAGTTCCTGCAACAGACCCGCCTTTATTATTTTCTTTGTACCAACCAAGATCTAAATCTTTGAAAATAGGTTTTACCTGTAATGAATTTTGAATATCATCCAATTCAGTTTGACCATTATGAATTTCAAAGCCATTAATTTCTGATTGGCATGGCCATATAGATTCGGAGTTAATTTGACGTGTTAATTTTTTTTCAAAGAAAGTCGTTTTTAATGGTAGTAATCCAATCCCTTTAATTTTTTGTTCAGAATAGTTTTTTGAACCCTCTTTAAAATAAGGATCTTCTAGTGTTGTTCCTAACATTTGTAAACCTCCACATATTCCAATAATATTGCCTTTGTTATTTGAATATTCCCTTATATCATTTGATAAGCCAGAATTTTCAAGAAATATTTGATCTTTAATCGTTTGTTTACTACCCGGCAGAATAAGAAAGTCATACTTACTCAGTTTCTGTGACTCTCTAATCCATTCAATTAATATTGTTTCTTCATTTTCTAATGGATCAAAATCCGAGAAGTTACTTATAGATGGTAATTTTATAATCCCAACTTTGATCTCAGGATTTGTGAAAGTGATTTTTTTTTCTAATAAATCTAAAGAATCCTCTGGAGGAAATGAATCGTTTAACCATGGAATAATTCCAATAACAGGGATTTGAGTTTTATTCTCTATCCATTTTTTCCCTTCTTCAAATAATGAAAGGTCTCCTCTGAATCTATTTATAATAATCCCCTTAATAAGTTTCTTTTCTTCAGGCTTCATTAATTCAAGAGTACCAATTATTTGTGCAAATACGCCTCCCCTCTCAATATCAGTAACCAAGATGCAATTTGCATTTAAATATTTTGCAACTCTTAAATTAGTAAGGTCTCTATGAATTAAGTTCATTTCTACAGGACTGCCAGCACCTTCGATAATTAATCGACAACTCGGATTTTGTTGATAAATAGACTTTAAGCTTTTTTTAATTATTCCCCAGCCTGGAACAAACCAATCTTTATAGTAATTTTTTGCTGTTGTGGTTCCTATGCTTTTGCCAAGGTGAATCACCTCGCTTGTTGAATTTCCTTGTGGTTTTAATAAAATGGGATTCATCTCTGAAGAAGGTGTAATACCGCATGCAAAAGCTTGAAGTGCTTGTGAATATGCCATCTCTCCTCCTTCCCAATCAACCCATGCGTTGTTACTCATATTTTGACCTTTGAAAGGGATTGGTTCCTCTCCTAAATTTTTAAGAATCCTGCAAATAGCTGTAACTGTTAATGATTTTCCTGCTCCACTTGAAGTACCTAAGACCATTATTGGTTTCTTTATTGGTTGAAAATTTTCTTCCAATTCCATAAGTAAATTAAATATAGTTTGAAATTTATTAATTAGAAAATTGAATTATAATTTGGTAAAAAATTTGTGTTAATTCTAGCTTCTGCCTCTCAATCTAGAAAGCAATTACTTGAAAATTGTCAAATTCAATTTGTTCAAATCGCGAGTAACTTTGATGAAACTTCAATAAAAGATAAGAACATATTTAATTTGGCTTTGAAATTATCTTTTCAAAAGGCAAATAGTTTATCTGAAAATATTCAAAACATATCGTTTCCTGAAGAATTGAATTCTGGTCCTTTGGAAATACTTGGGTGCGATTCAATTTTTGAATTCAAAGGAGAAGCTTATGGAAAACCATCTAATGAAGAGGAGGCATTTATTAGATGGAAAAAAATGTCTGGAGAATTTGGATTACTACATACTGGTCATACTCTAATAATAGGGTATTTTGATTCAACTTCCAAAATTTTTAAAAGAGCTGAAATAATTAAAAAAACAGTAAGTTCAAGAGTTTATTTTTCTAAGTTGGAAGATTGGGAAATCAAGAGTTATGTAGTTACAAATGAACCTTTATATTGCGCCGGAGGATTTGCTTTGGAAGGTATAGGCGGCAAATATATAGAAAAAATTGAGGGTTGTTTCAGTAATGTAATGGGTTTAAGTTTGCCATGGCTTAGAAAAAATTTACCAAAATAAAAAAAATTAAAAAAAAACCCTATCAAATTGATAGGGCTTTTTTATTTGAAATAGAAATTAATCTAAATCAGGCATTTCTAAAGCTGGCTCACTCTTTCTGTCGATTCCTTTTTCGAAACCAGCAGCGGCTGCTCTAGCACGTCCAGCATGCCAAAGATGACCGATGAAAGTAAACCATCCTAAGAAGAATTGAGCTGCAGCTAACCATTGCCTTAAGTTAACAAAGTTAACAGCATTAGGCTCTGTAATGATTCCACCAACAGAGTTGATAGAAGCGTTAGGAGCATGAGTCATATATTCAGCAGCTCTTCTTACTTGCCAAGGCTGAATATCATTTTGGATTTTCTCAAGGCTTAATCCGTTAGGACCTCTTAAAGGCTCTAACCATGGGCCTCTGAAGTCCCAAAATCTCATTGTTTCGCCACCAAATATAATTTCACCAGTAGGAGATCTCATGAGATACTTACCTAAACCTGTTGGTCCCATTGTTGAACCTACGTTAGCTCCAATTCTTTGGTCTCTCACAAGGAAAGTAAAGCTTTGGGCCTGTGAAGCTTCAGCATTTGTTGGGCCATAAAACTCTGAAGGGTAAGCAGTATTGTTAAACCAGATGAATGTTGAAGCGATAAAACTTGCTACACAAATTCCACCAAGGGCATAACTAAGTAATCCTTCACCATTCCAAATGAATGCTCTTCTTGCCCATCCAAAAGGTTTGGTAAAGATATGGAATATACCTCCAATGATTGCAGTTATACCAACATAGACATGTCCACCAACAATATCTTCAATGGAGTTAACACCGATTATTGAACCAGCTCCTCCCCATGGAGATCTAAATAGATAACCAAGAATAACTCTTGGATCCAAAGTTGGATTAACAAGTCTAACTTCACCACCTCCAGGTGCCCATGTGTCATATGCACCGCCAATAAAACACCAGTTAACTGACCATGCTAATGCACCTACACCCAAGACAATCAAATGATATCCAAGAATATTTGTCATTTGATTTTTATCTCTCCAGTCAGTGGAGAAAAATGGAAAATCCTCCTCGAGTTTTTCTGGACCTGCTAAAGAGTGGTAGATACCACCAAAACCAAGAACAGCAGAAGCTATCAAGTGAACCACGCCTGCCTGGAAGAAAGGCATGATATCGGTAACTTCACCACCAGGACCTATCCCGTAACCAAACATTGCAACGTGTGGCATACAGATTAAACCTTGCTCCCACATTGGTTTATCAAAAGTAAAATGATTAACCTCAAAGAGCATCATTGCTCCCGCCCAAAAGACTATTAGTCCAGAGTGAGCAATGTGAGCTCCTAATAAACGTCCAGATAAATTGATTAATCTAGCGTTGCCTACATACCAGGCATAACCAGTTTCCTCAATACTTTGGTTTGGAGCTCTTAGTAAATTATTAAAGGGCGTTTCCACGTGGAAGAACCTCCTCAGGGAATACAAAGTTTTCGTGTGGTTGATCCACAGAAGACATCCATGCTCGCATACCTTCGTTCAAAAGTATATTTTTTGTATAGAAAGTTTCAAATTCTGGATCTTCTGCTGCACGGATCTCTTGGCTTACGAAATCATAAGCTCTTAAGTTAAGTGCTAAGCCGACAATACCAATTGAAGATGTCCACATACCCATAACAGGTACAAACAGCATCAAGAAATGTAAGAAACGCTTGTTTGAGAAAGCAATACCGAAGATTTGACTCCAGAATCTATTCGCTGTAATCATTGAATAAGTTTCTTCTTCTTGGGTTGGATCGAAAGCTCTAAATGTTGAACTTTGAACCTTACCATCTGTATAAATACTTGTATCTTCATACAAAGTGTTTTGCACTGTAGCTCCATGAATAGCGCAAAGTAGAGCACCACCAAGAATTCCAGCAACTCCCATCATGTGAAATGGATTTAAAGTGATATTGTGAAAACCTTGAATGAACAGGATATAACGGAAGATTGCTGCTACACCGAATGAAGGTGCGAAGAACCAACTGTGCTGTCCTAAAGGATAAATAAGGAAAATACTTGTAAATACTGCAATTACTGCTGAAAAAGCTAATGCGTTGTATGGTCTAATTCCAACAAGACCTGCAATTTCAAACTGACGAAGCATAAAACCAATTAGGCCAAATACTCCATGTAATGCAACGAAGTTCCAAAGTCCACCAAGTTGTAGCCATCTTACGAAACTACCTTGGGCTTCGGGACCCCATAAAAATAGAAGACTGTGTCCCATGGCATCACCAGGGGTACTTACAGCTGCTGTTAAAAAGTTACAACCTTCAAGGTATGAGCTTGCAACTCCGTGTGTGTACCAAGAGGTAACAAATGTTGTTCCGACAAACCAACCACCTATAGCAAGATATGCACAAGGAAGTAAGAGAAGTCCGGACCAACCAATAAATACAAAGCGGTCGCGCTTCAACCAATCATCGAGGATATCAAACCATCCTCTTTGTGGGGCGCTACCAACTGCGATCGTCATGAGAAATCGTTTTTAGCTTCGGGATACGCAGTGACTGTAACAAAGATTGAGAGTAATGTGGGGAAATATTTGTATATCTGAAATGCCTTGTAAAGCTTTCCTGACTTTTTTATTAAAAATTAGGTAAGAATACTCCCTTAGTTTGTTAAATTATCTGAATTAGGCTCAAAAAAAGGATAAAAATGAATTCAGACCTCACGTCTTTCGATAAAATCGAACAAAAAATTGGCGGATCAAGAAAAGTTTCAAATTATATTATTGGAGGCATGCTAACGATAGGAGGCATTGGTTTTCTTTTGGCTTCAATATCAAGTTACACAGGAAGAGATTTATTACCTTTAGGAAATCCCTCAACGCTTTTGTTTATCCCTCAAGGAATAATAATGGGAGCTTACGGAGTAATAGCAAACTTATTAAATTTTTACTTGTGGTATTTGGTTTATATTAACTTTGGTTCAGGAAGTAATTATTTTGATAAATCATCAAAATCTGTAGAAATAAAAAGAAAAGGTCTTTTCAAAGATATAGAAGTTAAATTAGATTTCGATGAAATTAAATCGGTTAAGTTGGATATAAGCGAGGGATTTAATCCTAGAAGAAGAATTGCTTTAGTATTGAAAGGTAGAAAAAAACCTCTCCCTTTAAGTGGAGCAGGTGAACTTAAACCACTGCTTCAAGTTGAAGAAGAAGGGGCTCGTCTGGCTAAATTTTTGGATGTTAACTTGGAGGGCTTAAAATAAAAAAAAAATATTTTTTAAAAACATTATCTTTTATACAGGTTTTGTTTTTGCTACAAGCTTGTAGTTATAAAAATAAGATTGATTCAAATTATTACTGCCAAAAATTTAAATTTAGTTGTATTAAAAGTGATAAAGTTATTTATTTTAAAACTACAAAAGGTGATTTTGAAGTTAAATTATTTGGGAAAGATAAGCCATTAACAGTATCAAACTTTCTGGAAAATATAGAAAATAATATTTATGTAAATCAAAAATTTTATAAAATAATTAATTTTCCCCAAATAAGTTTTATATACGGAGGTGTTAATCCTAAAAATAAATTCTATATAGATGGAAATGAAACCTTAAAAAAGACAAGTCCTTCAATACCTTTAGAAATAAAATTCAAAGATGAAATTAAACCAAGATATAACTATCAAATAAAAAATCCTAGTGAAATTGAAAATTTAGTTAATACTTTTGAGGCTGGTTCAATCGCTATGGTTAAGAGAAGTAATAAAAAGTCTTCCTCTACTGAATTTTTTTTTGTTACAGGTAGGATTCCAGAACTAGATGGAAGATATTCAATTTTTGGAAAGATAATTAAAGGATTAGAGGTACTCAAAAAAATAAAGAAAGAAGATTATATTGAGGAAGTCCAGATATCTAATTAAATTTCCAGAGAATATTTGTTTATTTTCAACATTTCTGTATTTACTCCTGAAGAGCGTTTAAGAGCAACCTTACCAGTCCTCGCTATTTCAAGTATGCCATATGGCTCGAGTAATTTCTCTAAAGCAACTAACTTTCCAGGATCTCCAACTACCTCAAGAGTTAAGGCCATATCTGAAACATCAACAACTTTTGCACGGAAAATCTGTACTATATCAAGGATATTACTCCTAGTATCTTCTTTCGATGAAACTTTTAGTAACATCAATTCCCTCTCAACAGCTGCGAGATTAGTAAAATCTACAACTCCCAGAACATTAAATAACTTATTAAGCTGCTTAGTCATTTGTTGAAGAGTTTCATCATCGCCTTCTACTACCATTGTTAACCTTGAAATCCCTTTGGATTCTGCCGGTCCTACCGCAAGGCTATCTATGTTGAACCCCCTTCTAGCAAAGAGACCTGAGATTCTACTCAAGGCTCCAGATTCGTCTTCTACAAGAACTGATAATGTATGTTTCATATTTTAAATGATTTTTAAATCCCTAATCCATTCATAAGAGATTGTATTAAATAATGATGGATCTTCATCATGTATACAATGCCCTGAATTGGATACTATTTTTAATTTTACCCATCTATGGAAATTTGCAATCTTTTTACCAACAAACAAAGGTATGAAATTATCTTTTTCTCCCCAAATTAATAAAAAAGGAACTTTTTTTGAGGCGCTAAGTTTTCTCAAAAGGTAAGAAGCTTGAAATTTTTCATCTCTTGAGGACATTCCAATACACATCGCTCTTAATGATCTAGCTGAAGTTCTTCTTAAAACTGGTTTTGTCACCAAATCTATTAGTTCGCCGTCGATATTATCTTTTTTGAAATAGGCAGAATTTAATCCCAGTTTTATAACCCCTAATTTTGTTATTAAAAATAAAATAATTTCTAAAGGGAAAAATATAAAAAATATTGTTATGAATCTATCTTGAAATCTCTTTAATGGTGATTTTTTTGTTTTTGACGTTTTATTTACTTGGATTTGATCTGGCAGAGGCGATGCAATAACTGTTGCAATCTGATCATCTAATGAAACAGCACATGTTAAAGCCACCAATGATCCGAGAGAATTGCCAATAAGAATTACTTTCCCAGAGTTCTTTGGTCTTATTACCTGAGTAATAAAATCTTTCACTTGATTACACCAAATCTTATTATTTAACTTTCCAATTTGTCTTATCCCTGGTTGATCTGAATCTCCAAATCCTATTAAATCTAAAGAATATGAGGCAAAATTCCTTTTCGCGAAATATTCTATATTTTTCCTCCAATGTTTTCGACTGGCGCCAAATCCGTGAAGGAAGATAATTGGAATTTCATTATCTTCGCCAGAAACACTCCAACAAACTTTAAAACCATTCCAGTTCCAGTAATTAGGAAGATTAATATTTTCTTCTTTAAAATTATTATTCATATATTCAAAAATTTTCAAGATATTTGCATTATCTACTTTTTTAACAAATAAATGTATATTGAATGTAAATTATAGTAATCATTGAATTTTACTATGGCAAAAGAAATTTTTAGTATCGCGGCAGTTTTTTGGATACTCATACCAATAGGATTGGTTGGTGGAGCATTATTATTAAAGTTTCAGGGAGATTAATTCTCACGAACACATTACAAATTGAGTTATTGTCTACAAGATAAATAAATCTTAAAATATGAAGATTCTTTTAGTAGGAGCAACAGGGACACTCGGGAGGCAAATAGCTAAGCAAGCTATAGAAGATGGACATGAAGTTAGATGTTTTGTAAGAAACCCAAGAAAAGCATCTTTTCTTCAAGAGTGGGGTTGTGAACTTACTAAAGGTAATTTATTAAATCCTTCTGATATCGAATATGCATTGCAAGATATTGAAGTAGTTATTGATGCGGCGACTAGCAGGCCAGATGATCCTAAAAGTATTTATGAAATAGATTGGGATGGAAAACTTAATTTATTTAATGCTTGTGAATCTTTAAATGTAAAAAGGGTAATATTCCTTTCAATTCTTTTAACTGAAAAGTTTAGAAATGTTCCTTTAATGGATGTTAAATTTTGCACTGAAAAACTTCTTGAGAAATCAAATTTGGACTATACAATTTTCAAATGTGCAGCTTTTATGCAAGGGGTTATTGGTCAATTCGCTATCCCAATCTTGGATAGTCAAGCAGTATGGATGAGTGGGACTCCAACTAAAATTGCATATATGAATACTCAAGATATGGCCAAAGTTGTTGTAGCAGCAGTAAATAATCCAAAAACTTACAGAACATCATTGCCATTAGTTGGTCCCAAAGCATGGAATTCAAACGAGGTAATATCTTTATGTGAAAAATTTAGTGAAAAAAAGGCGAAAATTTTTAGAGTTTCTCCCTTCCTTATTAGCATCACTCAAAAAGTAGTTTCTTTTTTTCAAGATTCTTTAAATGTTGCTGAAAGATTGGCTTTTGCTGAAGTAACTAGTAGTGGTGAATCATTAGATGCTGACATGAGCAAAACTTACGAAATATTGGAACTTAAAAAAGAAGATATGACCTCGTTAGAGAGTTATTTAAAGGAGTACTACCAACAAATACTTAAAAGATTAAGGGAAATGGAAGCAGATCTAAATATTGAAGAAAAAAAGAGATTACCTTTTTAATATTGCAATTCTCGTCTTATATAGTATATTTGTACTATGTAAATATTTTTGGTTATGTCAGTTTCTAAATCTAAAAATCTTGAACGAAAACTAGATAATTTTGCAAAAGAAGCAAAAAATGAATTGAATAATGTTTGCGGATCTACATTATGGGAAAGCCTTGGGTTTGTTTTTTTTGATCAATTAGAAGATTCTGAAAAAATTGCGAAAGCAAATTTTTACTATGGCCAACTTCAAATAATAAATGAAATTAAATTTTCAATTTGAATTGCATTTAGTATTTTTACTGATGTAATTTTTCTTAAATCAATTTTGGCCAATCTTTTTCTGATAATATAAACCTAGTAAAAGATTAATTAATGATTGAAACTTCAGGTGTCATAGAAAAAGAGCAGGGGAATGGATTTTATTTGGTTACCTTAGAACAGCCTGAAGGTCATCAATGTTTATGTAGAGCTGCAGGTAAATTGACTAAATTTAGAATTAAATTATTAGCTGGAGACAAAGTGTTAGTTGAGATAAGTCCTTATGATCTTTCTAGAGGGAGGATAACTTATAGAGAAAGAAATGCAGGTAATGCTAGACCTACTACTAATAAAAATAATCCTAAGAGAAATAATAAATAAAAAGTTACTTTAGATAATATTTTCTATCGCTTCTTTAAACTCACTTCTTTGTTTAACACCTTGCCATTGTTTTTTTAATAATTTTTCTTTAAAAAGTTGAACTGTTGGTGTGCCGTTAATACCAGCTTGTTTTGCAATATCTTGATCTTTATCAATATCTATTTCAACTCCAAGAACTGCACCATCAAGTTCTTTTATTACTCTTTTTAACTGAGGTTTTAAAACATGACATGGACCGCAGCTTGGGGAACTAAAAATTACTAAGATAGGTTTTTTACTCTCGTGATAAAGTTTTCTTAATGCATAACTGCCTTTTTGCCATTCAGAATTTGAATCGAAAGTATCTTCATTAACTTCTTCTTCATTAAAATCTGATGAATTAAGCTTTTTTTCTGGTTCTGGGGTCTCTCTGACTATAGTTTTTGCTAAGTTTTTCTCGGCTAGCCATCTTTCAGTAGCTAATGCTGCCATGCATCCAGTTCCTGCAGCGGTAACTCCTTGTCTCCATTCAGAATCAACAACATCACCTGCAGCGAAGATGCCTTCAATAGATGTTTCTGGCCTCCCTGATTTGCAAGCAATATAGCCTTTATTATCTAAATCAATTTTGTTGCCCAAGAATTTCGTATTAGGTGTGTGCCCTATCGCGTAAAAAAGACCTTTTATATTGATTTCCCCTTTACCCTCTTGAGAGTGAATAGTTTCTATTCTCTCAAGCCATTCAGTACCATCCGCTTTATCAACTTTTGTGTTCCAATGAATATCTATCTTTGGATTAGCTTTTACTCTATCAACCATTGCTGCGCTAGCCCTTAATTTTTCTGATCGAACAATCAAATGCACTTTGCTTCCATACTTTGTGAGATATGCTGCTTCTTCACATGCAGAGTCGCCCCCTCCAATAACAGCTAATTCTTCATCTCTAAATTGTGGGGTGGCTCCATCACATATTGCACAAGCACTTATTCCTTTACTCCAGAATTTATCTTCATTAATTACGCCTAATCTATTTGCACTAGCTCCAGTTGCAATGATAATTGAGTTAGATTTTATAGTTCCTTCTAAAGTTTTTAATTCAAAGGGATGTGAATCTGTATTAATTGAGACTACATCACTTTCGTATAAATTAGTGCCCCATCTTTCTGCTTGAGCCTTCATTAGATCCATCAATTCAGGACCCAGCACTCCATCTGGGAAACCTGGATAATTTTCAACAAATGTTGTAGTCATTAATTGCCCACCAGGAATTCCACCAGAATTAAATCCTGTTACAAGTAATGGTTGAAGATTTGCTCGTGCGGCATATATTGCAGCGGTGTAACCTGCAGGTCCCGAACCTATAATTACGACATTTTCTACGTTTGAAATCTTCTCTTTATTTTCCATTTATTTGCTAATTTCACTATTAATAATAATAAACTAACCTGAATAATGTAGGGCGGATTTCACTCGATAGATTTATTACTCAATCGTTGACTTTTTGGTCTAATAACTTT